>JBEKKP010000033.1:0-29141 GCA_050010655.1 Candidatus Dormibacteria bacterium
GCGAGGTTCGCTGACCTCGTCTCGATCGTGAGCGGGCCCGCGGCGCGCTCAGCGGTGCCGACGTCCGATCAGCGCCCTCGGCGGGCGGCGGCAGCCTTGGCAGGGACGGCTTTGGCGGGAGTCTTCTTCGCCGCCGGCGCGCTCACTTTCGCGGGACTCTTGGCGGGGCTCTTGGGGGGGCTCTTGGCCGCACTCTTTGCGGGGCTCTTGGCCACGCTCTTCGCCACGCTCTTCGCAGGGCTCTTGGCTGGAGCTTTCACCGGGCTCTTGGCCGCGACTTTCGCGACGGGCTTCGCGACCGGCTTGGCGGGTGACGTCCGCGCTGCGGACTTGGAGGTGCTGGGTTTCGCTGCCTGCTTGGCGGCGCCCGGAGGCTTCACCTTCGCATCGGGCTTGGCGCTTGCCGCGGGCTTGGTCGTGACGGCCGCCTTCGGCTTCGCTGGCGTCTTCGCAACAACCGGCGCCTTCGAGGCGGGCGCGGACTTGGCCGCGGATTGGGATCTCGTCGGAGGTGCAGCTGAAACCGGCTTGGCGCTCCTTGGGGGAGCGGCGGCCGTCGGCTTGCTCGCGACCGGGCGCTGGGGGGCCGGGGCCGGATCGGCACGCTTCGCGGGCACCGGCGCCGCCTTGGGCGGCGGAGCGACGACTGCCACGGGCTCTGGCTCCGGTTCCACCGCGGCCGGGGCCGCCGCGCCGTTCGCCGCAGGCCGCGGGCCGCGATCTCCGACACGAACGGGCTCGACCATCAGGAGCGTCAATTCCGCGTGGCGTTCCGGGGTCTCGGCGGTCTCGAGGCACGTGAAGGCGACCACCTCTTTCGTGTCCGAGTGCCTGTCGAAGCGGACGATCGCCGTCTGGCTCAGCACGGTCTCGACGATTCCGGTGGATCCGACCGGGTAGTCGCCGATCGACGTCCCAGTACGCGGCCGGGTGTTCGACGTGAGGATCACATGCTCACCCACACCGAAGGGTGGCGGTGGTTCCTCGCGCGCTCCAGGTGGTCTCCCAGGGGTTGGAGACGGTCGGGGTGCAGGCGCGACGACGACCGGTGCGGCGACCGCGACGATCTCCTCTTCCTCGTCATCGTCCTCATCGTCGTCATCGACCTCGACCACGACGCCGATCTCGATTTCGATCTCGTCGGTGTCGTCCAGTTCGACGGCGTCACCCTCGAGCACCTCGGCTACGGGGGTCTCCGGTTCTTCCTGGTCGGCGTCGACGGGAGGGTCGGTGGGTTTTTGGGGCATTCAGGCTCGTATGTTGCGGATCGGTAGACTGGGGTGCAGATGATCGCGCGATCCAGGGCGATCCCGCTGTCGCAACATACCCAACAGCGGCTCCTCGAAATCCTCCCGGGCGCACTCACGTGGTTTGCACTGCTCGTCCCGGTGGTTGCCGCGTTCGCGATCAGGCTCAATGACCCTGGGATGCTGTGGATCCTGGGCGTTGGAGCGGTGCTCCTGGATGCCTACTGGCTCGTCCGGACCACCGTCACGGTCCGCGGGGTCCGAAGGACGCTGAAAGCCCTGCAGGCGACGGAGGTTGTCGACTGGTGGCAGCGCTGCAAGGACTTCGAGGCGGAACTGCCTGCCGGGGCTCCGGCGCCGTCGCAGGTGGTGCAGTGCGCGCTCATTCCGACGTACACGGAGTCATACGACGTGCTCCGTGCCACAGTCGCGGCGCTCGCCGCCACGAACTATCCAGACGAGCTGCGAGTCTGCGCGATCATCACCCGCGAGACCGACCTCGGTGGCATCGAGAACGTCGCGCGATTGCGTGAAGAGTTCGCCTCCTCGTTTCGACTGTTCCTGCACATCAAGGATCCGTTGCTTCCGGGCATTGTGGTCGGGAAGTCGGCGGCGATGGCGTACGGCGGACCAGTGCTCAGAGCCGCGTGTGATCAGTTGGGCCTGGATCCCACGCTCACCATGGTCACGGACCTCGATTCCGACTTCAGAGTGCACCCACAGTATTTCGCGTACATCACCCTGCAGTTCTGCATGGCGGACGACCGGCTCGTGTCGATCTGGCAGCCGGTTCCTGTATTTCTGAACAACATCTGGCGCGTCCCGACCGCGGTGCGTGTGATGGCCACGGCCGCGACGCAGTGGCAGATGTTTCTCCATCAGAATCCACACCGGCTGGTCATGTTCTCCTCGTACACGATGTCGTTCGACCTCCTGTCGAGCGTCGGCTACTGGGACTCAGACGTGATTCCCGAGGACTCGCGGTTCTTCTGGAAAGCCTTCTTCCACTGCGGCGGCAAGCTCAACACGCGGCCGGCGTTCCTGCCGATATACGGGGATGCGCCACGCGCTCGAGGTTATGCGGCAACGCATGCATCCCAGTACAACCAGATCAAACGGTGGGCGTGGGGGGCGACCGATATCCCTTATGTGACATCGCGAATGCTGAGCCATCCGGAGATCCCCTGGAGGATGCGCGCGCGGCGCTACGCAAACCTCATCTTCAACCATCTCACCTGGGCAACGCTGCCGTTGCTCCTCTTCTTCGGTGGAGCGTTGCCGGCGTTCATCGACCTCGACTACAGCCTCTCATCAACGTCTGCATTCCTCGGCAGCCTCAGCGCGAGCATTCTCACGATCACGCTGCTCAACACATTGCTGCTGGTGCAGGTCGATTACCGGATCTGTCCGAAACCACGCGAGTGGCCGTGGTGGCGCCGGCGTTGGGCGGAGTTGCAGCTGTTCACGTACCCGGTGGTGGGCCTCGCGCTCAGTGTCATCCCCGCATTGGAGGCGCAGACGCGGCTCATGTTCGGCGCGTATCTCGAGTACCACGTAACGGAGAAGGAGTAGAGGTCAGCGGCCGAGGACGCTGCGGTACACCTCGACAGTCATCTCGGCTGCACGGTGCCAGGTGAAGGTCGCGGCCCATGTACGTCCTGTCGCACGCCGTCGCTCGTGCTCCGCGGGATCGTCGAGCAGGCGGTTGATCGCCGCCCCCATCGCAGCGGTGTCTCCATCGCGCACGACGTCCGCGGCGCCACCGCTCACCTCCGCGATCGACGAGTTGTCGAAGACCACTGCGGGTGTGCCGCAGGCCATCGCCTCGAGTGGCGGCAGGCCGAAGCCCTCATACGCGGACGTGAAAACGAACGCCTCCGCTCCCGTGTACAGAGCGACGAGGTCGTCACTGGTCACATGTCCGATCACCCGTGTGTGCTGCGCGATTCCGGCACGATCGAGCTCTGCGGTGACGGATTCCATGAAGGTGCCCTGGTCGCCGGCGATGACCAGGGCGACGTCATGTTCAAGGCGAACACGGCGCATCACATCGGCGAGCAGGGCGATCCGCTTGCGTGGATCGAAGGTGCCGACGGCGAGCAGGAATGGCCCGTCGAGGCCCAACTTCGCACGCAGTTGCGCAACGGCGTCGGCGGTCGCCGGCCTGAACGCCGGTCCGATTCCCTCCGGGATCACCGTGATGCGCGCCGGATCAGTCCTCGTGAAGCGGAGGATGTCGCGGCGCGTCGCGTCGGAGACGGCGATCACCGCGTCGGCGTGCCTGAGCAGTCGCAGTCCCAGCACTCGAGCCCTGCGGACCCACGGGTAGTCGCGAGGCATCACGAAGGGAATCAGGTCGTGAACGGTGACCACCACCGGGAGCCGCGTGCGCACCGGCTGACCGAACTCGATCGCGTGGTACAGATCGGCGCGGGCCCCGCGCAGCGCTCTCGCCACGAAAAGCGTGTCGGCGATCGGTTGCAGCGTCGGATGGATCACGGGAATACGGCGCGCCGAGGGAAGGACGGCGCTTGTCGCCTCTGCCGGTGGTTCGGCGTGCGCAGAGAGCAGGAGGCTTACGTGCGGCGGGTCGGCGAGCTCCACAAACCCAGAGAGCAGCCCGCGCTCATAGCTTCCGATCCCGCGCACCGACGAGGCTCCCTGGAGCGGCCGACCGTCCATGACCACCCTCATCGCGGAGGTCTCGCTCGGGAGGGCACGGTCACAGAGTGTGTCGGATAGACTGGCCCTGGTGACGATTCAAGAGCGGGACGTGATGGATCGGCTGCGCTCGTTGATCCGCGATGTGCCTGATTTCCCCCGTCCCGGCATCGTGTTCAAGGACATCACGCTGCTGCTCGGGGATGCGGCCGCATTCAGTGCGGCGATAGCGGCTCTCGCTGCGCCGTATCGCGGCGCTCGCGTGGATATCGTGGCCGGGATCGAGTCGCGCGGATTCATCCTCGGAGGCGCCGTCGCGGATCGCCTTGGCGCGGGCTTCGCACTCATCCGCAAGGAAGGCCGGCTGCCTGCGGCGCGGATATCGCAGGCATACACGCTGGAGTACGGCGAGGCCGTCATCGAGATGCACTCGGACGCGATCCAACCGGGTCAGCGCGTGTTGATCATCGACGACCTGCTCGCGACCGGTGGGACCGCCGGCGCCGCGGGCGCGCTCGTGGACCGCCTCGGTGGCGATATCGTGGGCTTTGCCTTTTTGATTGAGTTGAGCGCATTCGGGGGATCGGCCGCGCTCGGCGGGCGCCCGTACACGGCGCTTTTGCATACGAAGACAGATGGAGGAATCGCGTGACCAACGTGCTGAAAATGGCGGAGTCCGACGTCGCCGACGTGAGCCTGGCAGGTGAAGGACAACGCCTCATCGACTGGGCTGCCCGCGAGATGCCGGTGCTCCGCATCATCCGTGAGCGTTTTGCTCGCGAGCGCCCGCTCGAGGGCCTCCGACTTGGCGCCTGCCTCCATGTCACCAGCGAGACAGCAAACCTCGCGATCACGCTGAAAGCCGGTGGAGCGCATGTGAGCCTCTGCGCGAGCAACCCGCTGTCGACGCAGGATGCCGTTGCGGCAGCGCTCGCGCGTCAGCACGGGATCCCGACATTCGCCGTCAAGGGCGAAGATTCCGCACGCTACTACTCGCACATCCAGGCGGTGCTCGACGCACGGCCACAGGTCACGATGGATGACGGTGCCGACCTTGTTGCGGAGTTGCACAAGGGGCGCCGTGAGCTGCTCGACGATGTGATCGCCGGCACCGAGGAGACGACCACCGGAGTCATCCGCCTGCGCGCGATGGCGCAGGACGGCGCGCTCAAGTTCCCGATCATCGCGGTGAACGAGGCGCTCACCAAGCATCTCTTCGACAACCGGTACGGCACGGGCCAGAGCACCATCGATGGGCTGATCCGCGCCACCAACGTGCTGCTCGCCGGCAAGACGTTTGTCGTCTGCGGATACGGCTGGTGCGGACGTGGGCTTGCCAGCCGCGCGACCGGGCTTGGCGCGCACGTCATCGTGACCGAGGTCGATCCGACCCGCGCGCTGGAAGCGGTGATGGATGGGTACCGCGTCATGCCACTCGCCGAGGCTGCCCCGAGCGCCGACATCGTCATCACGGTCACCGGTGACATCAACGTCATCGACCGCGGCGCGCTCGAGCGTTTCAAGGACGGCGCGATCATCGCCAACAGCGGTCACTTCAACGACGAGATCAACCTCGCCGCAATCGACGACATGTCGGTCGAGGTCACCACGCCGCGCACCTTCGTGCAATCCCACAGGCTTCGCGACGGACGGACAGTGCACGTGCTCGCCGAGGGCCGTCTGCTCAACCTTGCGGCCGCGGAAGGCCATCCCGCAGCGGTCATGGACATGAGCTTCGCCAACCAGGCGCTCTGCGCCGAGTACATCGCCAAGCACCACAAGGATATGGCGCTTGCGGTGCACGATGTGCCGCAGGACATCGATCGCGAGGTCGCGCGGCTCAAGCTCCAGGCAATGGGCGTGAGTATCGATACGCTCACCGACGAGCAGCAGAAATACCTCGCGTCCTGGGAATCGGGGACCACATAAACGTGGCGATCAACGCTCCGTACCGACCCGAGCTCAGCAAGCTGTCCAACGGCGTCACGCTGCTCAACGCGCCGTCGAGCAGCCGCAACTCCGGCGTGTTCCTCATCGTTCGCGCCGGCTCGCGCGACGAGTCAGCGGAGACGTCGGGGCTCGCGCACTACCTCGAGCACATGTTCTTCAAGGGGACCGAGCGCCGGCCCACCACGAAGATCATCTCGCGCGAGATCGACCGCCTCGGCGCCAACACCAACGCGTACACCGACACCGAAGAGGTCGCGTATTTCGCCGAAGGTCCGGCGACTGCGATGCTCGAGCTCGCCGACGTCATCTGCGACATGCTGAGCCGGCCACTCTTCGCGGCAGAGGAAGTGGAACGCGAGCGCAATGTCGTGCTCCAGGAGCTCTCGATGCGGCTCGCCGACCCTGACGGCTGGATCTGGGACCGTCTTGGGACTGTCGCCTTTGGTGGCGACCAGCCGATGTCGTGGTCCGCGGCGGGATTCCCCGCGGTGATTGAGAAGGCGACACGCGAGCAGCTCACCGAATATCACCGAGCGTTCTACGCACCGGCGTCGATGTGCCTCGTGATCGCGGGCGGCGCCACGCTCACGCAGGACCAGGCGCTCGAGCTCCTCGCCGACGTGCCAAAAGGAAAGCCGCGCGCACGCAAAAAGGCCAAGTGGGGCCTCGGTGATCGCTACACAGCGAACGTCCGGCCCGTGACCGCGCAGGAGGAGCCGCAGGTGCACATGGTGTTCGCGGTTCCGGGAATTCCGGCGAGTGATCCGCGACGCACGCAGCTGTCGGTGATGACCCACGTTTTGGGTGGCGGGATGTCGTCGCGTCTGTTCCAGACCGTGCGCGAGCGCAACGGCCTCTGCTACAGCATCTACGCGCACCACGCGGGCTTCGACGACACCGGGCTCTTCGCAATCGCGACGGCAACGCGCCCGAAGGACGCGCGCAAGGCAACCTCGCTCGCGTTCAAGGAGTTCCGCAAGATGGCGAGCAAGCGTGTCGCCGCGGATGAGCTGGCGGCAGCGAAGTCGGCGATGATCGGCCGCCTCCTGCGCTCGACGGAGACCGCAATCGCAAGCGCCCGTTTCTACGGCAGCCGCTGGCGCGCGGGACTCCCACTCGAGACACCGGACGAGCGCGCGGAGGCGATCATGAAAGTGACCGCAGCCGAGGTGCAGTCAATCGCCGAGGAGATCGCTTCCGGGATCGACGACGTCCGCATGGCGCTGGTTGGACCGACCGACCAGGGCGAAGAGCTGCTCGCGGCAATCGAGTCGACAGCGCCGAGCTGAGGCGGCGCAGGTCTCAGGACGCGCGGAGCGCGCGGTCGAGTTGTTCGGCCACGCGCTCGATGTCGCTCGTGCTCAGGCCTGGATGGATGGGGAGCGAGAGGCAGCGGGTCGTGCAATCGAGCGCGACAGGGGTGTCGTCACGGTGCACAGTGGGACGGTCTCGATAGGCGCTGTGATCCCAGACGAGGCCTGGGTAGTACACGCCGGTATCGATTCCGGCTGACGACATCGTGGCGGCGACGCGGTCACGGTCGATGCCGGGCGCGAGCAGGACCGTGTACTGGTGCCAGACATGGCCCCTTCCTGCGGGAACAGACGGGGTGGTCACCGCGGGGTTGCTGCCGAGCAGCGACGTGAGCCTTGCCGCGTTGCTGCGCCGCCTCCGGATGATCTCGTCAAGGCGCTCCATCTGAGGAATCGCGACCGCGGCAGCGATGTCGGTCATCCGCCAGTTCTGGCCGATCATGGCGTAATCATATCGAGCGCGCATGCCCTGGTTGCGGATCACTCGGAGCCGCTCCGCGAGCATCGCATCGTCGGTTGTCACGCATCCGCCCTCGCCGGACGTCACGTTCTTGGTGGCATAGAAGGAGAAACAGCCCACTCCAAAGCCTCCCGCGCGGCGACCGTCGACCTCCGCGCCGTGCGCCTGTGCCGCGTCCTCGACCACCGCGAGACCGTGCCGGTCCGCGAGTGCCATGAGCGAACTCATGTCGCAGGCGAGGCCGTACAAATGCACCGGCACGATTGCGGCTGTGGCGGGGCCGATCAACGACGCAACCGATGCCGGATCGAGCGTGAAGTCGTCACCAATATCGGCGAAGCGCACATCGGCGCCGCTGCGCAGGATCGCGTTGATGGTTGCTGCGAAGGTGAACGGCGATGTGATCACCTCTTGCCCGGGACCGATGTCCAGAACCGCAAGCGCGGCGTCAAGCGCAACCGTTCCATTGCCCACCGCGACGGCGTGCGACGTGCCGGCCATGGTGGCGCAGAGCGCCTCGAAGCGCTCCACCATCGGTCCCTGCGCGAGATGACCGCTGCGCAGCACGGAGAGCACCAGGGCCTCGACGTCGGGACCCAGTTGGGGCGCGGAGATCCGGATCCGGGTTTGCAGCGGGATCTGCGTTGCGGTCACGACGCAGGCACCTCACTCGGCTGCCCGATCGGCCGCTGCTCGTCCGCGAGGCGCCGGCGCAACGCGAAGAGGCCCGCGGCCATCGCGACCGAGTCCCGCAACGGAGACACCGTCGACCGTCCGGACGCCATGTAGACCACCGGAACCTCCACCGGGGTCACCCCGAGGTGCACTGCCCAAAGATTGATCTCGGCGCCGATCAGGTAGTCGCCGGCACGAAGGCGGGGCAGCAGCGTTTGCGCGAGCGAGCGTTCGATGAGCACCGAACCCTGGGTGTCGAGGTCGAGTCCGATGAGCCGCGCGCGAAGCATCCCGAACCCTGCGGACATCGCACGCCGGACTACCGGTGTCTCGATCTGCGAGTCGTGGTGCGTCTTCGATCCCATGACGAGGCGCGGTCGCGGTAGCAACCCGAGGTAGCCGTCGAGATCGGTGAAGCCAAAGGGGAGATCGGCGGCGGTGAGCACGAGAGTCTCGCCCCGTGCCATCGCCATACCGCGCCGCCACGCGAAACCGAGGCCCTTCGCGGAGGTGGTAACCCGTACGGCGACCTCCTCGCAATCCAGGGCTGTGGCGAGCGAGAGGCAGAGCGGTCCCGAGCCGTCGGTGGACCCGTTCTCGACGAGGATGATCTCCGAGCCCGGCAGATGGCCGAGCCGCTCCACGAGCAGTCGCACGGTCTTGCGGAGCTCGGCGATCTGGTTGTGGACCGGAATGATGTAGCTGACGCTTGGATCGCTCATGCGCACTCCTCGATTGCCGCTGCGACCTCGTGCGCCGGAAGAATCGAGTTGCGTTCGGCGCACGCGTCGGTCCGCCCGGAGACCAGGTCGAGGAAGTGTGCGAACTGAAGGGCGAGCGGCTCGCCGGTGTGGCGGACGAACGGGATGTCGATCACCGTCTCGGCGCGGTAGCCAGCGGCCTGTCCGGCCCCGACGCCCTGTGCATGAGCGCGATGCCGGTACACGGTCAGGTCCTGACGAAGCAGGTCGACGTCGTAGAGGGCGGTCGCCGTGGAGACCAGCTGGGAGCGCACCTTGCGCTGGCTCGCCCGGCTCGCTGACAGGGTCGCGACAGCGCCGCCGGGGAACTGGAGGATGCAGTCCGCCACTTCCATGATCGGATCGCGGCCTGCGGTGCTCGTGGCGCCGCATACGCGCGATGGGCGCGCGCCGCCCATGTAGCAGAGTGCGAGATCGATCTCATGGATCAGCAGGTCGAAGACCACGCTCAACGTGCTGCGCGGTGTCTCTGGCGAGTGCCGGAGGCCGACGATGTGCACCGGTTCGCCGTCGAGGAGGCTGCGCATCGTTGCCACGACCGGGTTGAACCGCTCCACGAAGCCGCACATGAGTGGCACGCCGTGGCGTTCCGCGCACAGAACGAGTGCCCGGCTGGTGGCCAGGTCCGGCGTTACCGGTTTCTCCACGAGAATCGGCTTGCCAAGCTCCAGCAGGGCGCGCGCGGCGTCCGCGTGGAAGGCGGTGGGGGTCGCGATCACCGCCGCATCGCAGTCTGTCGCGGCGCTCAGATCCTCGGCAAACGCGCACCCAAGCCGTTCGGCAAGCGGTCGAACCCGCTCGGGATCGGTGTCGATGATGACTGCGAGCTCGGCGCCTTCGGACTCGGCGATTACTCGCGCGTGGTTCGCCCCCATCGCCCCGGCTCCGACCAGTGCAATTCGGGCACGAGCACCCATGGGCGCAGTCTCAGCCCACCGGACCTCCCAGATCGGAGATTTGCAGCCCTGTTGCGATAGCGCCGCGCTCTCGCAACAGTGGGACGAGCAGCGCGGCCATTGCGAGGGAGGAGGCGACTGCCCCGGCGAGCAATCCGAGTTCGACGCGGAGGAAGAGCGACGAGCCGGTCGCGGTCACGACGAAGAACACCACCGCCCCGAAGGTCCAGCCCATGGCGACCCGCCGGTAGCCGGAAAGCGAGATCAGAACGTACCCAAAGATCTGCGTGAAGATGAAGCCGATGCAACTGGCGGACAGCAGCGCGAAGTCGAGGTTGCTCAGCTCGAATCCGTGGCCGAAGAGGATGCGGGTCACCGTCGGTCCGAGGAGGGTGAACCCGACGATGGCAACAGCACCGAGCCCGGCCATGAGGAGCAGCAGGCGCGTCAGGAGCGCCTGGAACTCACGGTGCCGGCCGCCGGTGGCGAGCGTGGAGAGCTTGGGCAGGAGCGCCGACTGCACCGCCTGGAAGAGAAAGATCGGTACGTAGGCGACGATGCGGCTCAGCTGGAACCGTCCGGCGGCGGTTTGCTGCGCGGGCGTGGCGAGGAGCTGGACCGCGACGGCGCCGACACTGAGCAAGAGCTGGGTGAAGACCGACGCGATCAGCAGGAAGCCGAGCGCGTGGGTGATCTCGCCCCACGGCGCCGGCGGGCCGGGACGGAGCAGTCCGCGCCGACCGATCGTGGCGAGCGCGATGGCGACGAACGAGGCCACGATCAGTGAGATCCCGTATGGACCCGCGGTCTTGACGCCGATCACGGCGAGGACCGCAGCGAACGCGACTCGCAGCGCACCCTCGCCGCCGAGCAGCACGCCATAAGCGCCGAAGCGGGCATTCCCGGCAAGGGCGCCGCGTGCGAGGAATTCGCAGAGATACGCGGCAAAGCCGCCGACCAGCCCCGCCAGCAGCGCCGGGTCACCTTTGAAGACGTGCTGATCGATCGGGCTCGCGAACACCAGCGTGGCAACGATGAGCACCACCGCGAGGATTCCGCCGAGCAGCGCCGCGCGCATGAACACCGGCCGTCCGCCCTCGCCACGCACGCGCCGGGCCGCGATTGCACGCCCCGTCTCCTGCTCCAGCGGCAGAAAGAAGCCCGGTCCACACACGAAGAGCAGCGCCCAGAACACGGAGAGCGGCGCGAACTTGGCCGTGCCAAGCGCGCGCGCCGCAACCACGAGGAAGCCGTACTGCATGAGCCCGGCGAGCCCGAGCCCGACGGCGACCGGAATCGTCCCCGCCGGCACGGGCAGGGCGCGCAGCCGATCAAGGACCTTCATGACTAACCCGGGGGTGAGACCACCCCTACGGGTAAATGCCTCGCACAGCGGTGGCGTCGGCGACACGCTTCACGGCCACCAGGTAGGCGCCAAGCCGGAGCGACACGTGATGACGATCGGACTGTTCGCACATTTGCGCAAACGCCTTCTGGAGGATTTTCTTGAGGCGAACGTTGATCTCGTCCTCCTCCCAGAAGAGTGACTGAAGATCCTGAACCCATTCGAAGTACGAGACGGTCACGCCGCCGGCGTTGGCGAGGATGTCCGGGACGACGGTGATCCCTCGCCGCTCCAGGATGCTGTCCGCGTCCGGCGTCGTCGGTCCGTTTGCGCCTTCGACGATGAGCTTTGCCTGGATCCGCCCGGCGTTTCGCGCCGTGATTTGATTCTCCATCGCGGCCGGAACAAGGACGTCGACTTCGAGCTCGAGCAGCTGGCTGTTGGTGACGGGCTCCGCGCCGGGAAAGCCCTGCACGCCGCCGTTTGCCTGCCGGTACGCGAGGAGCTTGGGGATGTCCAGCCCTTCACGGGAGTAGACGCCACCCGTGACATCGGCGACCGCGCAGATCGTGAAGCCCGATTCGTGCATGAGCTGACACGCCCAGCTGCCGACGTTGCCGAAGCCCTGCACCGCGACCGTTGTTTGCGAGGGCTCCATGCCGAGGCGCTTGCATGCCTCGATGGCGATGATGTTCACGCCGCGGCCGGTGGCGCTCGGGCGGCCCTCACTCCCGCCGATCTCCAGCGGTTTCCCGGTCACCGACGCCGGGACCGTGTAGCCGGCCTGCATCGAGAGCGTGTCCATGATCCACGCCATGATCTCGGCCGTCGTGTTGACGTCCGGGGCGGGGATGTCCGACGCCGGTCCCACCAGCACGCTGATCTCGGCCGCGAACCGGCGAGTGAGCCGCTCGAGCTCGCGGTGGCTCAGCGTCGATGGGTCGACGGCCACGCCGCCTTTGGCGCCGCCGTAGGGGAGATTCGCGAGTGCGCACTTCCAGGTCATCCACATCGCGAGTGCTTTCACCTCGTCGATGTCGGTGGCCGGGTGGAACCGGAGACCGCCCTTGGCAGGACCGCGGGTCACGTTGTGCTGGACCCGGTACCCCTCGAACATCCGGACGCTGCCGTCATCCATCTTCACGGGGAAACGCACGACGAGCTCTCTCCGAACGTCACGCAGCACGGCGCGCAACCCCGAGGAGAGATTGAGGATCTCGGCGGCGTTGTCGAACTGGCGCTGTGCGTTCAGCCAGGGGGAGTCCACCACCGCCGGCGCGGCAACCGTGCTCACGGGCACGAGCCTAGCAGGCTCACCGTCGCTTGGACGCGTGTGGTGCGGATCGCCCCCACATCTATACTGCCGCCGATGTCAGAGGACGCCGAGGTCACCCCCAAAGCGGCGAGCGAGGCCCTGGCGAAGGGCGGCGCGGTGCTCATCGACGTGCGCGAGCAGTGGGAGTACGACGAGGCCCGCATCCCCGGATCGGTGCTCATTCCCCTTGGGCAGCTGCCGGCTCGGATCAGCGAGATACCCGCCGATCGCGACGTGTACGTCCACTGCAGGATGGGCGGGCGGAGTGCGCGGGCGGTGGACTATCTCCGGACGTTCGGCCACGCGAACGCATACAACGTCACTGGTGGGATCGAGCAATGGGAGGCCGACGGCCTCCCCGTGGAGCACTGACCGCCGCTCAGTGAACTGAGAAGGATGTTGCTCCGAGGAGCGCGCCCCGGTACGTGATGGTGACCGTGTAGTCGCCGGGTGCGAACGAGGCTCCGGGCGGCATCAGCGGTACCACCGTGTCCCCGGACTGGTTGAGCACGTAGGCGTTCTCGGTGATCGTCTGCGCCGGGTGCCCGAGCGCCACCGCGATCTCGACAGGCTGCTGACCCGCGGCGCCCCCGGAGTTCACCTCGATGTCGATCACCGACGTCTTCGCGGGGAACGAGACCTGCGTGACGGGCGACGCGCCGGCTTGCGCAGCTGCAGTGGCAACGGGCCGAACCCCGGTGAGCGAGATCTGCTCGTTGACGTGCGCCGGCGATTGGGATGCCGGGCTCCCGATGACCACGCGGATGACGACGGCCGCTATCAGCACGACGCCGAGCAGGCTCGATCCAAGGACCGCCAGCGGGAGCCTTGACGCGTGGTGTTCGAGCAGCGGGGGCGGCTGCGGCGGCCGGAGTGCCGTCATCGATCGGTCCGGTGCCGGGACGGCGATCGGCTCCATTGCGGCCGCGAGCGTCCAGGGGCGTCCAACCGACTCGAGCGGCGGGGGCGGAGGTGTTGGCGCCGTTGCCTTGGTCACCTGCGGGCCGAGTTGCTGAGCGACATCGGCAATGCCGTCGATGGCGCTGGCGAGCTGGCCGCGGAGCATGGCTCGCTGATCAGGCACTGCTGACACCGGCGGCAGAGGGTCGCGGCAGACGGAGCGCGAGGCCGGATGACCCGGGGTGCGTCGCTTGCCACACGACTGCGATCAGCCCCGCGAGCAGCACGAGCGCGACCGAGCTTTCGTTGAGCGACACGAGCGGGTTGAACAGCGAAACGGCCGTGTACGCCGCGGCGAGCAGGAGCGCGAGCGCTGGGGCGCGTGGTGCGAGGACGGCAACCGGGATTGCGAGGAGCATGAGGCTGTAGTCACCGAGGTGGGGCGAGAGCACGATCGACAATCCGATGCCGATCGCGACTGCAGGAACGGCGTTGCGGCGAAGCAGGTCGCGCATGAGGATCATCGCGGCCACCGCGCCGATCGCGAGCGCGAGCGCCACCGCCCACGCCGCGGGGTTGCTTCCCAGCGGTCGCGCGATCAATGCGGGAATGGAGTTGCTCTGGAGATCGAGATGCGCGTAGCTGGGAGCGGTCACAAGACCGAATGCGTCGAGGAGGCGGCTGGGGCCGGCCACCGCCACGGATCCGAGCAGCACGAGGACCGCTCCCGCCGCGAGGGCGGCGAGCATCCGCCACTGCCGGGCGACGATGAGGACCGGCGGCACGAGCCACACGAGTTGCGGCTTGAGCAACAGCGGCACGAGCAACACGCCGGCGAGTGCCTGGTGGCGCCGGTCGAGCGCCTCGATGGCGAGGGTGGCCGAGAGGAGCATGAGCCCGTCCGACTGGCCGAGCAGGATCCCTGTCCCGGCTTCGAGTGAGAACACGGCGATGATCACGAGGGAGGCAGCAAGCGGGCCGCCGAGTCGCGGCGCCGCGCGCCTCGTGAGGATCGCGGCCGACAGCGCCATGGCGACGACGTTCATCGCAACGAACGCGTCGGTGCCTGTCTGCAGGGGCAGGACCGCGAGCGGCTGGATCAGCCATGCCATGAGCGCCGGGTTGACGAACGGCACCGGGAACGTGGCGCTGCTCGCCGGGGTGTATCCCAGCAACTGCGCCTGCGCGGTGCCGAGAGAGGACGCGCAGTAGACGCACGAGGAGCCCCCGTGGACCACGCGCCCGGCGGACGCGATCGCGAGGTAATCGACGGCGGAGCCGCCGCCGAAGGCGGTGTGCAGGTCGGCGATGGATCTGACCACCAGGTACACGGCGCACAAGCCCGCCGCGCCGATGACCCATCGCCACCTCGAGGGTGCGCTGACCATCCGGGAGCCAACCTACCAGAGCGAAATCGAATTGGAAGCGTATGTGCGAAACCGTCACCCGAGGGATATCCACACGTTCGAACCGGTGCTAGCATGCGCCCGGGTGAGGAGCGCAGCGAATTCGGCCGAAGACGAGTCGGTGTCAGGTGGGAGCGATGCAGCGGCCGCTCGTGAGGGCACCGTGGCGAGCGACTACGGCGCGGACTATTACGGGCACTATGCCGCGGCCGGAATCAGCTACGAGCGCAGCCCCTTCTGGCTCGATTTCTTCGGCAAGATCGCCGACCGGCTGATCGAGGACTTCCACCCGAAGACGGCGCTCGATGCCGGCTGCGCGATCGGCCTCCTCGTCGAGGCGCTCCGCGACCGGGGCGTCGACGCCGAGGGCATCGATTTCAGCGATTTCGCGATTGCCCAAGCGCGCGAGGACATCCGTCCCTTCCTCACGGTCGGTTCGATCACCGAGCCGTTCAGCAAGCATTACGACCTCATTACGTGTTTTGAGGTCGTGGAACACATGCCACCGCATGACGCCGACCGCGCAATCGCGAACATGTGCAGCTTCACGGACGAGGTGATCCTTACCTCTACGCCGATGCACTACCGCGACCCGACACACACGAACATCCATCCACAGGAGTTCTGGACCGAGCGGTTCGCGCGGCACGGCTTCATCCGCGACGTTGATTACGACGGCGCTTACATCGCGCCGTGGGCCGCCCGCTACCAGCGGTCCAGCGCACCGATCCACCGGGTCGTCGCCGACTACGACCGGGCCTACTCGCGGATGCTCCATGAGCTCCAGGAGCGCAACGCGGTCGTCGTCGACCAGATGCGTCAGCTCACCGAGTTGCAGGCTCGTCTGGACGCGCTCGAGGGAAGGATGGCGTGGAGCGAGCGACGGTCGGTGCAACTCGCCCTGAAGATGGATGGCGCCGTCGTCAAAGCTGCTCCGCAGGGAACCTCGAGGCGCCGCTTTCTGGTGAACGCGCTTCGAAGGTTCGATCGGATCACCGGGCGCAACTCCGGGAGCTGATCGGGGCCCGCCTCGGTGGGGGGCGGTGACAACCGTAGGATCGGGCGGTGCCCGATGTGACCTCGCTGCCGGCGCTTGCCCCGATCGCCACTGTCGTCGTGCTCATCGAGGTTGCGGCAGGGACGACGGTCGCCGCTTACGCCGTCGATCTCGTGGGCAAGGTTGGTCGCGGATTCGTCGGCTCCACGTCGCTCATCTGCTCGGGGCTGATGGCGCTGGATTTGCTGATCGAGGCGCTGCTCCCATCGGGGACGTCGTTGCTCGGGGCAGCCTTGCCGTCCGGCGCGCAGGCGTCGTTGTTCCACTGGTCGATCGCCTTCACCGTTGCGCTCATCGCGTACGCGTTCTTCTGCTCGGTGATGACGGATATCGCGCGCCGGGTGGTGGGGCTCGCCACGATCGGCTTCGGCGCCATGGCGATCGCGAAGTCCGCGGCGGCGTTTGGTCCCTCGCTCGGTGGCGTCGGCACTGCTGTGGTTGCGTTCGTTCCCGCAGCGCTGGTCTCCGGCAGCGCGCTCGCCGGAATGCTCCTCGGCCACTGGTATCTCGTGGCCCCCAATCTCTCGTTCCGCCCGCTGCGCCGCGCGATCGACATCGTCTTTCTCTCGGTGGCCCTGCAGGCGGCGGTGATCGTGGTGGTCATCCTGACGTCGGGATCGACGGTCCGGCACGAGTTGCTCCTGTCCGGAGACGCGGTGCCGTTCTGGTTGCTCGTGGTGGGATCCGGGATCGTGTTCACCACGGGCGTCGCGCTCCTGACGAGGCATTTCGCCAAGATCCGCGCCAACCAACCGGCCACAGCGATGCTCTACGTGCTGATCATCAGCGTCGTGATGGGAGTGGTCCCGGCCCACCTGTTGTTCTTCGTCACCGGCGCACCGATCTGATCAGGAGGTCTGCGCCTCACTTCCGGTGAAGACGTCGCCGGGCTCGAGCGGCGCCGTGAGTCCCGTGAAAAGCTCCAGTCCTCCACCCGTGAATGTCGTGTACTCGATCGACTTCGCGGCGCAGGCCTTGGTGAAAGCGGCGATGTTGGGGTCGCCGGCAACGAAGACCCAGCTTGGATCGAGCGCCGTCTCGGCCTGTTGCTGGCGATCGATGAAGCCCGAGTAGCCGCCGTACTCCCCGATGGCGAGTGAGTCGTCGCTGTAGTACGAGAGCAGGCGAGACAAGGAGTAATCCGCCCAGAGCGGGCCGGGGCGATGCTGGCGGATGAGTGCGAGACCTGCCGCGAGGTTTGCCGGGATCGAGGTGCCCGACGTTGTGACAGGTTGTGATGCCTCGAGGGTCCCGGTCGCCGTGACCGCCCCGACGGCGATCCAGAGGGCGGCAACCATCGCGGCGACGATTCGCCATCGCGTGCGCTCGAAGAGAATCGGCGCCGCACCAAGCGCAAGCGGCAGCGCGATCGGGAGGAGGCTCTGTGCCGCACAAGCGTCGCCGTTGATATCGCCGAGCACCACCACCGCGGCGGTGACCGGAATCACCAGCAGCATCAGGTCGAGCTGCGAGATGCCGGTCCAGTGTCCGGTCACAAGATATTCCAGCGTCCGGCGCCTCGTCCAGAGCAATGCGACCAGCAATACCGCGAGCGCAACATCCCCGGCGACGACCGGGAAGACCGTGTGTCCACAACTGGCGACGAAGCCATCAAGTATCGGTAGCTGCTCGTGCGCGAGGTTGGTTGCGCGCGCACTCAGGCTCACCGAGTCGCGTGGGATGGCGCGGAGGCTGAAGAGGCCGTTGGGCACGTTGGCGATGAGCCACGGCAGCGTACCGACGATGCCGCCCGCAACCGCGGCGCCGACGCCGCTGAAGAACACTCCCCAACCGATTCGCGGCCCGCGCAGGAACAATCCAAGTGCGATCGCCACGACGACGCAGACGAAAAGCAGGTTGGACCACAGCGCGATCCCCGACACCAGCCCGAGCAGAGCCCACCACCGCTTCTGTCGGCCGCGTCCCCAGCCGATCAACGCGGCAATCGAGACACAGACAACCTCACACAGCAGGAGTTCCGAGGAGCCCGGATACAGGCGCGTCGACCAGTAGACGCCGAAAAGCGGAAAGACCGCAACGACGAACGCGCCGACCACGGCGTGCTCGGGCCGGCGAAACGCGATGCGCCCGAACCACCATGCGCCCAGGATAGTGAGCACTCCGACGAAGGCCAGCGCGATCCGGATGGCCGAAAGGCTCGCACCGAATATCGCGACAAAGGGAGCGACCAGGTATGCATCGGTTGCTCCCTCGTATTGCCCGTCGGGATTCATGACGGCGAACTGCCCGTGCAGGATGTGGAGCGCGCTGAGCCCCAGGGTCGCCTCGCTTGCGTCGAGGGGTGTGCGCAGGCCCATCACGAGGCGCACGACGAACCCGAGAACGAGCGCCGCAGGCAGGCCCAGTATCGACCACGAGCGTCGCCCGCGCGACGTCGCGGACCGGCCGGCGCCGACCAGTGCCGTTCCTACCCGGCGGTCTGTCGGTGGGCGGTGGTCGGCACGTCCCGTTCCTGCTCCACCTGCCAGCGGCCCTGCATCTCGAGCATCCCGACGTGGCCGCCCATGTTGTTGATGTGAAAGCTGGCCGCCGGAGCAGCGAAGTCGTAGATCTCGGATCCGGTGACGTCGTGCACCGATACCTGAACGATGTATCCGCCGGCGAGGAGTGGGAGCGAGTCGATGGTGTATCGGACCGAGACCGTCTCACCAGGATGGCTCGACACGGTGACGTGGTCCAGGAACGTGTTGGTCCCAGAAAGCAGCAGCCCGTCGGCGCGACGGATGGCCATGCCGCACACAAAATCGCCCACGTCGCGGTGCATGAGCAACTGCATGTCGAGCGTCATCTGACCACCGGTGTCGAAGCGCCTGCTGCTCTGTCCGTTGGCGTCGAGCAGGCTGACCGAGGAGAACTCGACCACTCGCGAGCCCCAATGGCTTGGGTCACCGCGCTCCAGCCCGCCCTGCGCGTTGCCCTCAAGCGCGAGCGCGTGATCGGCAATCAATCGGTGGTAGGTCGCGGTGACGTCCCTTGCGGGTCCGTCCGCAATGATCTCGCCGCGATTGAGCAGGAGAACGCGGTCGCAGTACTCCTCGAGTGAGCCAAGGTCATGACTCACGAGCACGATCGTCTTGCCCTCGCGCTTATACCGGTTGAACGTGTCGAAACACTTCTCCTGGAAACTTGCGTCGCCGACTGCAAGCACCTCGTCCATGACCAGCAAGTCGGTCTCTGGGAGGATGGCCACGCTGAAGGCGAGGCGGACCTGCATCCCTGAGGAGAAGTTCTTGAGCTTCTGTTCCGCGAAATCCTCGAGCTCGGCGAATGCGAACACCTCGTCGACCTTGTTGCGAAGCTGGGCACGTGTGAGACCGAGCATGGCGCCGCCGAGGAAGATGTTCTCGCGAGCTGTCAGCTCGGGATTGAACCCAACCCCGAGCTCCAGAAACGCCGAGAACTCGCCGTTGACGCGAGCGTATCCGGAGTCCGCTTTGTAGATTTTGCAAAGGATCTTGAGCAACGTGCTTTTGCCGCATCCGTTCGGCCCGGCGATGCCGAGGAACTGGCCGGGAGGGATGTCGAACGAGACGTCGCGGAGCGCCACGAGGTCGCGATAGCGCGACGAACTGCGCCAGTGTGTGACGCGATACTTCAGTGTGCTGCTCTTGTCGAGCGGCAGACGAAATCGCTTGCGGAGATGCGAGATCTCGACGACGGAGCTCACAGCGACTCCGCGAACTTCGGTGTCAGCTTGGTGAACACGAGGAATCCCACGACGAAGATGACCACACTCAGGACGATGGGTACTACGACAAGTGGTCCGATGTATGTCGTCATCGACTCGTTGTACGGGGTTGAAGGGACGACCAACGCGTATCGCAGACACTGAATGATCTGTGCCACGGGGTTCATGCCGGCAAGATCCGCGAGCTTGAGCGAGTGTTGCCAGATGTACGCGAAGGGAAACACCACCGCCGACCCGTAGAAAAGGACCAGCGAGAGGATCTCCCAGATATGTCCGAGATCTCGGAAGAAGACAAACAACGACGACAACAGCATCGAGAGCCCAAGTACCAGAACGATGAGTTCCAGGTAGTACAAGGGCACGAGGAGGCTTCTGAACGAGAGGTCGAGATCTCCGAGTGCGAACGTGACCACAAGAACGAGAATCGTGTTGATCGCAAAGGTCAGCAGCGAGCTTGTCGTCGACGCGACAACGAGGATCCACCGGGGGAAGTACGCCTTGCGGATGAGGTCACCGTTGCCGGCGACGGCGTTCATCGCGGTGGAGGTTGCCTCCGTGAAGAACGTCCACGCCACGATGGCGATGAGGAGTTGGACTGGGAAGTCCTTGTCACTCTTACCGACCTTGAGCAGAATGCTGAACACGAGGTACATGATCCCGAAGAGCATCAAGGGCTTCATCAACGACCACACGTAGCCGAGCGCCGAGCCCGTGTACTTGAGCTTGAAGCTGGTGATGGAGAGCTCGCGGACGAGGTTCAGATTGCGCTGGAAGACGCTTTTCGGCCGCTGAATCGCCTCGAGCGTTCCGCTCCCCTGGGCGACGACGGTCATGCCGGCAACTCCGCTAGGGATCGCACGTCAGTGCCGGGCCTTCAAACGGGCTGCCGCTCCTCGAATGCCGGCCATCGCCTTCCGCTTTCCATCGATCAGAGCGGTCTCCCTCGGGGAGAGGACGTAGTGGGCAGACGACGACGCTGTCGCGGTCGCACCACGGCCACTCCTCCGTGTAGCGGCATCAGGAGGCGTGGGCACGCTGGCCAGGCAGAGCGAGCGAAGTTCTTCCGGCGATACCCCATCAACTGGTCGTTCGAGCGTCACGAAGAACTCGAAGTCGCCGGCTTTGGTGGGCTCGAAGGCGACGAACGGCAGCGTGACCAGTCCCATCTGCATCAGCGTGGCCATGAGCTCCACAAAGGTTGCATCGGAGAATACCCAGCAATGCGTGTCCAGGTATGCAGTCGTCGTCGCAGCTTTGGTCGCGAACGCTAGCGCCGTTTCGGCATCCGGCGGGGGGTCATCGTGGCCCGCTTCGCCTGCCCAAATGACACCGGGATCGACGACGACGAACCGGTAGAAATGATCGAAGGTGGCACGTATAGCGGGGCGGCGGAGGTGCAGCAGATATGCCTCCACGACCTCGGAGACGTCGCTGTCGTGTCGGCGCACGTCGAACGTATAGCGCCGATCGGGCATCGCCAGGCTCAAACGACCCCCTGGCCGTAGCACCTGCGCGACCTCTCCCAGCCAGCCCACGAGATCAGGGACATGCTCGAGGACGTGCGATGCCACGACATAGTCGAACGCTCCAGACGCCCCAACAGCCTCAGCGAGCGAATTCGAACCCCAGATAAAGTCGGTCGACACGATCTTTCGCTCATCGACCGCGGGATCGTTCGTGTATTTCGCGATGAGGTCTTCGGTCGACAGGTGGTCGACGTACGAGATGTCGCCCATGGTCCGGGGGACGATCGGGGATGCGAGAGGCCCAATCTCAAGTCCGCGGCCGGTCGCAACATTGATGTGCTCACGGAGCCGATCGAATCGATCCATCTAGACGCAGCTCGCCCTACGCGCCCGGCAGGCTTCGTGGCCTCCACAGCGACGCACGACGGTCATGACGGAATCTCCAATAGCAATCGCACGTGGCGGGCGCCCCGCTCGAGTTCGAGCATACTAGCGGCGGCGGATCGTGCGCGCCCCGCATACCATCTGCGTTCGATGCACACCAAGATGGCGCTTGCGAGACCCTGCGGCAGAACTGAGTGACAAAGCCGCGCGACGAGATCGAGAAGCTCGCCGATGAGTTGCGCGCGGCGCGGCGTCACATCACCGAGCTTGAAGCCGAGCTCCAGTCCCTGCGTGCCGAGCTGTCCGATGCCACAGGGAGCGCCTCCGCCCGGATTGCCGTGGCCGTGGTCCGAAAGGCTCGGCGGGTTGTGCCGCCGGAGTCTCGCCGCCAGCAGACCCTCCACAAGGCGGCGTCGCGGACCCTGACCCTGGTCGATCACGGCCCCTCCGCGCTTGCCGGGCTCATCCGGAGGGATCGCGAACTCCGCCGGGCGATCGGTGTGGCCGATACGGCGGCGGCCCGCCGGCGTCAGTACAGGCGCTGGCTCGCGCTACACACCCCGGGGGAAGCCGAGCTCGCAACGATGCGCCGCATTTCCAGTTCGGACACCAGTGCGCCGGTCATCAGTCTGGTGATGCCGGTGCACAACCCCGAGCGGACGTGGCTCGAGGCTGCAATCGGATCGGTGCTCGGGCAGGCGTATCCGCATCTCGAGCTCTGCATTGCCGATGACGCATCGAAGCAACCGCATGTGCGCCAGGTCCTCGACAGTGCGGCGGCCGACTCACGCGTCCGTATCGTGTACCGCGAGCAGCAGGGTGGCATCGCCTCGGCGTCCAACTCGGCGCTCGCGCTCGCGACCGGCGAGTTCGTCGGGTTCATCGATAACGACGACGTGCTGCGGCCACATGCGCTGTATGCCATGGCCGCATACATCCGTGAGCATCCCGACGCGGACGTCGTGTACTCCGACGAAGACAAACTGCTCGCCGACGGCAGCCTTGGTGCACCCACGTTCAAGCCGGACTTCTCGCCGGACCGGCTGCTCGCGGAGAACTACATCAACCACTTCACCGTGGTGCGCCGCACTCGTGTCAATGACGTTGGTGGCTTTCGCGAGGGTTTCGACGGCAGTCAGGATCACGATCTCATGCTGCGTGTCACCGAGAACGCGGCGCACGTCGGGCACGTGCCGGACGTCCTGTATGCGTGGCGAATGGTGCCCGGTTCTACGGCCGTTTCAGCTGGGTTCAAGCCGCTTGCGCAGGATGCCGGGCGCCGGGCTGTCGCGGATGCGCTCGTGCGTCGGGGCTTCGACGCGCGCGTCGACCTGGGTCCCAGTCCAGGTCTGTATGTCCCGCGCTACACGATTTTCGGGACGCCAACCGTTGACGTCGTTGTCGTCTCGCGAACGCGTGGCGCCGACGCCGACTGTGTCGCGAGCATCGAGCGACTCTCGACGTATGCGGACCACCGCGTTCACGCTGTCGCCGCAGGACGGAACACGCCGGCGGCAATCAACAGTGCCGTCCGAGCGTTGCGTGGCGACCACATCGTCCTGGTCGATGCATCGACTCGCGTGATCACCCGCGAGTGGCTACAGGTGATCCTCGAGCTCAGTCAGCGTGCGGAGATCGGCGCGGTGGGACTCCGGCTGCGCTATGCAGATGGAACGGTCGCACACGAGGGCATGGTTTGCGGCCGGCTTGGGCTCGCCAGCAGTGTCGACCAGCACCTGCACGTCATCAAAGAGATGAGCGCCGTTTCCGGTGCGTGTGTGATGACACGGCGCGACGTATTCGAAGCTGCAGGTGGTGTCGACGAGGCATTCACTCATGCGCTCTGGGACGTCGACTACTGCCTGCGGATACAACAACTTGGTTACCGCGTGCTCTGTACTCCCCTCGCGGAGATGACCTGGGGTGATGCCGCTCGCGTGGGCAGCGCCGGTATCGCGGCCCAGGACGCACGAACATTCGCCGTCCGATGGGGCGGTGTGGGCGAGATCAACGATCCGTATCTCAACGTCAACGTGCTCTGGCCGACGCCGTTGAGCCTGCGTCTCGACTGACGCTTCCGCGGTTCAGCGCGGGCTCGAGTGACGACTCGGGGGTACACTCGTTCACGGAGGGGTCCGCGACGGTGACGGAGGCGTGGCGCGTGAGATTGGCACCTCGAGTTCGTTGTTTGATTGTCTCCGCAGGAATCCTCGCCGCTCTCCCTTTGGCGGTGTCGACGAACGTTGTGGCAGCAGCTCCTGCACCCACCTCGTCCGCCTCGAAGACGGTGGCGTCATCACGTGAGATTCCCTTCCTGCCGCTGACCGCGAAAGAACGCAAGGCCGCGCAATCGCGGGTCCTCAAAAGTGGCGGTGGCGCCTTCATCACGAGGCGCGGTATGGGGACAGCTGTCGAACCAGGAACTGTCGCCAGCGTCAGTGCATCTCGATCCTCCTCCACCAAGTCGAAGCGCACCGGAGCACCGCTTGTCTTATCGAGCCCTCCTGATGAACTCGCGGGGTTCGCGGGCACAGCACAAGCGAGCACCATGACCGCCTTCGGAGGGGATCAAGAGGTGACGCCACCAAATGAGGACGTGGCGGCGGGTCCAAGCGATGTGGTTGAGGTCGTGAACTCTACGATCGAGGTCTTCAGTCGTTCAGGAACTCTGCTGGCGGGCGGATTCGCTGATCTCAACACCTTTATGGACGTGACAGTGGGTTACCACAGCAGCGATCCTCGGGTGATTTATGACGCAAGCGGCGGAAGGTTCTGGTTGACGATCACCGAGGTGGCCGATGACTACCAACCCTCGATCGATTGTCCCGCGTCACAGCCCGTTCTCATTGCCGTGTCGGGATCCTCGAATCCCCTGCCACTGGACGACTGGACGGTCTACACGCTCCCGATGGCCACGTCCATACAAACCGGAGCGCTAACGACGGAGTTCGGGGATCAGCCAGGCTTGGGGATCTCCTCGAACACCGTCACAGTTTCATTCGATGACTACGACTGCGCCGAGGATTTCACCGGCAGCGAGATCGATATCCTCCAGAAGACCGACTTCGAAAACGATACGTATGGCAACGGCTTCTCGCTCTACTACTTCTATAACGGGCCCTTCGCGCCGCAACCGGTACAGGCGCTCGGTTCCATGTCGGTGGCGTACATCGTCAGCAACCAGTCTGACTGCGCAAGCCAGTGTTTGAACGGCGTCCCGGATGCACTCGTGCAGGCGTTCACGGGGACGCCTGAAGACTCCAATGTCGTGAGTCAACCGGCTGTCTACATACCGATGGCCGCGACCGCCGTCGATGCGAATGGGTTCCTACCACCAGCCGATCAACAGCAACCTGCATCAGGAGGACCGGCGCCGCAGCTGCAGACCAACGATGACCGCTTCCTCAACGCGGTTTGGGAGAACGGAGAGATATGGACGGCGGACGGGACCAGCTGCGAGCCTCCGGGCGACACGGTGCAGCGAGATTGTCTGAACTATCTGGAGATCGCGGCGGACAGCACCGCGAGCACGACACCGACCGTCACCAATCAAGTCGATAACGTCGGCATCGTCGGTGCCGACCTCTTTTATCCCGCAGTGAGCGTGGACGCTGCAGGCGACATGTTGACGGTCTTTGACGAGTCGTCGACGAGCCTGGATCCCAGCATCGTGGACGCTGCGATTCCATCTGGGGGAACGGCGTTGACCGCCTTTGTGCTGCTGCACACCAGCCCCACCTATTACAACGGCAACGACCTTTTCTCCGGTGCCTGCGACCCTGTTGAGGGATGCCGCTGGGGCGATTACTCCGGTGCTGCCCAGGATCCCGCAAACCCAAAGGACGTCTGGATCGTCTCAGGATCGGCGGACGGAACGATCGACTCGCCCTGTCACACGGCGAACGCATGCTGGAACACGCACATCTACGACGTCACGGTCTCCGCTCCGGTAGTCACATCCATGACGCCGAATTCGGGCCCCATGGCCGGCGGAGAGGTCGTGACGGTTCGTGGTACCGATTTCGGCAGCGATACGACCGTAGGCTGGTGGGCGGGGACCACACTTGTTCCCACCAACATCACTCCGACCGCGCTCACGTTCGTGACGCCGCCCGCAGCGCAGTCGCCGGAGATCGCCCCGATGACAGTCATCGACGAATTGGGGTCGACCGTCGGTACCACCTTCAACTTCACGTACGTCGCATTAGCCAACTATTTCCCGGTCACTCCGTATCGGATCCTCAACACGCGCGATGCGGGATCTGGAGGCCCACTCGGTCCAGGTGCGATCAGAGGCGTGCAGGTGACGATGGTGGGATCGGGCACGCAGATTCCGAACGACGCGACAGCGGCGGTGCTCAACGTCACCGAGGTGAGCGGTTCGGCGTCGAGTTTGCTTACGGTATTTCCGTATGGAACTGCGCGGCCCAATGCCTCCAACTTGAACTTCGCGGCGCACACCGTGATCGCCAATCTCGTCACCGTGACGCTCACTCCGTACAACGGAGACGAGTGGATTGATATCTACAACGCGCTCGGAACGGTCAACGTTCTCGTCGATGTGGAAGGGTATTTCACGCCTGAGGCCGCCAGTGATGTGCAGGGGTTGTTCCATCCGATCACGCCGGTGCGGGTCTGCGACACGCGAGCGCACTCACCGACTCCGTTCTGCACGGCACATGGAGCGCTCGGACAGGGCGACTCGATGTTGATCAACTTCGCGATCACCGGTGGGCTCCCGGGTGATGGGAGTGCAGGGGCTGCGGTCGTCAACCTCACCGCGGTCGCCGGCAGTTCCTTCACGTACTTGAGCCTCTTCCCGCCGGTCAACGGGACCTGTCCGTATGGTCCTGGCAATGCTTCGCCGTTCTCGGCCATCAACGTCCCGGCCGGTGTCGTGCAGGCAAACAGGGTCATGGTCGCCCTGGGACCGGCAACGTCGGGTGGCGTCGACGACGCGATCTGCGTGTACAACAGCCTGGGAACCATCAACGTCGTCATCGATGCCAATGGCTGGTTCGGCAGCGCGAATGCACCGGCGAGCCCCGCCGGGTACCAGTTCCAGGCGCTCGCGCCGTTGCGAATCTGCGATACCCGCGTCGCCGGCTACCCCTGTGTCGACGGGGGCATCGGCTCCAAAGCCGGCCGTCTCATCCCCGTCGCCAGCGTCGCGGATATCCCCGCCATCACCACCTCGACGCTGGTCGTTGCCGTCATCGCCAACCTGACCGCGATCACACCGACAGCTCCCACCTACCTGACCGCCTACCCGGGGAACCTGACCGGCGCTCCCGAGGCGTCCGATCTCAACGTCTATCCGGGTGAGGTGCTGCCGAACCTGATCGTGGTGCAACTCGATACCACCGGAGACGCCAACGACGGCAAGGTCTACCTGTATAACGGTGCTGGCAGCGTCAACGCGATCATCGATATCGAGGGCTGGTTCCAGTAGCTGTGGCATGGATGACAGTGCTCCCCGAGATGGACGGGGTGCTGAACACGATGGCCTCTCGCCCATACGCCGAGCGTCTCGGCGCGATCGATGGCGTCATGGTCAAGACGTTCAAGAAGTGGACCGATCAGCGTGGCTACTTCATCGAGCAGCTCAAGCGGGGCGACCTGGATGACCACGGAAGGCCGTTCATCCCAGACCAGCCGTTCGCGCAGATGTCGAGAAGCCTTGCGTACGCCCGCGGCGGCAACCCGCCGGAGTTGATCAAGGCGTTCCACTGGCACAAGCGGCAGTGGGATTACTGGGACATCGTGCAAGGCGATGCGCGCGTCGTCCTTGTCGATCTCCGCCACGATTCCCCGACCGCCGGACGCATCCAGTCGCTGATGCTCGGCGAGAACGCGCCGCGAATGGTGGCGATACCGCCGCTGGTCGCGCACGGCTACCAGTGCCTGTCCCAGCGCGACGTGATCCTCAACTACTACGTGACAGAGCCATACAGCGCCGACGATCCGGACGAAGGTCGTATCGCCTGGAACGATTCCCGTATCGGATTCGACTGGACCATCGAGAACATCTGACGTGCGCCTGCTTGTCACCGGGGGCGCGGGATTCATCGGCAGCGAATTCGTCCGCATGACGCTGCGCGACCACCCCGACGACTCAATCGTTGTCCTCGACAAGCTCACATACGCCGGCAACGAACGCAACCTCGACAGCGTCCGTGCAGACAAGCGATTCCGGTTTGTCCGTGGCGATATATGCGATCAGGCGACCGTGCGTCAGCTCGTCGCCGAGGTCGATGTCATCGTGAACTTCGCGGCGGAGTCACACGTTGACCGATCGCTGGAAGCACCCGGGCAGTTCATCCTCACCGATGTCTACGGCATCTTCGTGCTCATGGACGCGGCGCGCGAGCATGCGCACCAACGGTTTCTGCAGGTGAGCACCGACGAGGTGTACGGCGACGTGGCCACAGGAATGAGCGTGGAGGGCGATCCGCTCCGCCCGCGGAGTCCGTACAGCGCGAGCAAGGCGGGAGGAGAGCTCCAGGTCCAGGCGTACCGCAGCTCGTACGGCTTCCCCGCGATCGTGACCCGCGGCTCGAACACGTATGGGCCGTTTCAATATCCAGAGAAGATCATCCCGCTGTTCATCACCAATGCGATCGATGACCGCCCGCTGCCGATCTACGGCGACGGCGGCGCGGTTCGCGACTACCTCTACGTGGAGGACCACGTGCGCGGTATCGATACCGCACTGCGGCATGGTGAACCGGGTCTCGACTACAACGTCGGCGCCGGCGGAGAGACCGACGGGGTCACGGTCGCAGACACCGTGTTGCGTCTGCTTGGCAAGCCCGCTTCCCTCAAGCAGTTCGTGCGCGACCGGCTCGGACACGACCGTCGGTATGCGGTCGATTCGACGCGTCTGACGGGGCTCGGCTGGCGGCCGACGCTCAGCTTCGAGGCCGGCATGGAGCGCACCGTCGCCTGGTTCGTGGAGCACGAGGAGTGGTGGCGTCCGCTGAAGTCAGGTGAGTTCTGGGAGTTCTACCAGCGCAACTACCAGCCGGCTGCTGAGCCGCGCGCCGCAACGTCGTAATGCGATGCCGCACATGGCATGACCGAGGCCACGGCGACGCGGGCGCGCGGACGCCATCCTTTGTTGAGGTGGCATCTCAATGCGATATGATCCGTCTCTGAAAGAGGTCAAACGCGCCAACACCGCGTTGGTGCCGGCCGCAAGGGATGGACGGAGTTGCCAGACACGGCTGAGAAGCAACGCGTGGGTCTCAAATCCGGTAAAGGTTCGATCGAGTCGTTGCGAACCGTAGTGGTGATGCCCGCGTACAACGCGGCCAAGACGCTCGAGACGACGCTCGCGAAGATCCCGCCGGGCGTTGTGGACACGATCATCCTGGTCGACGACGGCAGCCGCGACGGCACCGCCGCGCTCGCCGTCTCCCTGGACCTGGTCGTCATCTCGCACCCGCACAACGCCGGGTATGGCGCCAACCAGAAGACCTGCTACATCGAGGCACTCCGCGATGGTGCCGATGTCATCGTCATGCTCCATCCGGACGGTCAGTACGACCCCGCAATCCTCGATGACATGGTCGAGGTCATCCGCAGCGGGAAAGC
>JBEKKP010000034.1:0-30556 GCA_050010655.1 Candidatus Dormibacteria bacterium
GGTCGGTGATCGACCCGTCGTCGGCGATCCGGAGCAGGTCGCCCTGGGTGCCGGCAGACGTGCTGAGGGCGTACAGATAGTTGTTGAGCGTGTCGTATCCCATCGCGTTGTACGTCGGGTACGTCGGATCCACCGTGCCGATATTCACGTACGTCCCCGTGACCGGGTTCAGCTCCTTGAGCTGTCCGAAGCTGACCTGGTAGAAGCCCGGAGCGCAGACGAACGGTCCTGGCGCCGCTGAGGCACGAAGTGCCGGGACCGCGACGACAAGAGTGCCCGCGACGAGCGCGGCTGCAGCAACGGGCGCCAGCAAACGGCGCCGAATGAGCGATGTCTTGATGGGGGCTTCCTGAAGGGGCGTGGAACGAGGCGGTGTCGTGCCCTCGGACAGGCTACTGACGCACACCGAACCAAATCCGCGCGTCGCTGCCGCGTTACCCGAAACAAGCGGGACAGTACCCGCCATCAGATCGGCGACGGCGTCGATCGGCGGGTTCGCGGCGCGGCCGGCCTCGGGATCGGGACGAGCTGACCCGCGGACTAAGCTACCCGCCAGTGCGAGTGGTTTTGCGATGAGCATGGTCGCCGACGCGGCGTCCAACCTCGGCGCAGCCCGCGCCCAGATGGGGCTCTCACTCGGGTGGCACATCATCCTGGCCTGCCTTGGCGTCGGCCTTCCGGCGCTGATTCTCATCGCGGAGTGGCGGGGGATACGAGGCGACGCCGACTCGATGCGGCTCGCCCACACCTGGGCGAAAGCTGCCGGCGTCCTCTTCGCTGTGGGAGCAGTGTCCGGAACCATCCTGTCGTTCGAGATGGGGATCCTCTGGCCCGGCCTGATGGGCAAGTTCGGCGCGATTTTCGGCGTGCCATTCGCGCTCGAAGGATTTGCCTTCTTCATCGAGGCGATCTTTCTGGGCATCTACCTCTACTCGTGGGATCGGCTCACACCCAGGCGTCACCTCCTGTCAGGAGTTCCAGTCGTCGTCGCCGGGGTGGCGTCGGCGTTCTTTGTGGTGACCGCGAACTCGTGGATGAACGAGCCGCAGGGATTCACGCTTGTGGACGGGAAGGTCACCGACCCGAATCCGATCGTGGCGATGTTCAACCCGGCGACGCCCGTGGAGACCACGCACATGATCCTGGCGGCGTTCATGGTCACCGGGTTTCTCGTCGCGAGCGTCTACGCGGTGGGGACGCTTCGCGGCAGGCGCGACCGGTATCACCGTGTCGGGCTGCTGCTCCCGATGATCGTCGCAGCCATCCTGACGCCCGCGCAGATCGTCGTCGGCGATATCGCTGCGCGCGAGGTTGCGCAGAACCAGCCGATCAAGCTGGCCGCGATGGAGGGGCTCGCACAGACAACTGTCGGAGCCGGCGAGCACATTGGCGGCCTCTTCTACGGCGGCTCGCTGCACTTCGCGCTGGTGATCCCCCACATGCTCGCGTTCCTTGCCGACGGCAATGCGAACGCGACCGTGCCCGGGCTCGACAGCGTTCCCGCCGATGACCGGCCCGAGGCTGTTGCCCTCATCCACCTGGCGTTCGACACCATGGTCGGCATCGGGTTTCTGCTCCTCGGTCTTGGACTCTGGATACTCGTTCGCTGGCTCAGGCGGCGCGGGCCGCCATCGTCGAAGTGGTTTCTGCGCGCCGCCGTCATCGCCGGGCCGGGTGCCGTGGTGGCGATGGAGTGCGGCTGGATCACGACGGAGGTCGGACGCCAGCCGTGGATCGTCTACAAGGTGATGCGCACCGCCGACGCGGTGAACCCGGCTCCCGGGCTGTACTGGGGCCTGGTTGCGCTCATCGTCGTGTACTCGATCCTCACTGTCGTGACGCTCCTGGTTTTGCGGCACCTGGCGGTTTCCGGTCGCGCGAGCGCCGAGGCATAGGCGACCCCATGCTCGCCAACGTCGTCCTCGTCTTTCTCTGGGGCGGCATCACGGCCTATGTGCTTCTCGGCGGGGCCGACTTCGGCGCGGGATTCTGGGACCTGCTCGCCGGATCGGCAACAGCCGGGAAAGCGCGTCGTGAGCGCATTGCCGAGTCGATCGGCCCGGTGTGGGAGGCCAACCACGTCTGGCTCATCTTCGCCCTGGTGGTGACGTGGACCGGCTTTCCCACCGTCTTCGCTTCGATCGCCTCGACGCTCTATATCCCGCTGACGATCGTTGCCTTCGGGGTCATCCTCCGCGGCTCGGCGTTCGCGTTCCGGAAGACGGTGACCGAGGTCGCCATCCAGCGGATCTTCGGCGTCTCCTTTGCGCTTTCATCGGTGATCACGCCGTTCTTTCTCGGCATGATCGCCGGCGCGATCGCATCCGGCCGCGTCCCGCTTGGCATCGCGCAGGGCGATGTGATCGGCAGCTGGCTCAACCCGACATCTGTCATCGGCGGAGCGCTTGCGGTCGAGGTCGCGGCGTATCTCGCTGCTGTCTACTTGATTCGGGACTGCGACCGGGCCGGCGACAGCGAGATGGCCGCGTATTTCCGTACTCGCGCGCTGGTCATGGGCGTGGTCACGGGTGTCACCGCGTTGCTCGGCATCGCCGTCCTGCATGCCGATGCGCCCTTGCTGTACAACGGATTGACGCACCACGGACTGCCGCTTGTCGTACTGAGTGCAGTCTTCGGAGCGCTCTCGCTCGTGCTGCTCGTGCGGGGGAATCACGTCGCGGTCAGGATCACCGCGGCGCTCGCTGTCGTGAGTGTGCTCTGGGCCTGGGGCGTTGCGCAGTATCCCGACATCCTGAGCGGCACCGTCACGGTGAATGCCGCTGCGGCTCCGCAGGCGACCCTGGTCGTGCTCGTGATCACGCTGGCGGTCGGGACAGCGCTCCTGATCCCGTCTCTGTTGCTGCTCTACGGATTCCAGGCGACGCCGACGGCGTCTTCGCGCAGCTGATCGAGCCCTCTTCGGCGGATTAGGATGGTCGAGTGGTGACGGGGGCGATATCTCTGCGTGCTGGCTGGCATCCCGACAGTGCGCCGGCAATGGACATACGACGACGCTCCTCGCGACGTGGCAGCTCTGCGGTGGATCAGCGACGGCGTCGGTCCAGGGTGAGGCCGATGGAGTCAGTTACACGGGGACGATGTCAGCGCCGTGATGTGATGCCGCTGGGCGGTGGTGACGCTACTGACGAGGCGCTAACACATGCGAAGCAATCGCATATGCGGTTCGGTCTCATCGCTTGTGATGATCGATCGTGAACGCCACGCGTGCGAGGAAAGCCCTGATACAGCATGGGTGAAACGCGATGGAGTCGTGAAGGCAGGCGTGCTAGGCATACTTAGCATCGCGAAAAGGGGTCGCTGCGGTAATGGCAGGACCGATGGCACTTGGAGGATGACAATGACTCTCTCGCTTGGCAGCACGGCTCCGGACTTTGAGGCGGAGACCACGCAGGGGCATATCGCGTTCCATGACTGGATCGGCGACTCCTGGGCAGTCCTGTTCTCCCACCCGAAAGACTTCACGCCCGTCTGCACCACGGAGCTCGGCTACATGGCGAGCATCGAGCCGGAATTCAAGCGCCGCAACGTCAAGGTGATCGGCCTTTCAGTCGACGGCATGGAACGGCACGAGAAGTGGGCCGACGATATCGAGGAGACCCAGGGTTCGCGCCCGACGTACCCGATCATCGCGGACGCGGATTTCAACGTCTCGAAGCTCTACGAGATGCTGCCGGCCAGCACCTCGGGCGACGCGACCACGCGGACGCCGGCGGACAACCAGACGGTTCGCAACGTGTTCGTGATCGGGCCTGACAAGAAGGTGAAGTTGATCCTGGTGTATCCGATGACCACCGGGCGCAACTTCGACGAGGTGCTGCGGGTCATCGACTCGCTCCAGCTGACCGCCAAGCACCGCGTGGCCACTCCCGCGAACTGGAAGCAGGGCGACGACGTGATCATCGCCGGCTCGGTGTCGGACGACGAAGCCAAGGAGATCTTCCCGGGCTACCGCTCGCCCAAGCCGTACATCCGGATCACCCCTCAGCCCGAGTAGGGGAGACCGCGCGGAGCTCCAACGGGGGCTCCGCGCGCACCCCCTTTCTGTAACTCGTCGCAGTACCTTGGACGCGGGGTGGGTGCGACGACACCCATAACGAGCGGTCGGTACCCGCCTCGCCGAGTGCGCGCCGGCATAGCGCGCAACGGTTGGAGGCGCCAGGCATGAACGCCATCACCATCGCGGCGATCGTTGTCGCTGCTGTGATCGTCCTCGGGGCGATTCTTTCCATCCGCGTGGTGCAGCAGTACGAGATGGGCGTGCACTTCCGGCTCGGCCGTGTGATCGGCATTCGCAAGCCGGGATTGCAGTTCATCGCGCCGATCATCGACAAGCTGCCACGCGTCTCCTTGCGCATCGTGACGATGCCGATCCAGTCGCAGGGGATCATCACCCATGACAACGTCAGCATCGACGTGTCGGCGGTGGCATATTTCAAGGTCGTCGATGCCGTGAAGTCGGTGGTGGCTATCGAAAATGTGGCCGCTGCCATCAATCAGATCGCGCAGACCACGTTGCGGAAAGTGGTCGGTCAGCACACGCTTGACGAAACCCTCGCCGAGACCGACAAGATCAACATCACCATTCGCGAAATCCTTGACGTGGCAACGTCGGATTGGGGAGTGCTCGTCACGCTCGTGGAGCTCAAGGACATCCAGCTTCCCGACAGCATGAAGCGGGCGATGGCGCGTCAGGCGGAGGCCGAGCGCGAGAAGCGGGCGAAGATCATCGCCGCGGAAGGCGAGGCGCTCGCAGCCGACAAGCTCGGGGTGGCGGCCGACATCATGATGGCCCACCCCGTTGCGCTCCAGCTTCGCAACCTCCAGAGCCTCGTGGAAATCGGCGTCGACAAGAACACGACGGTCGTCTTCCCCGCGCCGATCATGAGCACCATCGAGGAGCTGGGCAGTTTCGTCTCGCGCGAGCGAGATGCCGCCAGGACGGTCGGCAGCCCGTAAACGGCGGGCCGCAGCGAAGGCCGGAAGGGCCGACCGGAATCAGCCGGGCGCGTCGGGCATGGCGTCGAGAAACCCTTGCGTGGGAACGAAAAAGAGAGCGCCGGTCACCGCCGTGGAGAAATCCAGAATTCGATCGTAGTTGCCCGGCGGGTCGCCGATGAACATGTTGGTCAGCATCCGCTCGGTGATGCTGGGCGTGGCCGCGTAGGCGATGTAGTACGTGCCGAACTCACCGCGCCCCACTTGCCCGAACGGCATGTTGTCGCGAAGGATTTTCAGTTCGGTGCCGTCCGCATCGGTGATGACGTTGAGGGCGACGTGCGAGTTGCTCGGCTTGACGTCGTCGGGCATCTCGATATCGGCGAGCTTGGTGCGTCCCACCACCTTTTCCTGCTCTTCCACCGGAAGGGCATTCCACGTGTCCAGGTCGTGCAGATACTGCTGCACGATCACATAGCTGCCGCCGGCGAAATTCGCGTCCTCCGTGCCGATGGTGACCGCGTCGAACGCCGCGCGCCCGGTGGGGTTTTCAGTTCCGTCGACAAAGCCCAGCAGGTCGCGCTCATCGAAGTATTTGAAACCGTGAATCTCCTCGACGACGGTGACCACGCCGCGCAGCCTGTTCATGATCTGTCCGGCCAGCTCGAAGCAGAGATCCATCGCGCCGGCGCGGATATGGAAGAGCAGATCGCCCGGCGTGGACACCGCGTGATGGCGGTCCCCGACGAGCTCGCGGAACGGGTGCAGTCCGGCCGGCCGCGGCCCGCTGAACAACCGATCCCACGCCGCTGAGCCGACGCCCACCACACAGGTGAGACCGGCGTCCGGGATGCGGAATCCGACCGAGCGTTGCAGCGCCGCGCAATCGGCGATGAGGTCGCGAGCCGTGGCTTCGCCGCTCGGATCGATGGTGACCACCAGGAAGATCGCAGCCACGGTCAGCGGGCTGAGCACCGGTTGCGCGATGGGATCTGCGCCGACGTTGAACGACGCGGGCACTCCGGATACTGCTCGTGATCTCAGTGGCACGATCCGCGAAGTGTAGGTCGTGTGCGGCCCGGTTCAGGAGGCTGCTTCAGCCCTCGCGCCCCTTCACCTGGATACGCCCGGCTCGCTTCCGCGTCTCGAGCTTTGGCTGCGGGAAGGTGGCGGGACCGCCCACTACTGCGCCGTCGGTGAGCCGGAAGCGCGATCCGTGCCATGGACAGACAACCGTGCCGTCCTCGAGCGTTCCTTCATTGAGCGGCCCACCCGCGTGCGAGCAGGTGTTCTCGAGGGCACAGACCTTTCCGCCGACGCGCGTCAGCAGGACCTTGCGGTCGGCAACGTCGACAGCGGAAAGGGCTCCTTCTGTCACGTCCCCGTCGTCAGCGACATCCGTCCAGTCTTCAGGGCCTGCCAGTGACGCCGTGTGGTTGACCGTGAGCGCGCGGTCGAGGATGAGCTCGCCACCGAGATAGGCAGCCGCGAGTCCGGCGGCGAGGCCCACGGCGGAGAGCATCCGTCCGCGTGCGGTCCGACCGCGGACTCGAGCCGAGAGCGAACCCAGTTGAATGACGAGGACAGCCGAGTTGGCAAGGCCGTGGACGAGCGCGAGGCGTCGGTCGCGGCCGTACGTCACGGTCCAGTCGGCCGTTCCGGTGGCGGCGGTTGCGCCTGAGGCGAGACACCCGACCGCGGTGAGCATGATCGCGCCGCCCTCGTCGCCGATCAGATCGAGTGCCGGGACGCTCATCCACATCCCGAGTGGCACGTCACTCAACGCCGGATGGAGCGCGTGCCCGAGCCAGCGACCGTGGAGCAGATCCATGAAACTGCGCTGCCGGGTGATCGGCTCCAGCGCCTTGATGATCCATTCGCTCAAGGGCTCGAGACCGGGAATGCCTTCGAGCGCGGCAATCATCTCTGCGTATGGGGGTTGGGTTCGCTCCGCTTGCTTGGCCACTGTGCGCATCCTCGAACACGCGTCTGACATCGGCGTTGCCGTTGCACAAGCCTACATTCCGCGTACCGCTCGGTCGCAGCGATCTCATGCGACACTCGGCTCGATGAACGCCCGCAGCCGCCTGCTCGTCTGTCTCGGGGTCGGTGTGATCGGATTTGCAGCGAGCTATCCATTCACCGAGTGGCAGATCGCGCTGTTGACCGGATGGTCCGCGACGTCGGCCACGTTCATCGCGATCGTGTATTTCGGGATTCGTGGGAAGAATGCCGCCCAGACGAAGGCGCAAGCGATGGTCCAGGACGACTCACGGACGGCCGCCGAGGCGATTCTCGTGGGCGCGAGCATCGGCAGCCTGGTAGGCGTGGCGTTCGCGCTCGTTGCTGCGAGCAACACCCACGGCGGGGTGAAGTCGGTGATCACCACGCTGGCAGTGGTCAGTGTCGTCCTGTCCTGGGCCGCCGTCCACGTCGTGTTCACCCTGCGCTACGCGCGCCTGTACTACGCAATTGGGGGCGGCATCAATTGGCACTCGCACGACGAGCCCGACTTCAGAGATTTCCTCTACATCGCCCTGACGATCGGGATGACCTTTCAGGTTTCCGACACGGATATCGGCGCGAAGCCGATCCGCATGGCGGCGTTGCGCCACGCGCTCCTGTCGTATCTCTTCGGGGTCGTGGTGGTGGCGACGACCATCAACGTGATCGCGACGCTGCTCACCAAGTAGCGCGTCCGCCGCCGGCCGGCGGTATCATCGAACGGATGTTCGAGTGGTTGGAGCACCTGACGGTGGCGCAACGCAGCGCCGTTACCCATGAGGGCGGTCCGCTCAGGATTCTCGCCGGTGCCGGGACCGGCAAGACCACGACGCTCTCAGCGCGGGTCGCCTGGCTCCTCGCGACCGGCGCATCGCCCGAACGGCTTCTGCTGCTGACGTTCACGCGTCGGGCCGCTCGGCAGATGCTCGCGCGGACGGCGTCACTTCTGGGTGTTGCCGGCCTCGACCGCGGATCCGCCTCGCCCGCCGGTCGGGTGGTGGGTGGGACCTTCCATGCGATTGCGCACCGGACGCTCCGGCGCTACGCGACCACGCTGGGACTGCCTGAAGGCTTCTCGGTGCTCGACGCATCCGATGCCGCGGATGTCATCGACATGGTTCGCGACGAGCAGGGGCATGCCACCTCGACGCGCCGGCGCTTTCCACGCAAGACCTTGCTCATCGACCTCTATTCGGCTGCCGTGAACACCGGCCGCCCCCTTTCGTCGGTGGTCCCCGAGATCGCACCCTGGGCGGAGGAGTGCGTCGACGAAATCTCGGCGATCTGCCGCGGATACGTGCAGCGGAAGCGATCGGCGGGTCTTGTGGACCTCGACGATCTTTTGCTCTTCTGGCGCGCGGCGGTGCAGGACGATCGTCTCGGTCCGCGTCTCGCGGCCTCGCTCGATCACGTGCTCGTTGACGAGTACCAGGACGTCAACGGCCTCCAGGTGGACATTCTCACGGCGCTGCGGCGTCATGACCGTCGCATCACCGTGGTCGGCGACGATGCGCAGGCGCTGTACTCGTTTCGCGCCGCGGAACCGCGCCACATTCTCGAGTTCGACAAGGTGTTTCCGGCGTCGACGACCGTGATTCTGGAGACCAACTACCGGTCGAGCCAGCAGATCCTCGATGTCGCCAATGCCGTTGGCGCGGATGCGACCGTCGGGTTCTCGGCGGTGTTGCAGGCGGCACGAGCGACGGCGGGTATCGGCCCACAACTCGTGCGCTGCGCCGATGAGGACTCGCAGACCGACGCGGTCTGTGATCGCGTCCTCGCGCACCGTGAAGCCGGTGTGCCCCTGCACGAACAGGCGGTGCTCGTTCGCGCGTCGCACCACTCGGCGCTGCTCGAGCTCGAGCTCGGGGCGCGCCGGATTCCGTTCGTGAAGTACGGCGGCCTACGCTTCATCGAAGCGGCGCACGTCAAGGACATGCTCGCGGCGTTCCGGCTCGCGGACAACCCGAACGACGTCGTCGCATGGTTCCGCCTGCTGCAATTGATGGGCGGAGTCGGTCCGGTAACGGCGCATCGGGTCGTGGCTGCCCTCGGTTTGATCAGCTCGGATGACGCCGCAGCAGAAAGAGACGTGCTCGGCGCGTGGCCGCAAGCAGCCTTGCAACTTCCCGGTGCGGCGCAACCGTCGGCCGCTGCCCTGGTGGCCGCGCTCGCGGCGCATCCCGGCGAGCAGATCGCCACCCATGCCGAGCGGCTGCGTATCGCAGTGGCGCCGCTCGTCGAAGCCGCATACCCGGAGGCGCCGGCGAGGCTCGCCGATCTCGACACCCTGGTCGCCGCCAGCACCGGGGTCGCGCGTCTCTCGGACGTTGCGGCCGACCACGTCCTCGAGCCACCGAGATCCACCGGGAACCTGGCGGGACCGCCTGTGATCGATGAGGACTGGCTGGTCATCTCCACCGTGCACTCCGCCAAAGGGTTGGAATGGGATGTCGTCCATCTGCTCCACGTCACCGACGGAAACATCCCGTCCGACATGGCGCTCGGCTCACCGGAGGGTCTCGAGGAGGAGCGCCGCGTCTTCTACGTCGCCTTGACGCGAGCGCGAAACGCGCTGCACCTCTACGTGCCGGAGCGGTACCACCACCATCCGTACGGGCGCGACGACAAGCATGGGTGGGCGCAGCCGTCACGCTTCCTCTCCGATCGCGTCCGGTCGCGGTGCGAGGAACTCACCGAAGGACACCGAAGGCGGGACTCGTTCGATGCCTTTCCGGCGGTCGATGCCACCGAACGAGTCGGCGTGGCGCTCGAGGGGCTCTGGTCATGAGGTCGCGCGGCACGAGATCGGACCACGGCCTATGCTGGTCGGACGATGAGTGACCAGAAGCAGCAGGATCCCAACTCCGACGACGAGGCAACCATGGAGCAGGGTCAGGCGGATGACCGGCGTCGCAAGGACGCGAGCGAGAAGATCGAGCGCGATCGTGCAGATGCGGCCGGCCGCCGGGCACGCGAGGGCACCTGACCGGACTCGATCAGTTCGGAACCTTCACGTAGCGGATGCGCGGATCGACGGCCGCGTAGACGAGGTCGGAGATGAGTGATCCGAGTGTCGTCAGTACCCCGGCGATCAGGATCACGCCCAGCATCGTGTAGAAGTCGTGACCGTTCGCTGCGCTCCAGAGCGTGGTTCCCAGTCCGGGATACGCAAAGAGCACTTCCACGACGAGCTGGGCACCGAAGATCTGCGGGAGGCGTGTCCCGAGCAGCGTGATAATCGGCAGCGAGGCATTTGGCAGCGCGTGGCGAAGGCTCACGCGCGAGCGCGAAGCTCCTTTGGCGCGCGCCGTGGTGATGTACTCCTGGGTCAGCTCCTCCATCGTCGCCGCCCTGAGATACCGGCTGAACAGCGCCACGGTCCCCGCGGAGAGGGTGAGCACCGGAAGGATCAGCGCCGCTGGATCGGCGAGCACATCACCCGTGGTCCAGTCCGGGGCATTCAGGTCCAGCCAGTGGAGGTCTGTGGCCAGCCACATGATCAGCAGCGTGCCCAGCAGGAACGGTGGGATCGAGTAGATCGTCATCGAGGCGATGTTTGCGATGTGTGCGCCGCTCCGCCGGCGTCGAGCCGCCTCGTACAGGGCGATCGGCACGGTCACCAGAACAACCAGGAGCGTCGAGAGCCCGGCCAGGATCAGCGAGTTGATCATCGGTCCCTGCACGAGCGCCGCAAGGTCGAGGTCGACCTGAACGTCCTCGATCGGATCGATCTGATTTGCGAACCCGGGAGGTGTGAAGGCGATCTGTCCGTGAAGCAGGTTTCTCAGAAAGTCGAAGTACTGAACGGGGAGCGGCAGGTCGAACCCATTCTGATGGTCGTAGATCGCCCACTGAGCAGGACCCGAGCGCGGTCCGAGCATGAGCCTCCCCGGGTCACCGGGCATCAGGCGCTCGAGGAAGAAGACGACCGTCGCAACACCGATCACGACGACCACCGCCTGCAGGACGCGGCTCACGAGATAGCGGAACACCGCGCCCTACGATCTCAGGTCGGTGCCGTGGCAGTGCTTCCCGGAGGGGCGGCGGGCGTGACGGGTGCTGCTCCCCGCGCCAGCAACAACGACCCGATGGTCGCGGGAATGAGCGTCAAAACTCCTCCGGCAACCAGCGCGGCTGCTTCGGCGGGACTGAGCAGACCGGTGCTCAACCCGAGGCTCGCCGCCGCCGCGGGCATCCCGAGTTGGGCAGACGCGGCCATGCCGGTTGCGATGTATTTCTCGTGGCCGGCGATCCGCGCCGCGATCAAATGCGTGATGACCGCGCCCACCGCCAGCCCCAGCGCGAGCAGGATCCGCGATGGCGAGGTGAGCAGTGCGCGCAGGTTCAACTCCGCACCCAGCAGAACGAAGAAGAGCGGGACGAAGAACCCGTTCGCCACTCCTGTGAACTGCACAGCGAGGCGGTCCGACTCGTGGAGACGCACGAGGATCATCCCCGCGAGGAAGCCGGCGACCAGGGTGCTGGCGCCAGTCTTCTGGGCGATCGCGGAGAGGCCGAGCAGGAGCACCAATGTGACGCGCACCTGCCACGCCCAGCCGCGCTGAAGCGACTCCGCGTGCAGATCCTGGGAGATGCGCGTCTGTCGCGCCTTCATCGCGGCGAAGAGGGCCAGAACGCCGGCCGCGATGATCGCCAGGTCTCCGCCGATCGCTCCCAACGGGCTGCCGGATTTCGCGAGCGTCAGCGGCATGATGATGACCGTCACCGAGTCAGCGAGCGCCACCCACGCGATCAGGAAGGCGACGTTCGGGCCGGACAGACCCCGCTCCTCGAGGATCGGGAAGGCGATCGCGGCGGAGCTCCCGGTGAGGATCACCGCAATCAGGGCCGGATGCCCCACCCCGAGCGCGTGGTCAAGGAGCAGCCCAATCGGTACGGCGGTCACCGCCACGAGGGCGAGCGCCAGCACACCCCGAGCGAATCCCTGGCGGATCGCAGGCGACCCGATGTCGACGTGCGTCCCGGCCGTGAACATCAGCATCGCGAAGCCGATGCTGCTCAGAACCGGGAGCGGTTGCACGGCGGAGTTGATGATCCCGAAGCCCGTCTGGCCGAGGACAAAGCCGGCGATGAGCTCGCCGATCACCACCGGAATGAGCCCGCGTTTGCCGAACGCGAGGAGCGGCCCGGCAAGCCCGGCGAGCACGAGAATCGTCAGCTGAGCGAACATCGCGAGATCATGCCCCGAAATTCGTCGCTCGTGTCTATCGTCACCGCCACCCGCAGCTATGAGTCCTGGGTCGGCCGCCAGGTGCCGCTGGTTCGGACGGACCTCAACTTCAAGCACGAGCAGATGGCGCTCGCGCCGTTCCCGTTCCTGCGCTCGACTTTCTACCGCTGGGTGCAGGCGTGGGAGGAGACGTGTCCCGATCTTGCGAGCGCTCCCACGGTGCTCGCCGTGGGCGACCTGCACACCGAGAACTTCGGGACCTGGCGTGACACCGAAGGGCGGTTGATCTGGGGGATCAACGACTTCGACGAGGCGTTCCCGATGGCGTACACCAATGACCTCGTTCGCCTGGCGACCTCCGCGCGGCTGTCAATCTCCGCCGGGACGCTGGTCCTCACGCCGCGGGCCGCGTGCAACGCCATCCTCGAGGGCTACCGCAAGTCGATCGAATCGGGCGGGCGGCCGTTCGTCCTCGCCGAGGAACACCGCGTCCTGCGCCGCGACGCGCAGTCGGAGTTGCGGGACCCGGTACGGTTCTGGGCGGCGATGGTTGATCTCCCGCCTGCGCGCAAGCCGGTTGCCGCCGCGGTGTCGCTGCTCAACCGCGAATTCCGCGGGGCGGACGATCCCCGATTCGTCACGCGGCGCGCGGGACTCGGAAGCCTCGGGCACCCGCGGATTGTGGCCATCACCGAGCACCGCGGCGGTTGGATCGCTCGCGAGGCCAAGCAACTCGTCGCGTCGGGAGTCGCATGGGCGAAAGGCGAAGGCGTCAGCGCCCCGATCCACTACCCGACCATCGTCCGGCGCGCGGTGCGGTGCATGGATCCGTTCCTGGAGATCCGGGGCCGCTGGGTGTTGCGGCGGCTCGCGCCGGACTGCAGCCGTATCGAGTTCACCATTGCGCGCCTCGCCGCCGAGCAGAGCGACCTGCTGACCGCCATGGGTGCCGAGACGGCAAATGTGCACATCGGCTCGGGAGCACGCCGGATCGCCGCAGTGAGCCGGGATCTCAACGGCCGGTCGCCCGACTGGCTCAAGGTCGCGTCGCGCGCCATGGAACGTTCGACGATCGCCGACTACGTCGCCTGGCAGCGCTCGCAGCGCAGCTGAGCCTCAGACCCGCAGCAACGCAACCAGCGAGCGCCCGGCAACCGACACCTCTTCGCCGTGATGGTGGTGCCGGGTCGACGGGGTCACTTCGCGCTCCGCGGTGTCGACAAAGACGGACCAGAGCGCGCCCCAGCCGTTCGGGATGGTCCATGCGATCGGCTCCTCGCCGGCATGGAGCAGGACCATCAGCGTGCCGCCGCGAATGCGCCGCCCGCGCGGGTCGCGGTCCGGAATCTCGTCGCCGTTGAGGATCATTCCGAGGGAGCGCTGCGATTCGTCGAACCACTCCGGGTCGCCGACCTCGCGACCGGACGGAAGGAACCAGGCGATGTCCTTGCGGCCCGAGCCGTGAATCGCCTGTCCGGAGAAGAAGTTGCGACGGCGCAGGACCGGATCGCTGCGACGCAGCGCGACGATTCGCGCGACGAACGCGAGCATCCCTTCATCGAGATGCTCCCAGTCGATCCACGACACCTCGTTGTCCTGGCAGTACGCGTTGTTGTTGCCGTGCTGCGTGCGTCCGATCTCATCACCGGAGAGCAACATCGGACACCCTTCGGAGAGCAGCACTGTCGCGATGAGATTCCGGCGTTGGCGCGCGCGTAATTCGAGAATTGCCGGGTCATCCGTGTCGCCTTCGACGCCGCAGTTCCAGGAGCGGTTGTCGTCGTTGCCGTCCTCGTTGTTCTCGCCGTTGTCGAGGTTGTGCTTCTCGTTGTATGCGACGAGGTCGGAGAGTGTGAAGCCGTCGTGCGCGGTGACGAAGTTGATGCTCGCGGACGGCTGGCGGCCGTCGCCCTGGTACAGATCGCTCGATCCGGTGAGCCGGTACGCGAGGTCGCGAATGCCGGTGGCACCGCGCCAGAAGTCGCGCACGGTGTCGCGAAACGCGCCATTCCACTCCGCCCAGCGAACCGGGAAGTTGCCGACCTGGTAGCCGCCCGCGCCGACATCCCAGGGCTCCGCAACGAGCTTGACCCGAGACAGCACGGGATCCTGATGGATGATGTCGAAAAATGCCGAGAGGCGGTCGACGTCGTAGAACTGGCGCGCGAGCGCGGACGCGAGGTCGAAACGGAAACCGTCGACATGCATCTCGTTGACCCAGTACCGAAGGCTGTCCATGATGAGTTGCAATGTGTGCGGGTTCCGGACGTTGAGACTGTTCCCCGTGCCGGTGACATCGAAGTAAAAGCGAGGATCCTCATCCTTGAGCCGGTAGTACGCTGCGTTATCGATGCCGCGAAAGCTGAGCGTCGGACCGAGATGGTCGCCTTCACCGGTGTGGTTGTAGACGACGTCGAGAATCACCTCGAGTCCTGCTGCGTGCAGCGCGCGCACCATCGCCTTGAATTCGCGCACTTGTTCGCCGTTGGTGCCGGACGACGAGTACCGTCCTTCCGGCGCGAAGTAGCTGATCGAGTCGTAGCCCCAGTAATTGACGAGGTTGCGTTCGACGAGTTGCGCGGAGTCGAACCAGTGATGCACGGGCATCAACTCCACCGCGGTTGCGCCGATGCGGGTCAGATGCTCGATGGCGGCGGGATGCGCGAGGCCCGCGTATGTGCCTCGGAGCGCCGCGGGAATGTCGGGATGGCGCTTCGTGAATCCCTTGACGTGGAGCTCGTAGATGATGGTGTCGGACCACGGCGTGTTGGGGCGGCGGTCATCACCCCAGGGGAACGACTGGTCGACGATGACGCAGCGTGGCATCGCAGGCGCAGAGTCCACGCCGCTGATGCGCATGTCGTCGCTGCCGAGCCGATACCCGAACAACGACCGCCCATGGCGGAAGCGACCCGCGATCGCGCGTGCATACGGGTCGAGCAAGAGCTTGGCGGCGTTGTGGCGCAGTCCCTCGTGTGGCGCATAACGGCCGTGCACTCGAAAGCCGTAGCGCTGCCCGGGTCCGATGTTGGCGATGTAACCGTGCCACACGAGGTCGGTGCGCTCCACGAGAGGATGAGTGACCGACTCTGCGCCGCGCTCATCGAAGAGCACCAGGTCGACCGCTTCGGCGCTCTCCGAGAAGATCGCGAAGTTCGTCCCGGATCCATCCCACGTCGCGCCGAGCGGAGCATCCGTCCCCGGCCAGGCATCGAGGCTGCCGGGCGCGCGACCGGCGGCGGAGGGCTCTGGAACTGTCATCACTCCACTCGGTACACAAATCTCGGGCTCCCGACATGACCGGAGCGGTTCGTCGTGGCCAGCCGGTGATGGGAGTCCAGAGAGAGTACGTGGATGCGGGCGGGACTCGCCGCCGCGTCAGTTCGGAGCACCTGCGCGCCGTGGAGGCCTGCCTGCAGCCGCTCGGACCGGAACACGCCTTGCCGGCCTTCGTGCGTCCGGGCGGTCCGCTGCCGCGCGGTGTTCACACGGTGGAGCTGGAAGCTGGCGGCGAGCTTCCCGGTGGCGAGGCGTTGAGTGCACACGCGCCATACGGATACCACCACCTGCTGATGCGCGACGGGAGCCGCCGTCAGATGGTGACCAGTCCCGGACGGTGCGCACTCCCCGACTCGCTGAGCGGGTGGGGCTGGGCGGCGCAGCTGTACGCGGTCCGATCTCGCGACGGGTGGGGGATCGGCGATCTCGGCGACCTGCGGGCGCTCGGATCGTGGTCGCGGAAGCACGGCGCGGCGATGCTGCTGGTCAACCCGCTGCACGCCGCGCACCCGGGGACGCCGCAGGAGTCGAGCCCGTATTTCCCGTCGAGCCGCCTGTACCGCAATCCCATCTATCTGCGGATTCAGGATCTGCCGGACGCTCGCGAGAACGCCGTCGTCGGCAGGTTGGTCGGCGAAGCGGAAGCGCTGCAAACTGCGCCGATCATCGACCGCGACCGGATCATGCCATTGAAGCTGCGCGCGCTCGAGGCGCTCTGGTCGCGCTTCCGTGGCGATGCCGGCTTCGACGCGTACGTTGCTCGCGAGGGATGGCTGCTCGAGCGGTATGCATGCTTTTGCGTGCTCGCAGAACGCCATCCGGGATCGTGGACGGGCTGGCCGGCGAGCTACCGCCGTCCTGACGGCCCGGCGGTAAGGGAGCTTGTGAAGAGCGATCGCTCGCGGGTCGACTTCCACCGGTGGGTACAGTGGTCACTCGACACGCAACTCGCGCGCGCCGGTCGCGCCCTGCCGCTCGTGCATGACCTCGCCGTGGGCTTCGCGCCCGACGGCGCGGACGCGTGGCTCTGGCAGGACCAAGTCGCCGGCGCGGCGCGGATCGGAGCGCCGCCCGACGACTTCAATCCTGCCGGCCAGGACTGGGGCGTGCCGCCGTTCGATCCCGCCCGTCTTCGGGCGGCAGGCTATGCACCGCTCGTCGCAACGTTGCGGCGGATGATGGCCGCCGGGATCGCCGTGCGCATCGACCACGTCATGGGCCTGTTCCGGCTCTGGTGGGTGCCGTTGAGCGCCCACGATCCATCGGAAGGCGCATACGTCCGGTACCCCGCGCACGAGCTGCTCGACATCCTCGCCTTGGAAAGCGCGCGAGCCGGGTGCGGTGTCGTGGGCGAGGACCTGGGCACCGTGGAGAACGGCGTTCGCGCGGAGCTGCACCGGCGGGGGCTGCTCTCATACCGGCTCGCCTGGTTCGAGGCGAAGCCGCCCGACCGATATCCCGCGCAGGCACTTGCGGCACTCACCACGCACGACCTGCCAACCGCCGCCGGCGTCTGGACCGGCGCCGATCTCGCCGAGATGGTCTCCACCGGGCGGACCGTCAACCGCATTGCCGAACGCGGTGTCCGCCGCCGCCTCAAGCGCCTCGCAGGGGTCGGCGACGACGCCGCTCCGGCGCAGGTGATCGAGCGCGCTTACGCGGCGCTCGGGCGCGCGCCGAGCCGGCTCGTGGTTGCAACCCTCGACGACGCGAGCCAGGCAGAGCGGCGCCCGAATATGCCTGGCGACGTCGATCGCGCCAACTGGTCGATCCCGCTCCCGAGAACACTGGAACAGCTCCGGCGCGACGAGTTACCGAAGCGCATCGCGGCGGCGCTCAACGCGCGCCGCTGACGGCGGACGTCAGTCCTGGGTGCCGATCTTTCCCGGTGCGACCGAGACTGCGGCGGCGCGCGCAGCGGCGACAGCCGCAGTGGGATCGTCGCCGATCAAGGCCACGCCGGCGGTGAGGGTTAGCTCGAGCTTGAGGCGGGCCATTTGCGCGAGGACGCGTTCGGCCAGCGCTTTTCCCGACGGGATCCCGCCATCCATGACGAGGACGAGGGCGGCTCCGTCATCGAGGACGCAGACCGGCTCATCGGCGCGCGAGTACGCCATGACGAGCGAGGCATAACCGCCGCGGGCTGCCTGCGGGATCGACGGGTCGACGACGAATGCGCAGCAGGCACTGTCCTCGAGCCCCGAGGAAGCTTTCTGCGTGAACTCCGTCAGCGTCACCTGCCAGGGCAAAAGCGACATCGTGCGCGGCTCGCTCATCGCGGTGATCGTCCCACGCGCGAGAAATGGATCGTCATGCGCCGACGAGGAAGATCTGCTCGAGCTCGGCAAGCGCGGCACGGCGATCCGGGGTCGGGCTGCCGCCGGCGTCGCGCCAACTGAGCAGCGTCTCGACGGCCACCACGAGATCGCGGGCGCGGAGCGGCTTGCTCAGCGCACCGACGCCCGCCCTTGCCGACCGGCCGTCGCGAATTGCCCCGGTCACGAAGCTGATGCCGACCCGGTCGAACGTTGGATCGTCGAGGATCGCCCGGGCCAGGCGGATGCCGTGCATGTCCGGAAGGATTCCGTCGACCAGGATCACCGCGACCGGCGTGGTGCGAAGGACCGCCATCGCCTCCTCACCGCTGCTCACGCCGAGCGCCGTGTGGCCGCCGTTCTCCAGCGCGAAGGTCAGGAAGCCGCGAACGGCATCGTCGTCCTCGACGACGAGTACCAGCGGCGTGTCATCTCCGGCCATGCCGGCTGGATCATAACCGGCACCTGCAAGCGGAATGCCACTTCAGCGCACACCTTTCATCGACCCGTGACCGTCTGCGACCTGCGATGGGCGCAGTCATTGGTGTTGTGGTGACAGCCGCAGGTGTCCATGGTCTCCAGCAGCAGAAGGTCGCCTGACGGGAAGTGGAGGATCGGCACGCCATTCGGCGGGGTGCCGTTGGCGACACGGGCTGCGCTGACGTACGCGGCGCGACCGTCGCGCATCACCCACGGGAGCATGTTCGGCGCACCCGCTCGAACCATGCGCTCGGCCTCCTCGGCGGATCCCGCCTCCTCGAGCGAGCGGTGCCCGATCGACGTGCGGTAGGACGAGATGGACTGGTCGAGCTCGATCCCGGCTGCGTCGTGCAGCAGCCCGTCAATCGCCTTGGGCAGCAGCGGCATCCCGGCCTCGACGAGACGTTTCGTCAACGTCCCGGCGGTGTCGTCGCCGAGGATCGGCACCCGCGCCTGGGCGAGGACCGGACCCGAATCGACCTTTGGCGCCGCCTTGTGCATGCTGATTCCCGTCACCGGGACGCCGTCGGCGATCGCCCAGTACACGGGCTCGGGTCCGCGAAATGCAGGCAGCAGGCTCGGGTGGACGTTGAGCCACCCGTGCTTCGGTAACGCGAGAGCGCGCGCTCCGACGATCTGGTCGAAGCTCGCCATCACCACCGCGTCGAGGCCGAGCTCGTCGAGCTCGAAGCGCGAGTGCTCGTCGTTGATGCGCCATGCCCGGATGAGCGGGATGCCGAGATGGTCGGCGATCCGGCTCAGTGCGTTGTCGCCGAGGATGGCCGGATGTGCGCCGGGCGACGTGATGATGCCGACCGGGTGGACATCGAGCTGGAGCAGCCGCAACAGGAACGCCAGGCTGAAGTCCGACGGGAAGCCGGCGAACGCGACGCGTGGACCGTCACCCGGCGTGATCGTGTCGGGGGGCGCCGGGAGATCCCGATCCGGGATGAAGGTGAAGACATCTCGCGCCCAGAGTTCGCTCCGGACCATGTCGAGGTATTCGGAAGAGGAGGCCACGTCAATTGATCCTAACCATGCGCGGGGTCGGACGAACCAATCCTTCGTGGACGAGGGTGTCGAGGACGTAGGCGATGTCGCTCGACGCCCGTCCGGCCGCGGGCGCTCCGGCTCGCGACTGCAACTCGGCAATCGAGGCGGGCGGGGGATCGGCGAGCATGGCGCGGAGCACAGCGCCGCGCAATTCTCGAGTGCTTCCCCGGAAGGCCGGCTGCCGCCTTCCGGGCGACGGCGACGCTTTGGCAAGCCGATCGCGCGACCGGCACGTGGTTGCGAGCGGGCAGCGATGGCACAGCGGCCTGGCCCTGCAGTGGAGTGCGCCGACATCGAACAGCGCGTACGTGAATGTGCGCGCCGTCATGCCTTTTGGCTTGCCGGCGGCAAGTTGCTCCTCGAGCTGCGCTTGACGGACGTCGCCGGGCTCCTTGCCGATCGCGGCCCGTGCCGTGACCCGCGCGATGTTGACGTCCTGCGGAGGGACCGCCGAATCTCCGAACGCGAGCACGCGCAACGCTCTCGCGGTGTATCGACCGACGCCGGGGAGCCCGAGCAGACCCTCCTCAGTGTCGGGCCATCCACTCTTGGCGACGACGGTGGCCGTGTCGTGCAACCCTCGCGCACGGCGTGGATAGCCGAGCCCCTGCCATTCGCGCAACACCTCGGGCAGCGGCGCGGCGGCGCATGCGCCGGGCGTCGGCCATCTCTCCAGAAACGATTCCCACCGTCCCGCGACGCGCGCGACCTGCGTCTGCTGGAGCATCACCTCACTCACGAGAATCGCCCAGGGATCGGCGGTCGCACGCCACGGAAGGTCATGCCGCCCGTGCACCTCGTACCAGGGCGCGAGCCCACGGGTCCACACGCGGCGCAGTTTGTCAGACTTCCTTCGTTCAGCACTTGAGGAGAGCAGCAGCATGGCGCGACACACGATCACGTTGATCCCCGGCGACGGCGTCGGCCCCGAGGTGAGTGACGCCGCGCGCCGCGTCATCGATGCCACCGGCGTCGAGATCGACTGGGAGGTGCACGACGCTGGGCTTGGCGTCATGGAGGAGTTCGGCGATCCGCTCCCGAAGCACGTGCTCGACTCCATCCGTCGCAACAAGGTGGCGATCAAGGGACCCCTCACGACACCGGTGGGCAAAGGGATCCGCTCGGTCAACGTTGCCTTGCGTCGCGAGCTCGATCTCTATGCGCTGGTGCGGCCCTGCAAGTCATATCCCGGTGTGCGCAGCCGTTATCAGGATGTCGACCTGGTGATCGTGCGCGAGAACACCGAAGACCTTTACGCGGGCATCGAGTTCGCCGAGGGAGAGCCGGGAACGCTCGAATTGATCGCCGATATCGAGCGCCTCGGCGGCCGAGCGATTCGCGCTGACGCGGGCATCAGCATCAAGCCCATCACCATCTTCGGCACGCAGCGCGTGTTCCGCTTCGCCTTCAAATGGGCGATCGAGAATGGCCGCCACAAGGTGACCGCCGTGCACAAGGCCAACATCATGAAACACACCGACGGGCTCTGGCTGCGTGTCGCGGAGGAGGTCAGCAAGGGGTTTCCGGAGATCGAGTTCGAGGATCGCATCGTCGACAACATGGCGATGCAGCTCGTGCAGAAACCGGAGCTGTACGACGTGATGGTGATGCCGAATCTGTACGGCGACATCCTCAGCGACCTCTGTGCCGGCCTCACGGGTGGGCTGGGTCTCGCGCCCGGCGCGAATACAGGCGACGAGGTCGCCGTCTTCGAGGCCACGCACGGCAGTGCTCCGAAGTACGCGGGCCAGAACAAGGCGAACCCGATGGCGATGATGCTGAGCGGCGTGCTCATGCTCCGGCACATCGGCGAGGGTCCGGCAGGCGACCGCCTGGAGCGGGCGATCGCCCGGGTAATCGCCGAGGGCCGGAGCGTCACATACGACATGAAGCCGGAGCGCGACGATCCCACCGCCGTCGGCACCTCGCAGGTCGCCGATGCCGTGATCGAGGTGCTGGAGGGCTCCTGATCGGGCGCTGACTTCACAAAACGGTGAAGTCGGGGGCGATTGGCGTACCCGGGATCGATACTGGCGGTGCCTTGAGCACTGCGACCATTGTGCTGTCGTGGGTTCTGGGGGGCGCCTGCATCCTTTTGGGCGCACTCACCTGTGAAGGGTGGCTGCGTCAGCGTGATCGAACACGCGCATTGCTCGCCCTGTCAATCGCGTTGCTCTGTGGCTCCGGCGTTGCCGTCGCAGCGACCCTGTTGACGCGCGACGAGGCGATCGGGACGAGCGACCTCGCCGTCTCGCTCTTCCTCGCCTCGGGGATGGCGTTCTTCGCATTCCGAGCATCGATGATGAAGCTGGCCGTCGGTTTCACCGCGGTCGTCTGCGTTGCCGTGCTCATCACTGTGGTGATCGTCTGTATCGCCCGGATCCCGCTCGAGGGTGCGCAGACGCCGGCACAACGCCTGGTTTCCCTTCTCATCCTGGTGGTGTGGCTGGGGTGCGTGGTCGAGCCGGCTCTGCGCCTCTGGGACATGAGCGGGGGAATGCCACGTGTGCAGCGCGCGAGGCTGCGGTCGATCACGCTCGCGTTTGCCGCGGTGTTCGTGGCGCTCATGCTCTCGGTCTGCGCCGATCTTGTCTTCGGCAAGGCGCATCCGGAGATCACCGTCACCCTCCCGGCGTTCGCGGCGCTCCCGTTCTTCTATGTGGGGTTCGAGCCGCCGCGCTGGCTGCGGAGCTTCTGGCGCCTGCGCGAAGAGGGGAGTTTCCGGGAAGGCTTCACCGATCTCGTCCTGTATTCCCCCGACCGCCAGCGGCTGGCGGATCGAGCAGTTGAGTGGGCGGCGCGCCTGGTCGGCGGCGATGGCGCGGTCATCGCGACCGAGGATGGTGAGGTGCTCGCGGTGTATGGCATCGACCGGGCGGCGGGATGGAAGCTCGTCTCCGAGATGACCGGCTACACCGGGGAGCGGGCGGTTGCCAAGCACCCGACGAATTCACCGGGGGTGATCAGGGTCGCTCTCGAGGCGCAACTGAGCCGGGGCATCATGGCGGTCACGTCCGGGCCGCTGACGCCGCTGTTCGGCGACGACGAGGCAGTCCGGCTTGCGCAATACGGGACGGCGCTTGCGCCTGCCCTCGACCGCGTGCTGCTCGTCGAGCGCATGCGCCGGAGTTCGCAACTCCTCGACCTCGCATACGACGCGGTCACGACGTGGAATGTGCGAACCCAGCTCATCACCTTCTGGAACAAAGGTGCCGAGGAGCTGTATGGCTGGGGCACGAACGAGGCGATCGGTCGCGATCCCAGCGAGCTGTTGCAGTCCGAGCTGCCGGAGAGCCCCGAGACGATTCTCAAAGTGCTTCGCGCTGTCGGCCGGTGGGAGGGCGAGATCGTCCAGACCACAAAGGCCGGCAAACGCATCAACGTCGCCGTTCGCTGGGCGCTGCAGAAGGACAACGTGGGCTGGCCCGACGCGATCATCGAGATCGGCCGCGACGTCACTGCCGACAAGGTTGCCGCCGCGGAGTTGCGCGAGGCGCGAGACGTCGCCGAGCAGGCGTCGCAGGCGAAGAGCGAGTACCTCTCGCGCATGAGCCATGAGCTGCGCACGCCGCTGACCGCCATCCTCGGATACAGCGATCTGCTCGAGATGCGCGAGCCTCGAGAGGATCAGACGGAAGCCATCGCCGCCGTGCAGGAGGCGAGCGGCCATCTGCTGAGCCTCGTCAACGACGTGCTCGACATCGCGCGGATCGAATCAGGGCGCGAGTCGTTCGCGCTGGAGCCGGTGGCGCTCGAGGCAACGGTGGAGGAGTGCGTGCGCCTCGTGGCGCCGTCGGCGCTCAGCCGCCACATCAAGATCACCCGCTCGATGGAGCACTGCGCGGGCGACTACGTGCTCGCCGATCGCCAGCGTCTGGTCCAGGCGCTGCTCAACCTGCTCTCCAACGCCGTGAAGTATTCGGGCAACGAAGCGCACATCTATGTCGAGGCCGCGCGCGAATGGGACGCCGTGGGGTCCGCGAATCCGTTGCCCGCGAACTCCCCGAGCAGCGAGTTCATCCGAATCTCGGTTCGCGACACCGGCCCCGGGTTCACCGAGGACGAGAAGGCGCGCCTCTTCCAGCCGTTCGAGCGTCTCGGCGCCGAGCGCACAACGGTCCCGGGCACCGGCCTCGGGCTCGCGCTGACCCGCAAGCTGGTCCAGGGCATGCACGGCAGCATCGGCGTCGACAGCGAGCACGGCGTTGGCAGCACCTTCTGGATCCGGCTCACTCGCTCGCCGGTCGCCGCGTCCAAGCCCCGCATCCGCCGCAAGCCACCCGTGCCCGCACCGATCGTCGAGTGCGAGCGCACGGTGCTGTACGTCGAGGACAACCTGGCAACCATCGGGCTCATGGAAGAAGTGTTTTCGATGCGTCCGCAGATTCATCTCCTGACAGCGATGCAGGGCGGACTCACCCTCGAGCTGGCGCGCGAGCATCACCCCGACCTGATCGTGCTCGACCTCCATCTTCCGGACATCCAGGGCGACGAGGTGCTGGCGCAGCTGCGGGCGGATCCGCGCACGGCCGGCATACCGGTGGTGATGTGCAGTGCCGACGCAACCGAGCGCCGCCGCAAGCAACTGATCGCTGCGGGCGCTCACGCATACTTGACCAAACCCGTGAAAGTACAACGCTTTCTGCGCATGCTCGACGAGGTGCTCAACAGCATCCCCGTCATTCCCGCTTGAGCATCTGACGGTGCCGCCGGACTATCAGGTCCTGAGCGACTCCGCCACCGGGGATCCGGTTGGCGCAGAAACTCCGTACGGCCGGCCGCTGCGCTTTCCAGGGTCGCCGCGGCCATATGTCATCGCCAACTTCGTCGCTTCCATCGACGGCATCGCGTCGCTGGGCCTCACCGATGGCACCGACTCGACGATGCTGAGCGGCAACTCGCGCGCGGACCGGTATCTCATGTCACTGCTGCGTGCGAGCGTTGACGCTGTGGTGATCGGCGCGGGCAATCTGCGCGCGACACCGGGTCACCAATGGACACCGGCAGCGGTGGCCGGCGAAGACGCGGCCGCGGTTGACGCGTACCGATTCGAGCGCACGGGTGCGAGCGAGCCTCCGGCGCTCGTCGTGGTGTCGTCGAGCGGCGATCTCCCTGCCCACGTCGCGCTGGATCGCCCCGCGACGAGTGTGGCGGTGGTGACGTCGAGCTCCGGCGCGGACAGAGTTCGCGCGGCGCATCCGCGCGCCACGGTCATCGAAGCCGGCGACGGAGGGGCACTGAGCGGGGCCGAAATCGTGGCTGCCGTGACCGACGCGATGGGGCCCGGGCTACTGCTCTGCGAGGGCGGGCCGTCGCTCTTTGGCCGCCTGCTATCGGACGGTGCCGTTCAGGAGCTGTTCCTGACCATCTCGCCACGAGTCGCGGGACGCGATCACACTGAGCCGCGCCCGGGGATCATCGACGGCTGGGCGGCGCCCGCCAAGGCGCTGCTCGGGGCGGCGATCGCGTCGGTGCGGCGGTCCGACGACCACCTGTTCCTCCGATATCGCCTCGAAGCCTGAGTTCCGGATCCGAACCACCGCGTCGACGAGGAGGTCCTCGACGCTCCGACCGGTCTCACCGGCGCCACGTCTCGCGAACTGAAGCAACTCGCGGTTGCTCCGGAGGAAGCGGGTCGCGGCGTCGATGATCACGGCGTTCTCGGTCATGTCCCTATCGTCGCGGCCCCCGGCGACAGGTGCCTGTCGTCAGCCCTCGGTCTTTTCGGACGGGGACTCATTGCCCGCGAGGAGCAGATAGAGCTTGCGTCGAGCTTCGTGGAGGATCTTGCGTGCCTCGGCGATGTGGGCCGCATCCCCGGAACGGCCGACCTGGGCCGTGGCTGCCAACAACTGGAAGACCTGCTCACGGAGATCGCGATGATCGCCACCGACAGAGCCGGCAGCGTCTGCCCACGGTGCAGGACCGGCGGCGAGCTTCGCCGCTTCTTCCTTGCCGGTGTCGGTCAGTTCGAAGACGCGACGTCCGCCGTCGGCCTCGACTGCCCGCACGAGCCCTTCATCCTCGAGCTGTTGCAGGGTTGGGTAGACCGATCCGGGGCTTGCGCGCCACGCGCCTTCGCTGCGGCGTTCGAGCTCCTGAATGATCTGGTACCCGTGCGACTGCTTCTCGGCGAGCAGCACGAGAATCGCGGCCCGGACGTCGCCCCGCGCGGCACGCCTGCCGTGGCCGCCGAAGCCTCCGGGACCACCGAAACCGGCGAATCTGGGGTCGCCCGCCAACCTGGGATCGTCGAATGGCGACCATCCACCCCGGTGGCGGTCGCGGCCGCCGCGCTCCAGGCGCTCGCGGACGTGATGGTGGAAGCGCCCGGCGGCTTCCCGAAGACTGTCCGCGGGCTCCTGATGGCGGCTGTGGTGGGTTCGTTCTCTGGTCATATGTACGCTCCTTGGCGTTGATCCGATGTGCCAACGATATATCGAGAGCGGTCGCTTGTCAAATCCCAGTGTCCGCGGAGTTCGTCGCTGACGGTGCCGGCGGCGTATACCGTTGGTGGAGAAAACTCCGCGTCGCGCGGGGGCTGGTGAAGTTCCGTCGATCCGAAAGTCATGCTGAATGCCGAATCAGAGCTCACGACAGCCGAGGAACTCCTTCTTCTCGCTCTCGATCCGGAGTCGGGGAGGATTTCCTCGCACCCGGTCGAACTTTTAAAGGCTGCGCTCGCTGGCGCAGTCCTGATGGATCTCTTCCGCACGGAGTGCATCACACTCGTCGACGAAAGGATCGTGGCGGGGGCGGATACCGGTGAGCGCCGGTGCGACGAAGTACTCGCGCGAATGCGCGAGCTTCCAGCGCCACGAGGGATCGCATTCTGGGTCGATGCGTTCGGCTACGAAACGAATAACGCCGAGTCCTGGACGATCTCGAGCTTGCTTGCCAGCGGCATGCTGAACGAACGCAAGGCTCTGGACTTCATCCCCGACAAGCGCTACACGCTGCTGCAACCGGCAGCGCGGACCGCCATCGTCACCAAGGTCCTGGACACCCTGACGGTCGACCCGCCGATGCCGAGGCAGGTGATTGCGCTGGTTGTCTGCGCCAGTGCGTGTGGCGTTCTCGACGCCGTCGTGCCTCATGCAGCTCGGCAGGCGATGAACCAAAGGGTGCGTGCGATCCTGCAATCCGGATCAGGTGCATCGTCGAACGAGAAGTCCGAGGAAGGTGACGCGATAACGATTGCGGTGTACTCATCGATCTATTCGCCTGGGCTCGGTCACGGCCGACCGACGGTGCCACTCCCATAGATGCAGGCTCGCCGCTTCATGAGCTGGCTGCCCAGTTGAGATCCATCTGATCGAGCATTGCCGCGGCCACCAGGGGGGCGGAAGGAAGCTCGATGTCGAGCTCGTGGTTGCGCGCGAAGCCTCCACCGGACCAGTTGGCGCTCCCGAAGAGGACGGCGCTCGCGTCCGCGACGATCGCCTTGGCGTGGAGCAGCTCGCCGCGGCTCCGGTACCAGCGCACCTGAATCCCGTCGCTCAGGAGTGCCGCAAACGCAGGTTCACTCGACGGCTGCGAAGGGTCGAGCAGCACGCGAACCGCGACGCCCCGCAGGGACGCTGCCTCGAGGGCGTGTACGACACCGGTGTCGGTGAGGACGAACAGCTCGAGGTCGAGCGTGTGCTGCGCTCCGTCGATGAGTCCGAGGGCGAGCGGGCGGATTTCCGCGCCCGGTAGGGTCGCGGCGACGTCGATGGAGGAGTCGCTCACGACGTCAGCGACGGCCACGTCGCGCCCGCACGTGACGAGATCTCGCGAGAAGACGCGATCGAGGTTGTGGACGGCAGGGCCGCGAAGCTCGGCGTCGTAATCGTGGTTGGCCGGCGAGTTCACACCCCAGTTGATGCCACCAACGACCGCAACCTGGGAGTCGACGACGAGGAGCTTGACGTGGTCGATCATCTCCTTACGCACCGGATAGTCGACAACGTCCACGCCGGCGATGCGCAGGCGCGCCGCCGTGGCAGCGCTGCTCAACTCCGACGGATCATCGATGACGGTGACGGCCACGCCGCGCGCTTCTGCAGCGATGAGCGCATCGGCGAGCCCCTGCTGACCGAACTCGTAGATCTCGACATGGATGCTTGCCCGGGCAGCGTTGATGAGCAACTCGATGCGGGCGAACGTCGCCGGCCCGCTGCGCAGCAGCGTCACCTGGTCGGCGCCGACCATCACCGGAGGCGCCGGTCCAAGCAGCGGTGCCGGCGGGGGAGTGCGCACCGCCGACGCCTGGATCTGGGCGCATCCGACGACCAGCGCTGCCGCGGCGACCGCGCCAATCGCGCAGCGCCAGACCGATCCGACGGATATATGCGGTACAGACATTTCGTGGACACACTATCACAAACCAGCGTAGTTCTCGGGGTGCGTCGAGACGCCTCTGCGCCACACCCGATACGCCCCTGCGGAGGAGCGGGTCGCGTCAATGCACCTATACTCGGGCCGATGCATTGCCAAGGAGGCGTTGTTGCGTGAAGACGGCTCTCACCGTGGCCCAAGTGGTGATCGGGGTCCTGGCGATCCTTGGCATCCTCCTGCAGACCCCGAAGTGGTGGGGGAGACTCGGGCGGCGGGTACCGCCGCCGGCGCGGCCTCGAAGCCAGCCTGCTGCGGTTCTCCGCGGCGATGATCGCGCTCTTCGTCATCGTCTCGATCCTCGCCACCTACGTCACCAAGTAAGGTGGCTGCCCCGGCATCGACCGATTGAGGTCTTCGCCGGGACGCTGCTGGCGATCCTTGCACTCGGAGCGATCGGTTTCGCGCTCTCCCTGCATTTCGGGCTGATCGGCGGCCCGCAGTTCACCGAGGGCCTCGTGGTCAGCGAACGTCCGATGTCGCTGAACCCACTCGTGGATGCTTCCGACCCGGCCGTCGTCGACGTGGGTCATCTGCTGTATCGCTCGCTGCTGAAGCTCGACAGCACCGGCTATCCGACGACCGATCTCGCCGAGTCGTTCGGTGTCAGCACCAATGGCCTGGTCTACACGGTCGTGCTCCCACCGGATCTCGAGTGGTCGAACGGGACACCGATCACCAGCGCCGATGTGGTCGCCACCGTCTCATTCGCCCTGTCGGCGCAGGCAAGTGACGCGACCCTGCTGACGGCGCTTCGAGGGGTCACCGTTGCGGCCCATCCGTCGTCCGTCACGTTCACGCTGGCAGCGCCGCGAGCCTCATTCGCAGCAACGCTGACGCAGCTGCCGATCCTTCCGTTGGGAGCACTCACCGCGACGCAAGTGGAGGAGGCCGGAGCGCACCCGACGACGCCGATGCCGACGTCGGGCATCTACGACGTCCAGTCCGCCGCAGCGCTGATGCTCGTGCTCCAGCCGAACCCGCACTCCGCAGCGCGTCCGTCGATCACGAGCTACGAGTTGCGCCTCTTCCTGACGTTCGCAGATGCGGCAGGCGCGTTCTCGCAGGGGAGCATCAACGCGCTCCTCGCAAGCACGCCCGAGGAGCTGTCGACGCTCCTTGCCGTCAAAGGCGCCCAGGCGGAAAGCATGACCACGCCGGACTTCGTCGACCTCATGTTCAACGAGCGCGTTCCCGCGCTCGCGAACTCCGTGGTGCGGCATGCCATCGGCATCGCCATCAACCGTTCCGCGTTGGTGACAGGCGCACTTGGAGGCAGCGGCGGCGAGATTCAGACGAGCCCGTTCTCCGCAGGGATCCCGTGGGTCGGACCTCCCGCGATCGAGGCGATCTCACCGAGCGTCGCTGAGTCCGTCCTCCAGGCCAACGGATGGGTTCCCGCGCCCGACGGTGTGCGCGCGAGTGGCCCGACGCAGCTTGCATTCACGCTGGCGGTGCCGGACATCAACCCGCTCCCGGTTGTCGCGCGCGAGATCGCCTCGCAGCTTGCGGTGATCGGCGTCCAGGTGACCGTGGATCCCGTGCTCCCGCAGACCTTTCTCAGCGGGACGCTCGAGAGTGGTCACTTCCAACTCGCGATCGACTCCTGGAATCCAATCCCGGACCCCGACGTAAGCGCGTTCTGGCGGTCCAACGCCAATCCGCCGCACGGCTACAACGTCTCGGCCGGCATTCCCGACCCATTCCTCGACGCCGCCCTGGACATGCTCGCGGAGTCGCCGGTCAAGGCGGTGCGGGTCAGCGCTGCCGCGCAGGTCGCCTCGCTGATCGCGGCGGACGCCCCTGCCGTATTTCTCTACACGCCAAGGATCTCCATCGTCTTCCGGTCACCGGCGCCGACTGCACCGATACCGGCGCTCGGGCCGGAATCCGCCCGCTACGACGACATCGGATCCTGGGAGATCCATTAGGCGTGGGCACCGCCGGGAGGCGCTGCTACTATCGTCGGGCACCTGGCCGAGGTGGTGGAACTGGTAGACACGCAGCGTTCAGGGCGCTGTGCTCGTAAGGGCGTAAGGGTTCGATTCCCTTTCTCGGCACTCTCCTGAAGTGCGGTTCTGAATACGAATTGCTGGACCTAGAGTCGCCTCAGATCGCGCCGAAATGACCACCGAAGGCGTCAGATAAGGGGCCAACGCGACCTACTGACCAAACCCGGGGCACGTCGAGCACGGGTCCGGGACAACACTCTCGGACCCGCGACCGTCACTCGTTACGCTGCCCAGGATCTTTGAGTTGCCCACTGGTCCCAAGCCACGCCGAACCGCGATCCGATTAACGGTCATTCGGAGTAGCCGGCCATCCCCGCAACGCCGGCCGAGTATCGGTTTGCGTGCGGGTGCCGGGCTGTTGACGACAGATTTGCCAAATACTGCAGAGTCCGTCCTCGACGAACGGCGCATCGAGGACGTAACCGCGGATGACGTATTCGCGTTGGGTGGATAGATGCAGAAAATGATCGTCACCATCGTCATCGGCGCTGTGATCGCCGCTCTGGGGCTCGCGGCATGTGGCTCGACGGTCGCGCCGACTGTTTCCCCAACGCTCGCGCCGACTGTCGTGACGACAGTGGCGCCGACTCCCAGCACGACGCCGATCTCAACGCCCACCGCGACGCCGAGCTCAACGCCCGCACCGATCACGCCGATAGTCACTGTGACCGCGTGTGATCCGGTTGGTACCGCCGGCGGTGCCGCAATCGCATGGAGTGGCGCTGGCAACGTCTACTACCAGCTTACGGTGTATCCGCCTACGGGTACACCCATCATCGTGTACGTCAACGTGAATCCCAGTGGCACCTACGGTCCGCTCACGCAACTGGGTACGTGGCACTACACGTTCCAGGCTGACAATCAGGTGAGCGTGAGTGGCACGTTCA
>JBEKKP010000035.1:0-27522 GCA_050010655.1 Candidatus Dormibacteria bacterium
CGTCTGCAATGGGGCGAAAGCAAATGCCACCGCCTCGGTCGCGGATACGCAGCCCGGAGCGCTGCCCAGCCCGATTGCGGCCAACACCCTGACGGCGTGGCCCAGCGATCCCTGCCCCACGCCGGAACCGCCCAACGCCGTCGACATCCCCAAGTTCCCGTACTACGCGTGCTTCGGCGTCAGCGACCACCAGTACCACGCGATCACGGTCACCAACCCGAGCCAGTCGACGCTCGGTTCCAACGCAACCACCACGACGAGCGCAAGCGCGACCGACGTCGCCAACTGGAACGCTGAGATCACCACGATTGAAGGCACCCTCGCCAGCCAGATCCAGACCGACCTCAACGCGAGGGCGGCCGGCAAGACATTCGCGAAGGACCCGACCGGCGGGGGCGAGACCCTCTCGTATGCGATGACGCCCACGAAGCTCCCCGCGGTGAATGCCGCATTCACGGCAACGACGATCCAGGTGATCGCGACCGCGACGGCGGCGATCTACGACCCGGTGGCGGTACGCAACGACGTCATCGCCGACCTCGACAAGCTGGTCAAGCCAGGCGATGAGCTGGCGCCAGGAAAGCTGTCCACCCCGCCGTGCACAGTGACCCAGGCGAATGTCAACGGCACCGTCATCCTCGCGTGCTCGGCCACCGATTACAGCCAGCCGCAGGTCAACCTGGACACGCTCAAGGCGCAGCTCACCGGACGCAATCCGGGCAATGCGCCGAAGATCGTCGAGAGCAACATCGAAAAGGTCCAGAACGTGAAGGTCTCCGAGTGGCCATTCCAGCTCTTCTACATGCCGCTTCGCGCGTCACAGATCACAATCGACGAGAACGTCGTCGCTGTCGCGTCCAAGTCGCCGTGACGTCCGCCGAGGACGGTGCCGGCCGCACGCGCGTCCTCGGCATCGATGTCGGCTCGGTCCGCATCGGACTGGCAATCTCCGACGAAACCTGCACCCTTGCCTCGCCGGTGGCAACGATTCCCAATGAGCCGCGAACGCTCTGGGCGCGGCTCGAGCGAGAGATCGCCGAGCGCGAGGTGGACCGTGTGGTTGTCGGACTGCCCCGCCTTCTCGACGGCAGCGAAGGCGATGCGGCGCACAGCGCTCGAGCCTTTGTTGCGGAGCTGGGACGGCGCACCACCACACCGATCGAGTTGTGGGACGAGCGCTTCACGACCACGATCGCCGAGCGCTCGCTCATCGAAAGTGGGCTCCGGCGCAAGCAGCGTCGCGCCGTGATCGACTCCGTTGCGGCCGCTGTCCTGCTCCAGAGCTGGCTCGACTCCCGGCGGATCGCCGCCGCCCGCGCCGCGCGATGAGCCAGCAGGCCCTGCGGCTCTGCCTGGTGGGCTCCGGCATCTCGCATTCGCCGAGCGCCGTCATGCACCAGGCCGCCATGCAATCGACCGGCGTCGAGGGCACCTACGTGCTTCGCGACCTTGCGCCCGACGACATCGACACGTTCGTCGCCGAGCTCCGCCAGGGCCGCTACACAGGCTGCAACGTCACCGCCCCATACAAGGCCGTGATGGCCGAGCGGTGCGACCTCCTCGAAGGTGACGCCGAGTCACTCGGGGTCGTCAACACCATCACCGTTCGCGGCGGCCGCCTCCTCGGCGCCACCACCGACGCCGATGGTTTCGAACTCGCCCTGAGTGGCGCGTCGATGTGGCCGCGTCAGGGCGCCACGGCACTGGTCCTCGGCGCGGGCGGTGCCGCGGCGGCGGTGGCACTCGCCCTGACCCGAGTGCCGCTGCTACGCCTGCGCATCGCGGCACGTCGGGCGAGCGCCGCAATGAGCCTCACCGACCGCCTGCATGGCTCCGGCGACATCGCCACAGTGCCCTGGGACCGCGCCGTAATTGCCGCCACCTGCGCGCATTCGGCGATCGTCGTCAACGCAACCTCGGTGGGGCTCGCGGAGCTTCCATTCGATCCACGCGCTCTGCCGGAGGCATGCAGCGTGGTCGACCTCCGCTACCGTCCACGCCCGGTCGACGTCGTCACCGCGGCGCTCGAGTCCGGCCACCGCGCGAGCGACGGGCTCGAGATGCTGCTGCAACAGGGTCTGCTCAGCTTCGAGATCTGGACCGGGAGGACTGCCCCGGCCGAGGCGGTGCGCAGGGCGTTGGTCGGCGCAGTCGAAGCGTGAATTCCCCGCTGCTGATTGCCGGCATCACAGTCGCGGGCGGTGTTGTCGGCCTTGGCTCCGGACTGCTCGCCGTCGTGCTCGAGAAGTTCGAGAAGCTCGAGGACGAGGAGAACGAGGAACGCCTCGAGTATGAGAAGGACATCGCGGAGGAACTGAGCCGGGCCGCCGCGGCTGGGGAGGAGCCGGTTGCGGCGCGCCCCTGGTCGGGTGAGCGTTATGGCTGGACCTGGCTGGAACGTTATCTCTCACCGGCATTCGGCGCGATCGGATTCGGCGCCTTCGCTGCGCATGAGACGTTGGGCACCGGGCTGCTGATCCACCTGCTGTGGATCGCGATCTTTGTCCACATCGTGGACTTCGACCTCAAGCACCGCCTCATCCTCGATGTCATCACGTACCCCAGCGTCGTCGCCGCGGTGGTGCTGAGTGAGTGGTCGCCACGGATCACACTGACCGGCGCGGTCATCGGCGCCGCCGGCGTCGCGCTGTTCTTCGTCGTGCAGTCTCTCGTTTCGGGAGGGAAGATCGGGCTCGGCGACGCCAAGCTGGGAGCGCTGATCGGTGCCGTCACCGGAGCGGGGCCGACCACCGCGACGCTCGGCGCCGTCTATGCAATCGTCGCCGGGATATTCATCGGCGGTGCGACGTCGATGATTTTGCTGGTCACGCGCGTCCGGGGGCTCAAAGACTCGATACCCTATGGTCCGTTCCTGTGTGCGGGCGCAGCGCTCATCCTGTACCTCGGTCCGTGACCCGCATAAGCCCCAGGATTTCGTTTGAGGTGAGGCAATGCCGACACAGTTGATGCCGGGGGAGCGATCCATCGCACTGGTGCGCCAGCACTGGTCCGTGCTCGCTGGGCACGTGCTCGGCGCGCTCGTGGTCATCGTCGTGGCGATCGTGCTGAACGCCAAGCTCCCTGACAAGATCGGTTCCGCGTCCATCACGACCGTGAAGACGGTGATCGTGCTCGTGCTGATCATCGGGGCGCTGCTCTGGGCAGGGCTGCGAATCCTCCGCTGGCGGTTCTCGACATATCACCTCACCGACCGCCGCATCGTCATGGAAGGAGGGATTCTCTCGAGGACCGCCGAGACGATCCCGCTCGACCGCATTCAGAACACGGTGATCCACCGGCCGTTCGGCGACCGGCTCATCGGCGCCGGCGATATCGAGATCGAGTCGGCCGGACGGGACGGCGTCGAGGTGCTGCATCGCATCCCCAAGGCCGAGGCCTTCTACAACGAGCTCCTCGCCACCATGAACGCGCCGCCTTCCGCGGGCGCGCCATCGCGCCCAGCCGGTCTCTGAGCCGCAGCGGCGCTACTGGCCTCGAGCGAGGGCGGCGATCCGCGCCAGCGCTTCGCTGACGGCGTCACCGGATCCCTCGCGCGCCGCCTCGCGGTACGCGCAGATCGCCCCGATCACATCGCCGTGGGCGTCAAGCAGGCGCGCGATACGGAGGTGCTCCTGCGCGCTCCGGCGGATTTTCAGCGCCTCGATCACCGCCCCAAGTCTTCTGTGGCGACGGGGACCTGACGCGGACAAAACGCGACCGATCAGGGCCGCGATCGGGGAAAGTGGGCAACCGCCAATACAATTCGTTGCAAATGCTTCGATTTCTCACGGCCGGCGAATCGCACGGGCCGCAACTTACGGTGATCGTCGAGGGCATGCCTGCGGGCGTGTCGCTCGACGCGCGCCGCGACATCGACCCTGACCTGCATCGCCGTCAAGGTGGGCACGGGAGGGGGAAACGCCAGCAGATCGAGCACGACACAGCGCGAATCGTGAGCGGCGTGCGCGGTGGCAAAACGCTCGGATCGCCCGTGACCCTCGTCATCGAGAACGCCGACTGGGAGAACTGGAAAGGCCCGATGCAGGTGGAGGCTCGCGGCTTCAAATCCAAGCGGGTCACGCGAGTGCGACCGGGGCATGCGGATCTCGCGGGCGTCCTCAAATACGGATTCGACGACGCCCGCGACGTGCTCGAGCGCGCGAGCGCACGTGAGACGGCCGCTCGCGTCGCCGCCGGCGCCGTGGGCAGGACGCTCCTCGCCGCCATCGGCGTCGACATTCATTCCTGCGTGGTCCGCATCGGCGACATCAGCGTCCCGGTGCCCACAGACGAGGGCGCGTGGGACGCGGTGGAGCGATCGCCGGTGCGATGCGCGGACGAGGATGCGTCGGCGCGGATGGTCGCGGCCATCGATGCCGCGCGCGAACGCGGCGACACACTCGGAGGCACTGCATATGTCGTCGCCGCGCATGTTCCGGCCGGACTTGGCAGTTACGTGCACTGGGACCGGCGGCTCGACGGACTCATCGCCCAGGCGATGTGCAGCATCCCATCGGTGAAAGGCGTCGAGCTCGGCGCGGCCGTGCTCGCGGCGCAGTCCCCCGGCTCCGAGGTGCACGACGAACCCCGATGGGACGCAGAGCAGGGATTCCACCATCTGACCAATCGCCAGGGCGGGCTCGCGGGCGGCGTTACCGACGGTGAGCCCGTATGGGCGCTCGTCCATTTCAAGCCGATCTCCACGCTGCTCAACCCGCTGCGCAGCGTCGACATCGGGACCGGCAAGGAGATCAACGCCCACTACGAGCGCAGCGATATCTGCGTGGTGCCGGCCGGCGCGGTGGTGGCCGAGGCGATGCTCGCGTGGGTGCTCGCGGCAGCCGCGATGGAGAAGTTCGGCGGCGACAGTCTCGGCGAGCTGCGGCGTGCCGTTGCCGCCCACCGGCGCACCGTCAACCGGCTGCGATGAGCGCGCTTCGTCGCATCGCGTTCGTCGGCCTCCCTGGATCCGGCAAAACCACGATCGCCCCGATCGTCGCCAAACAGCTCGGGTGGCCGGCGGTCGACCTGGACGTCGAAATCGAGAAGAGCTCGGGGCGCTCGCCCGCGGCGATCATCGCAGCCGACGGTGAGGCGTCTTTTCGCAATCTCGAGCTGACGGCGCTCGAGCACGTGCTCCGCCGTCCCGGACCACTGGTCATCGCGTGCGGTGGTGGCTTGATCACGCAGCCGGCGGCTCGACGGCTGCTGACAGAACTCTGCACGGTCGTCTGGCTCGACACCACCGACGAGATCCTCATCGAGCGCCTCGGCGATGGCGCGGACCGCCCGACTCTCGAGGGCTCGGCGGCCACCGGTATCCCCCGGCTGCGACGCAACCGGACCCGCGCGCTGCAGGCGTCGCACCTCCGAGTCGGTGCCGGCGACAGGCCCGAGACGGTGGCCGCTCGTGTGATCGCCGCGCTCGGTGGCGCGGTGCGCGTCAACCTCGGCGAGCGCGCGTACCACGTCGAGGTCCGTGCCGGAGCCATCGACGACGTCGTCGCCCATGTGCCCGGGGGCGCGACACGCGTCGCCTTGCTCGCGGACCGCGCTGTTCCAGTAGCCACCAATCGACTCGTTGCGTCATTGCGAAGCGCCGGCATTGCCACCACGGTGATCAAGGTTTCCGGCGGCGAGGCGCTCAAGAACTGGGCGTCCGCCGGACGCATGCTCAGTCGCCTCGGCGACGCGGGCCTGCAGCGCAACGATTGCGTCATCGCCCTCGGTGGCGGCACGGTCGGCGACCTCGCGGGCTTCGTCGCCGCGACCTACCTGCGCGGGATCGCGTGGGTCAACGTGCCCACCACGCTCCTCGCGATGGTCGACAGCGCGATCGGCGGCAAGACCGGCGTCAACCTCACCCGCGGCAAGAACCTCGCCGGCGCCATCTGGCAACCGCGCGCCGTGATCTGCGATTCCGACGTGTTGATCACGCAGGACGATCGGTCGTATCGATCTGCCTTTGCCGAGATCGTCAAGTACGCGATGATCGTCGACACCGAGCTCGCCGCCGGTCTCGACCGCGATCTCGACCGCCTCCTGGCGCGGGACAGCGATGCGCTGGTCGAGACGATCCGCGAGTGCTGCGCCATCAAGGCCCGGATCGTCGCCGGCGACGAGCGCGAGGCGGGCAACCGCGCCGTGCTCAACTATGGCCACACCATCGGGCACGCCCTCGAAGCTGCCGCCGGGTTCGGCAACCGCCTGCTCCACGGCGAGGCAGTGGCTGTCGGAATGCACGCGGCCGGACAGCTCAGCATCCAGATACTCGGCTGCCCAGCCGGGGATATCGGCTGGCAGGGTGAGATGATCGCCCGGTGCGGCCTTGCGACGACACTGGTGTTTGATCCCGAGCAGGTGCTCGGCCATATGCGCGCGGACAAGAAGCACGTCGGCGACCGTCTTGGGTGGGTGCTGCTCGAGCGGCGAGGGCACCCGTTGACGGGTCAGCTCGTTCCCGACGCCGAGGTGGATGCCGCGCTGGAATCGGTGCTCGCCCGATGACGACGATCCTGCTGCTGAACGGACCCAATCTCGCCAGCCTTGGCGAGCGCGAGCCCGAGGTATACGGTGCCGTCACCCTGGCAGAGATCGAGGCGGCGGTCCGCGCCCGTGCCGGGGCGCTCGGGCTCGAGGTCCGCTGCGAGCAGACCAACCACGAGGGCGTGATGGTCGACATCCTCGAGCAGGAGCGCGGTCACAGCGCCGGCTGCATCGTCAACCCCGGTGGGCTGACCCACACCAGCGTCGTCCTCGCGGACGCGCTTCGCGGCTTCGCCGGACCGGTCGTCGAGGTCCACCTGTCGAACATCCTCGCCCGCGAGCCCTTCCGGCGCGTCTCGCTCTCGGCCGAGGCTGCGGTTGCCGTTGTTGCCGGGCTGGGCATCGATGGCTACGTCCTCGCAGTCGAGGGACTGGCTAAGCTGCTCGAAGACCGCACCACCACTGGGAGCACTACATGATCACGGCCTCCGACCTGCGTCCGGGCGCGACTGTCGAGCGCGACGGCGACCTCTTCGAGGTCATCGACTTCTCGCACATGAAGCAGGGACGTGGCACGGCTGTCGTTCGCGCGAAGCTGCGCAATGTGACCACTGGTGCGGTCACCGACGAGACATTCCGTCCCGAGGAGAAATTCGGCAAGGTGCGCATCGAGCGCACCGAGGCTCAGCTGCTGTACAAGGACGGCGAGAATTACGTGGTGATGGACAACACCACGTTCGATCAGATCACGCTCAGCCCCGAGCAGCTCGGAAGTGGCGTCGATTACCTGAAAGAGAACGACAACCTGTTCCTGTTGCGCTTCGACGATCGCGTCCTTGGCGTCGATCTGCCCACGTCGGTGGTACTCGAGGTGACCGAAAGCGAGCCGGGATTCAAGGGTGACACCGCAAACGCTTCGTTCAAGCCGGCAAAAGTGGAGACGGGGCTCGCAGTCGATGTCCCGCTGTTCGTCAACCAGGGTGACCTGATCCGCGTCGACACGCGCACGGGCCGCTACGTGGAGCGCGCATGACCGACGCCGGCGAACCGGATCGCCTGCAACTGCGCCCGACGATGAATGGTCGCCGCCAGCTCGGCACGACTCGCGTTGCCAATGAAGTGGTGGCGTCGATCGCGGCCTTCGCGGCGCTGCAGGTTTCGGGAATCCATGCGATGTATCACCCCGGAGGACAGCAGTTCGATCGCATCGTTCGCCGGTCGCATGCGCATCGAGGCGTGCGTGTCGAGATGCGCGACGATGCGTTGCACCTGAGTCTGTATGTCGTGATGGAGTCGGGTGGCAACGTGCCGGTTGTCGGCGCCGAGGTGCAGCGCCGCGTTGCCGACGCGATCGATCGCATGCTCGCGCTGCGTGTCGAGGAGGTCAACGTCTTCGTCAGCGAGGTCGCCTTCGCGTGACCCCGGCCGTCTCAGGCACGGGGCGCCGGCGGCGAGGTCGTGAACTGGCGCTGCGTGTGCTCTTCGAGATCGAGGGCACAGCGAAGGATCCGGACTTCGCGCTGAAATACCAGGGCGAGGACCTGCGCGCCACTGCGGATGTCCGTGCGTTCGCGCGCACGATTGTCGTCGGCTGCGTCGATCATCTCGACACCATCGACGCCGCGCTCGCGACGGCGATGGAGCACTGGTCACTCGTCGATCTCGGCAAAGTGGAGCGTGCAGTCTTGCGTCTCGGCACCTTCGAGTTGCTGTACATGGAGACGACACCGGTCGCCGTCGTCATCGACGAGTCCATCGAGCTTTCGCGTGCATACGCCGGCGACGAGGCGGCGCAGTTTGTCAACGGCGTGCTCGGCCACGTCGCGAGGGAGCGGGTGTGACCACAACACTTCGTACCGTCAGCGACCTCACGGCACTGGTGCGCGATGCGCTTGCGGTCCGTCCCGAGCTTGAGGATGTGCTCGTCGAGGGTGAGGTGAGCAACCTCACCGCGCATGTGTCGGGGCATCTGTACTTCACGCTCAAGGACGCGCGCGCCCAGGTCTCGTGCGTGTGCTTTCGCGCCAACGCGATGCAGATCCCGTTTCGTCCCACCAACGGCATGACCGTCGTGGCGCATGGATCCGTGCAGGTGTATGAGCAGCAGGGCCGCTACCAGCTGTACGTCGACCGTCTGGAACCGAGTGGCATCGGCGCGCTCGCACTCGGCATCGAACAGCTCAAGCAGCGCCTCAGTGTTGAGGGACTGTTCGATCAGCGCAGCAAGCGACGACTCCCGTTGCTGCCCCGTCGCGTTGTCGTGGTGACGTCTCGCAGCGGTGCTGCGTTGCGCGACGTGTGCACCGTGATCGCGCGCCGCGCACCATGCATTGGCGTGGTGCTGTCTCCCGCGACAGTGCAGGGTGACGGCGCTGTGGAAACGCTCGTCCGCGCCCTTGCTCGTGCCGACCAGGTTCGCGATGCGGACGTGATCCTGCTGGTGCGCGGCGGTGGTTCGCTCGAAGATCTGCTCGCATTCAACAGCGAGGCGCTTGCTCGCGCGATTCGCGCGACACGGCTGCCGGTGGTGACCGGCGTCGGCCACGAGACCGACACGACGGTTGCGGACCTTGCCGCCGATCGCCGGGGTGCAACGCCGTCCGCGGCGGCCGAGTTGGTTGCGCCGAACATCGCCGGGCTCCGCGATGACGTCGTCGCCCGCCATGCCCGCCTCGGCGTCGCCATCGCCGGCGTCGTGGCTGCGCGCCGCGATCGCACGTCGATGTCCTCGCTCCGGTTGCGCGCGGCACTGATGCAGGAGGCCGCCGTGAAGCGGCGCGCCCTCGATCAGCAGACGTCGCGTTTCGCGCTTGCGCATCCATCCCGGCGCGTCGAGATCGAGCGCCTCCGCCTCGGCAGGACGTCGGAGTTGCTGCACGAGGCAGCAGCCCGCGTCACCGTGGCGCGCCGGGCGGCGCTGACCACTCGGGGAGCGCGGCTCGCGGCGCTCTCACCGCGACGGACGCTCGAGCGCGGCTATTCGATCACCTCGGACGCGGACGGCCGCGTGCTCACCGACGCCGCCGCCGTCCCGGTGGGAACGCGCCTGCATACGGTTCTGCGCCACGGCAGCCTGGAAAGCACCGTCAATCGCGCCGATGCGGGAGCGCCGGCAGAGAACGAACAGATGTACGATGCCATCCCGGGGGCGGGCGACCAATGAACAGCGGATCCGCGGAGGACGGCATCACGGCTCTGACGTACGAGGCGGCGCTCGCCGAGCTCGACACGCTGATCAGCAAGCTCGAAGGTGGCAGCATTGCCCTGGAAGAGGCGATCGGCGCATACGAGCGAGGGGTGATCCTCGCCCAGCACTGCTCGGATCTCCTCGCGCACACCGAACACCGCGTCAAGCAACTCGTGGTCAATTCGAGTGGCGCCCTCGGCGAGCGTCCCCTCGAGACGGCCGGGACCGATGTGTCCGAGCTGCGCACCCCGCCGATCGCCGTGGTCCCCACGAGGGTCACGCATCCCCGAATCGACCCGGACGACGTCCCTTTCTGACTGCGCGAATACACATAAATGTGGTATAGATGGGAGCCATGACAGCGGTGTCCCCGGCGCGGCGCGTTGACCTCGAGCTCGTGGCACGCGGGTTGGCGCCGAGCCGCGAGCGGGCGCAGGCACTGGTCGCGGCCGGACTGGTCGAGGTCGACGGCGGACGCGCCACGAGCGCCGACCAGCGTGTCGGCGCCGCCACGCCGATCCGCTTGCTGGGTCGCGATCATCCGTGGGCAAGCAGGGGAGGACTCAAGCTCGCCCCGGCGCTCGACGCCTTCGATATCGACTGCGCAGGCCGGGTCTGCCTGGACGCGGGTGCGTCGACCGGAGGGTTCACGGATGTGCTCCTCAGCCGCGGCGCCGTCTTCGTGTATGCCGTCGACGTCGGTCGCGGTCAGCTCGACCCGCGCCTCGCGACGGATGCGCGGGTGCACGTGATGGACCGGACCAACCTGCGTGCTCTCGACGCGCTGCCAGGTGCTGCTCCGGACCTCGTGACGCTCGACCTCTCGTTCATCTCCCTGCGGCTCGTCATACCGGCGGTCGTCCGGCTCGTCGCGTCCTCCGGCGCCGACCTCGTCGCGCTCTTCAAGCCGCAGTTCGAGCTCGGCCGCGATGCGATCGGCAAGGGTGGGATCGTGCGCGACGCCGAGGCTGCCGAACGCGCGGCCGGCGACTTCGCGGCGTGGCTCGAATCGGCGTTCGGCGCGAGTGCACTGCCGCCGATGCCGTGCTCGATTCGCGGGGCCAAGGGCAACCAGGAGTGGCTGGTCGGCGCACATCTTCCGGGGCGTGCAGCAGCAGGATCGAGCGCGCCATGAGCGCCGAACGCAGCATCGGATTCCTCCTGCATCCTGGCGAGCAACTCGTGGTGCAGTCGGCGATTGCGCGTGCGCAGGCGTGCGGCTTCGAAGCCTGGACCGCCCTCGAGGATCCTGAAGCGGCAATGCAGGAGCACCGCGCGAACACGGCGCTGCTGGTGACGCTCGGCGGTGATGGCACGTTCCTCTACGGGGCGCGGCTCGCTGCCCCACTCGGCATCCCGGTCGTCGGCGTGAATCGCGGCCGCCTTGGATTCCTCAACGACGTGGAAATCGATGCGCTGCCGGACGCGATCAGCCGGTTCGCGAGCGGCGACTACACGACGCAGCGAAGAGCCCTGCTCGAGATTGCCATCGCGGGATCGACGGAACCTGTGCTCGCCATCAACGAGATCGTCGTGCGAGCGCGCGACGTCAACGTCGTGAGGCTTCGCGTCGACGTCGACGGCGACTTGCTCGGTGCCTTTGACGCTGACGGCGTGGTGGTCGCTACCGCGACGGGGTCGACCGCATACGCGCTCAGCGCCGGCGGACCCCCGGTCGATCCACGCGTCCGCGCGGTGGTGGTGGTGCCGATTGCCGCACACGCGGTGATCAGCCGTCCGGTGGTGATTCCGGAACAACTCCCGGTCCGGGTCACGGTGGACCGCGGCCGCGTCTTCGTCGCCGCAGACGGACGCTCGATCGCGTGGCTCGCGGACGGTGGCAGCGTGGTCATCGGGCCGGGCCCCGAGCTCGAAGTCATTCGCTTCGCCGACTCGCCGTCCTTCAACGCCCGGCTCCGGCAGAAGTTCCGATATGGCATACCCCACAAGGACTTGTTGCTCGAACCGGTGGACGATGACCTGCCCGGCGACAGTGGAGGAGCCAGTGGCGCTTCGTGAGCTGCGCATCAGCAACCTCGCGATCATCGAGGAGGCTCGGCTCTCGTTTGACGAGGGTTTCGCGGTCCTCACCGGCGAGACCGGCTCGGGAAAGTCCATGTGTGTCAACGCGCTTCGCGCGGCCCTCGGCGGCAAGCTGGAGCCGGAGACGGTCCGCACCGGCACATCCGCCGCGCGCGTGGCGGCTGTCTTCGACAATCCCAGCCCGCGCTTGCGAGCCCGTCGCGCCGAACTCGGGATTCCCGACGACGACCTGATCACGCTGTCCCGCGAGGTGCCGGCCACGGGGCGAGCAACATGCCGGATCGATGGCGCGCTCGTGTCGCAGGCCGTGCTGCGCGAGGTCGGCGACCTCTGCGTCGACATCACCGCGCAGGGAACGAGCCATCGAATGCTGCGCCGCAGCTGGCAGCGCGACGTGCTCGATGCGTTCGGTGGCCAGGACGCCGTCGGAGCCAGAGTGGCTACTGCCACCGCCGTCCAGGCCTGGCGCGCAGCATCGGAGGCGGTCGCGGCAGCGCGCCGCGCCGCAAGCACCGGTGCCGCGGAACTGCAGCGGGCTCGCGACCTCGTCGAGGACCTCGGCGCGATCGGGATCCGGCGTGGTGAGGACGCCGAACTTCAGGCAGAGCGGCTTCGGCTCCGGCACGCGGCACGAATCGCTGGATCGGCGCTTGCGCTCGCGGAAGCGAGCGGTGGCGACGAGGAATCCGCGGCCGACCGGCTGGCAGTCGCGATCGGTGGCGGCGCCGACCTGGCCGCGGTCGATCCCGAGCTGTCGCGACTCCTCGAGGACGCCGATTCGCTCGTCGACCGGCTCCGAGAGCTGGCCCTCGACGCGCGCCGCCACGCCGACGCCATCGTCGTGGATGACGCCAGGCTCACTGCGATCGAGGAACGGCTCGACACGCTGACGCGGGTGATCCGTCGTCACGGGTCGCTCGAGGCAGCCCTCGTGGAGCTCGATCGTGCGCAAGCGCTCGTGGCCGGGGTCGACGGCGAAGCGGGCTCGGCCGGCAGCCTCGAGGCCGAGGAAGACGCGCGCCGCGTCGCTGCCGGGGTGGCGGCGGCACGGTTGAGCACGCTGCGCGCTGCAGCCGCGAAACGTCTCGAGCGAGCGGTCACCACGGAACTCCGGTCGCTCGAGTTGCCGCACGCGCGCTTTCGCGTCGTACTGACCCGAAGCCTCGACGTCGACGGTGTCGATACCGGCGACGGGACACCGGTGCGCTGCGGGATGTCCGGAATCGACGAGGTGGACTTCCGTCTCGCGCCGAACCGCGACTCGGTGCCGATGCCACTCGATGAAGGTCCGTCCGGCGGGGAGCTCGGGAGGCTCGCACTGGCGCTGAGCGCCGTTGTCACCGAGGACGAGGCTCCGGTGCTCGTCCTCGACGAGGTGGACACCGGCATCGGTGGCGAGACGGCGGCCAGAGTCGGCGACGTGCTGGCGCGCATCGGCCGTACGCGCCAGGTGATCGCGATCACGCATCGCCCGGAGATCGCCGCGCGGGCTGTGGCCCACCTCACCATCACGAAACGTGATCTGCCGGGCGGACCGCAGGCGACGGCGGACGCGGTCAGCGGTCCGGACCGGGTTCGCGAGATCGCGCGCCTGATGTCGGGCAGAACGACCGAGGCTGCGCTCGCGCGAGCCACCGAGCTGCTCGAAGAGGGGATGGGCGGCGCTGGGGGCACCCCCGGCGTCCGTACCATGTAGCGATGCAGCGGGAGGACGCGGGCGCCGGTTCGATCACCGTGGACGCCCCGGGGTTCCATGGAACGCTCGAGGAGCTTGTCGCCAAAGCGAATCGCGGTGACGTCGACCTCACCGAGCTGTCCGTGAGCGCCGTTGTCGAGGAGGCACGGAGCGCCCTCGAGAGCCCCGAGCGCCAGGGCGACCTTCGCGGCGTCGCAGACGCGCTGACGCTTCTGGCGCGGCTCGTCGCGCTCAAGGCCGCTGCGGTGCTGCCCGACCAGGACACGACGGTCATCGAGCCCGAGGACGATCAATCCACGGACGCCGGCAGGCGGCTGGCCGAATATCGGCTCTTCAAGGCCGCGGCCGAGGCCCTCCTCGCCGAAGCGGCTACCGAGGGCGCGAGAAGCTTCCTCGGACTCGTCTCCACCGAGGTCATCCCGGTGGAGCGCCTCCGGATCGCGCCAGAACGACTGGCTGCGGCCTTCCGCGCCGTGCTCGAACGCCTCTCCGACACCGAGCCGCTCCCGGTGGCGATCACGTTCTCGGTGGAGGACAAGGTCCGGCTGCTCCGCGAACGCCTGGCTGCCGGGCCTCTCGAATTCGAGGAGGTGTTCGCAGGCGTGAGCACCCGGCTCGAGGCAGTGGCCTGCTTTCTCGCCCTGCTCGAGATGCTCAAACGAGGAGAGGCGACAGTCGAGCAGCGCGACGCGTTCGGCCCGATCACGGTGACCGGTCGTGGATGAGCTTCTCGTCCTCGACGTCTTCGGCCGCGCGGCCGTGCCCGAGGGGACATCGGACGCGGAGCCCGAGGATCTGGCGCCGGCGCTCGAGGCGCTCTGCTTCGCGCTTGGCCGCGAGGTGAGCATTGCGGAAGCCGCGGCAATCCTCGAGCGGAGCCCGTCTGCCGTGGCCCGTGCAGCAGGGGTGCTGGCGATGGATCTCCGCGGTCGCGGGCTCATGCTCCAGCGATCCGAGACCGCGATTCAGCTCGTCACGCGACCGGAGATGGCGTGGGCCGTGCAACGCGCGTTGCATCCCGAACGCCCGTCGCGGCTGAGCCGGGCGGCGATGGAGACGCTCGCGATCGTCGCCTACCGGCAGCCGGTGACCAAGGCCGTGATCGAATCCATCCGCGGTGTGGACTGCGAAGCAGTGCTTGAGCACCTCACCGAGCGGCGCCTGATCGCCGAGGTTGCCCGCCAGGACACCCCTGGGCATCCGCGCCTCTTCGGGACAACCCTTCGATTTCTGCAGCTCGTCGGGCTGGAGCAGATCGATGACCTGCCGCCGGTGTCGGAGATGCCGGTGCTCCCCGACTTCGAGTGAGCGCCACTCCACCCGAGCGGCTGAACCGATTCCTCGCGCGGCGGGGGGTGGCGTCGCGACGCGGCGCCGACACGCTCATCGCGGACGGCAGGGTCACCGTCAACGGCGAGCTTGCGTACATCGGCACGGTGGTCGACCCGTCGACCGATCGAGTCAGCGTTGACGGGCATCGCATTCCTGCTCGCGCAGTTTCTGTCACGATCGTCCTCAACAAGCCCGTCGGCGTGGTGACCACACGCAGTGACCCGTACCAGCGGCCCACCGTGATGGACCTCATCGAACCTGTCCCGGGGCTCGTCCCGGTTGGCAGGCTCGACGCCGACAGCCGCGGGCTGATCGTGCTCACCACCGATGGCGACCTCGCACACGCCGTCTCACACCCGCGCCACGGAGTCACCAAACGATATGTGGCAACGCTCGACCGCGCGATCTCTGCAGCGCAGCTCGAGGCGATCACCACCGGCGTCGAGCTCGAGGACGGGCCGGCGCGCGCGCTGACGGCGCGACGCTCCGGCTCGGATTCGGTGGTGGAGGTGGTGATGGCCGAGGGCCGCAAGCGCGAGGTGCGGCGTCTCTTTGCGGCCGTCGGGCTCGAGGTGCGCGACCTCGTTCGGGTTGCGGTTGGACCGCTCGAGCTGGGCGAGCTTGCCGAGGGAGACGCGCGGGCGCTGCGCCCTGCGGAGCTCTCTTCGCTCCGTGCGGCCGCCGGCATGCCGGCTCCGGCTCGGGCGACTGCCCGGCGCGCGCGGTGAGCCCGCCCGTCATCACCATCGACGGCCCTGCGGGAAGCGGCAAGACGACTCTCGGACGGCGGTTGGCGACGACACTGGGCCTCCCACTCGTCGACACCGGGCTCTTCTATCGCGGCGTGATGGTCGCGGCCGCGCGAGCCGGCCTCACTCCTGACGATCGCGACGCCCTGATCGACTGCGCGCGCAGGACGGACGTTGTCATCGACACCGACCCCGCGCACGAGGACGCGGACAGTGCCGCGAGCGTCAACGGCGTCGACGCCGGGCCGGCGCTGCGCGATCCGGCAAACGCGCCGCTGCTTGCGACGCTGAGCAGCATCCAGGAAGTGCGCGACGTGTTGCTCGAGGCGCAACGCAGCCTGGCGGTCAATGGCGCAGTAGCGGTGGGACGCGACTGCGGAACGGTCGTCTTCCCGCATGCGCAGCTGAAGCTGTATCTCGATGCATCCGAGGATGTGCGAGCCCATCGCCGAGCAACCCAGTTGCGAGCCACGGGCGCCGACGCGGACAGCGCGCTGATGCTCGGCGAGGTGGGCGCGCGCGATCGCCGTGACGCTTCGCGGACCGCAGCGCCGATGCGTGCCGCGGACGATGCGCATCATCTCGATACCGGTGTGCTCGGGGTCGACGAGGTCGCCGAAGCCGCGCTCGACCTCTGGGCGGCGGTGGCGGCACAGGCGTGATCTACGCCGCGTTCCGCGCCGGCGTTCGCATGCTGGCGTGGGTCATCCTCGGGCGGCGTCTCCGCATCGACGGCATGGAACGCATGCCCCGCGCCGGCGCAGTCCTCGTCATCGGCAACCACGTGGGGACGGTCGAACCGGCGCTCACCGGCGTGTTCATCCCTCGCCGCGACGTGTACTACATGGCAAAGAGCGAGCTCTTCCGCAACCCGTTCCTCGGCTGGCTGTTCCGCCAGAACCATGCGTTCCCGGTCGTCCGCGACACCGCGGACCGGGCCGCGTTGCGCTCGGCACTCGCTGTGCTTGCGAGCGGTCACGTGCTGCTCGTCTATCCCGAGGGCACGCGATCCTGGGACGGCAACAATCTCGGCGAGATCCAGGCAGGTGCCGGCTTCATCGCGCGCCATTCCGGCGCACTGGTCGTTCCGGTCGCGAGTTGGGGTTCCGAGCGAGTGATCCCGCGCGGCGCGTGGATTCCGCGCCCCGCCGACGTCGAATTGCGCATCGGCGAGCCGTTCCATCTCCCGCCGATCGGGAAGAACGGCCGCCCGCTCTCCAGCAGGGAAGCCGCCGCGATCATGATGGAGCGCGTGATCGCACTGCTCCCCAGGGAGCGACGGCCCGTGGGCGCGGAACTGCGCACCCAAGGCGGGAGTTCGCCCGCCGCGTGATCGGCGGCCTTTCGCACCCGGATCACCTGGTCGCCTTCGATCTCGAGACGACCGGGCTCTCGCCGAGGAGTGATCGGATCCTCGAGATCGGCGCGGTGCGCTACGACAGAGCACTCCGTCCGATCGGCGAGCTCCAGGTGATCGTCGATCCACAGATGCCGATTCCGCTGTCAATACAGCGCCTCGTCGGCCTCACCGACGACGACGTCATCGGCGCGCCGTCGCCCGGCGAGGGCGCGCTCCAGCTCGACGAGTTTTGCGGTGACGCAGCGCTCATCGCCCACGGCGGCACGTTCGACCTGCTGTTCCTGCGTGCGCTGCTCTCCGAGGACTTCGGGTCACGGCTCATCTACGACACGCTCGACCTCGCCCGCATCCTGCTCCCAACCTACGAGAGCCACAGTCTGCCGCTCCTCAGCCGCCGCCTCGGCATCCCCCACGAGCGCCCGCACCGTGCGCTCAGCGATGCGCGCGCGACCGGCGACCTGTTCCGGATCCTGGTCGGCGCCGGCCGGAGCCTTCCCGATACGACGAGGGACGAGATGCTGCGTGTCGCATCCCAGGCTGCGGGACCGCTTCAGGCATTCCTCGGCGACGTGCTGATGCGACCTGACGTGGAGGCTGATGCTCCGGTCGACCATCGCAACGTCGCCGTCTCCACCCCGATGGGCGCCCGTGCCGATCGACCCGCAGCAGCGGAGGACAAGCGCAGCGTCGGTGAGGCCGCCGCAGCGATGCTCGGCCCCGAGGGACCGCTTGCACACCGGGATGGCTACGAGTACCGCGATGCACAGGTGCAGATGGCGATGGCGGTGGGGCAGACCCTCGAGCGCAAACGGCGGTTGATGGTGGAGGCGGGGACGGGCGTGGGTAAATCGCTGGCCTATCTCACCCCGCTGGCGCTCTGGACGGCGCGGACCGGTAAGCGCGCCGTCGTGGCGACGCACACCATCAACCTGCAGGAGCAACTCGCGGATCACGACCTGCCCGCGGTCGCGGAACTCCTCGGTGAGCCCGTCTCCGTCGCGGTCCTCAAGGGGCGCAACCACTACCTGAGCCTGCGCAGGTGGCAGCGTTTTCTTGCCACGCCGGACGTCACCGGACACGAGCCCGACATCGTTTCCATGCGCTTCAAATTGAAGATCCTCACGTGGCTCGCAACGACGACCACCGGGGATCGCTCGGAGATCTATCTCGCGGGCGAGGAGGAGCAACTGTGGCGCCGTGTTGCATCGGACGTCACCGATTGCCTTGGCCCGGCGTGCGCCAACTGGCCCAACGCGCGCTGCCACATGGTGGGGGCCCGCCGTCGCGCCGCTGATGCGGCCATCGTTGTCACGAACCACGCACTCCTGCTCGCCGGCACCGAGCGTCAGGGGCAGGTGCTGGGTCCGTACGAAGCGCTGGTCATCGACGAGGCGCACCAGCTCGAATCGGTCGCGACCGAGCAGCTCGGGGTCACCGTGCGCCTGGCGGATCTGACGCTCATCCTCGACCGGCTGCCCGCGCTCCCGGGAACACCGCTCGGCGCGGATCTCGAGCGATGCCGCGAGGCGGGACAGCGACTCTTCGGCGACGCCAAAGGATTCATGTCGGCGAAGCTCGGGGGAGAGCACGCCGCCAACGGTCGCGTCGGGCTCTCAGACGCGATTCGGGCCGATGCGGGCTTCGGCTTCGTGGAGCGGTCGGCCGTCCATGCAGCCGGCATCTTTCAGCGCGTCGCCACCGCGCTTGCCACGGCAACGCCCGACGCGATGCAGACAGCACTCCTGCCCCAACCCGACCGGGGCGAGGACGAGCTCGAACACGCGGCCATGGCGCTCTCCGGCCTCGCGGCAGCGATCGACCACGTCATCGTCAGCCGGCGCGAGGGAATGGTCAGCTGGATCGAGATGCGTGGCGAGCAAGCGGAGTTGCACGAAGCGCCGGTCGACGTGTCGATCCCGCTCGCGGAGAGCGTGTTCGAACCGACCGAGTCGGTGATCCTGACATCGGCCACGCTGTCGGTCGCGGGCGGCTTCGACTTCATTCGAAACCGCATCGGCATCGGCGTGACCGCAGAGGAGCTCACCCTGCCGTCGCCGTTCGACTATCTCCGCCAGGCGGTCTGCATCCTGCCCGAGGATGCGACGGCCTACGACGACCCGGTGCACGACGTGCATATGGCGGCACTGATCGACGGCATCGCGGCCCAACTCGATGGCCACACGCTCGTGCTCTTCACGAGCTACGGACCCCTCAAGCGGATCTGGGCGCTGCTCCAGGATCGCCTCGAGGCGAGGGGGATCGCGAGCCTCGCACAGGGTCTCGACGGCACGCGACGGCAGATCCTGCAGAGCTTCCTCGCCGATCCCCGCACGGTGCTCCTCGCGACCAGCAGCTTCTGGGAAGGCGTCGACATCCCCGGAGACCGGCTGCGCTGTGTCGTCATCGACAAGCTGCCCTTCCCGGTCCCGACCGACCCGCTGGTCCGCGCTCGCTCCGAGCAACTTCGCGACCCCTTTGGCGAATACATCCTCCCAGTGGCGATCATCCGGCTCCGGCAGGGGTTTGGCCGCCTGATCCGGAGCGCCTCGGATCGGGGCGCGGTGGTGCTCTGCGACCCGCGGCTGCGAACGCGCCAGTATGGGCTCGGATTCCTCCGGGCACTGCCCCCCGCACCGATGGTCATGACCGATCTCGAGCGTGTTCCAGCGATGGTTGGCGGTTTCGTGAACGCGGGGACATTGCCCGAGACCATGGGAGAATCAGTGCAATGGTCCTCGAACGATCTCGAACCGGCGTGAGCACGGACGCACCGGTCCAGCCGAAAGACGTTGCAGCCGCGCCCGTTCCAGCCCCCGAAACGCTCGCGGATCCGGCGGGATCCGTGTCGATCGCGCTGGCGCAGTTCTATCCGCGGCTCGGCGACGTGGCCGCAAATCTTGCGGCGCACCTCGCGATCATCGCGGACGCCGGAGCAGCGGGCGCCGGCCTGGTGGTGTTCCCCGAGCTGTCGCTCACCGGGTATTTCCTCAAGGATCAGGTCCCCGACGTCGCGTTGACGCTCGAATCGCCAGAGATACACGCGCTCCGCGACGCGTCGCGCGCCGCCGCCATTGACATCGTCGTGGGCTTGATTCTCGAGAGCGATCGCCATCTCTTCTACAACGCTGCGCTGTACATCAGCGATGGCGAGGTGCTGCACGTGCACCGCAAGGTGTATCTCCCGACGTACGGACTTTTCGACGAGCAGCGGTATCTCGCCGCCGGCGATCAATTCCGCGCGTTCGACGCACCGCTCGGCCGCCGCACCGGACATCGCTGGCGCGCCGGCATTCTCATTTGCGAGGACCTCTGGCACCCGTCTGCAGCGACGCTGCTCGCGCGCCAGGGCGCCGATCTGATCATCTGCCCGTCGGCGTCGCCGGGGCGCGGCTTCCTGCAAGGAGAGACCGTCGGCACGGCAAGCAGCTATGACGTCATGACCCGCACGTACGCCCAGCTGTTCACGACATACGTCGTGTACTGCAACCGCTCCGGCTTCGAGGACGGCGTCGGTTTCTGGGGTGGATCACGTGTTGTCGACCCGGTGGGCACCGTGGTCGCCGAAATTCATGGCCCCGAGGAATCGGTGCTCTTCCACACCCTGGAGCGCAGCGCGGTCCGCCGTGCGCGCGTCGCTTACCCACTCCTGCGCGACGAACGAAACGATGTCAACGACGCCGAGACCGACCGACTCAGACGCCGACACGCTCGCGGTTGACGCCGCCTTCGTCATCGAGCGGCTCCGCGGCTTCATCGCCGACGGCGTGCGCAAGGTGGGGTTCGAGCGCGCCGTCGTCGCCCTTTCCGGTGGCGTCGACTCGTCGGTTGTCGCAGCCCTGGCGGTGTCGTCGCTGGGTGGGGCGAATGTCACCGCCGTGTTCATGCCGTATCGGACCAGCGATCCCCAGTCGGAGATCGACGCCCGTGCGGTGTGCGAGAAACTCGGCCTCGTCCTCGAGATTGTCGACATCACACCCCAGGTGGACGACTACTTCGCGCGTTTCCCCGATGCAGACCGCACGCGCCGTGGCAACAAGATGGCCCGCGAGCGGATGTCGATCCTCTACGACATTTCCATGGCTCGGAAGGCGCTCGTGCTCGGGACATCGAACAAGACGGAGTTGTTGCTCGGCTACGGAACCCTCTTCGGTGACATGGCGAGCGCGCTCAATCCGATCGGCGATCTTTACAAAACCCAGCTGTACGCGATCGCCCGCGAGCTTCGTCTGCCGCACAGCGTGCTCACCAAGCCGCCGAGCGCGGATCTGTGGGCGGGTCAGTCGGATGAGGACGAGCTCGGCATGCGCTACGCGGTGATCGACGAGGTGTTGCATCTGCTCGTTGATGAGCGGCGCAGCCGCGAAGAGGTGATCGCGCTCGGTTTCGACGCACCCGACGTCGACACCATCATCACCAGGATCCAGGGAAGCCAGTACAAGCGGCGACCGCCGGTCATCGCGAAGCTGAGCAACCGCACGATCGACCGGGAGTTCCGCTATCCGCGGGACTGGGGTCGATGAGCGATCTGACCGGAACACTCGCGGTTGTCGCGACGCCCATCGGCAACCTCGAGGACATCACGCTGCGCGCGTTGCGAACGCTCCGCGAATGCGACGCGGTGATCGCCGAGGACTCGCGACGCACCAAGCAGTTGCTCACCGCGCACGGCGTGCACAAACCGGTGCTCTCGCTGCCGGCATTCGACGAGCGCCGGCGCGTGCCGCAGTTCGTCGAGCGACTCGAGCGTGGCGAGACGCTCGCGCTCTGCACGGATGCGGGCACGCCGGCATTGAGCGATCCCGGCGCGTTTCTCGTCCGCGCCGCGTTGGACGGCGGCCATCGTGTGACGCCGATCCCTGGCGCATCGGCGCTCACCGCGGCGCTGTCGACGAGCGGTTTCCCCTCGACTGCGTTCTGCTTCCTCGGTTTTCTGCCGCGCACCGCGGGCAAGCTCGTGCGCGTTCTCGAGGAGGCATTGCGCGAGGATCGCACCGTCGCGTTCTTCGAATCGCCGATGCGTATCACCAAGACGTTGCGACTCGCGATACCCGTGCTCGGAGAGCGGCCGCTCGTCGTCGCGCGCGAGCTCACCAAGCTCCACGAGACGTTGCACCGTGGCACGGCGACGGCGCTTGTCGAGGAGTTCACCGCGCGTCCGCCGCGCGGTGAGTGCACGGTGGTGGTCGGAGCGCTCCCGTGAGCGACGCTCTGCCCGCGCTGGTGGACACGCACTGTCACCTCGTCCTGCTCGACGAGCGCGGACTGCTCGATCAAGCACTCGAGGGAGCTGCCGCGGCCGGAGTCGACGAGATCATCTCCGTCGGGCTGAACCTCGAGGACTCGGAGCAGAACCGTCAGATCGCCGAGCGCCACCCCGGCGTGTACTTCACCTGTGGCTGGCATCCGCACGAGAAAGCGGCACCGGACTCGAAACAACTGGACGCGCTGGCGGCGTTGCTCCGCCATCCAAAAGCCGTGGCAGTGGGGGAGGTGGGGCTCGATCTGTTCTTCCGCCCCGGCTACCACGAGGTCCCGCTCACGATCCAGGAGCGATCGTTCCGCGCGATGCTCGAGCTTGCTCATGACGCGGGCAAGCCGGTCCTCATTCATGACCGCGACGCGCACGACGAAGTCCTCGCCGCCGTGCGTGCCGTTCCCGGAAGCCGGGGGATCATGCATTGCTTCAGCGGGGACGCCGGCTTCGCCCGTCGGTGCGCCGGAGAAGGCTTCATCGCGTCGTTCTCGGGCATCGTCACGTTTCCCCGTTCCGACGGCATCCAGGACGCGGCTCGTACCGTCGCGGAGGACGGCTACGTCGTCGAAACGGACTCGCCGTTTCTCAGCCCGGCGCCGGAACGCGGCAAGCCGAACGTTCCCGAGCGCGTCGCCATCACCGCCGCGGCAGTCGCGAGGTTGCGTGGCGCTTCGCTGGAGGACGTCCGTGCCGCAACCACGCGTACGGCACACCGCGTGCTCGGCATCGGGACACCGCACACGGCCGAGGCGCGTGTCTGAAGACGCGCGCGCCGAGCGCGCCCGCCGTCCCCTCGACCTCACCGACCCTCGAACACTGACCGCGGTGGGACGGCGAGTCGGGCTCCGCCGAGACACGAGCCTCGGACAGCACTTCCTCATCGATCGCCAGGTTCTCGATGCGATCGTCGACGCCCTCGACCCCGCACCGGACAGCGAGGTACTCGAAATCGGTTGCGGCTTGGGGACGCTGACCGGAGCGCTTGCAGTCCGCGCCGGCCGGGTCGTGGCGATCGATGTCGATCCGGCATGTGTCGCCGGGACCGCGATCACACAGAGCGCGAACGCCAACGTGACCGTACTCGAGGCGGACGCGCGCTACCTCGATCCCCCTGCCCTCGGGTTCACCACCGGATGGCTGGCCACCGGCAACCTGCCGTATCAGCTGACCGGGCTTGTCCTGATGCGGCTGGTCGAGATGGACGAGCCACCCGCGCGGGCGGTCGTTCTGGTCCAACGCGAGGTCGCTGCTCGCCTCGCCGCCGGTCCAGGGGACTGGAGCCTTGCGACGGTGGCGATGCGCTCGCTCGCCACAGTCGAGCGCATCCTCGACGTACCGCCGAGTGCGTTCGACCCGCCGCCCGCCGTGCACTCGTCGATCATCAGGATCGTGCCGACCCCTGGTGTGGACCGGGCGGTCCGCGCGTCGATGCTCGCCATTGCCAAACCGCTCTTTCAGTCGCGGCGCAAGACCCTGCGAAACGGAGTGACCCGGGCGCTCGGCGGCGACCTCGCCCGTGCGGGGACAGCACTTGCCGACGCGGGCATCGATCCAGGCCGCCGTCCGGGTACTCTTGGCCTCGATGAGTGGGAACTCCTCGCTCGTGCAGTCGCTGAAGTGAGGTTGGTCACGCCATGAGGGAGGCCACCCGGAGCCGAGCCACCGAGCCGGACGACGGCACGACCGTGGCGCCGCTGCATGCGTCCCGCCCGGCGATCGCGGCGTCGACGGCGACCGAGCAGCGCCAGGGATTCGCGGCCGTGCTGCGGCGCCGCGATTTTCGCTACCTGTGGGGAGCGCAACTTGCCTCGCAGCTTGCGGATAAGTTCCTCATGTTCACGCTGCTCGTCTTCATGTACACGCTGACGCATCGAGCATCGCTGCAGTCGGTGCTGATGATCGCGTACACGCTTCCGAGCGTCCTGCTCAGCGCACCGGCCGGCGTGTACGCGGATCGGCACGACAAACGCACGCTCATGGTGGGGACCAACGTCGTGCGCGGCGCGCTCATCCTGCTCATCCCGGCCGCGCAGCTCGTCCCCGCGCTTCGCGGCCAGGCGTGGCCATTGATCGTCGTCACGTTGCTCTTCAGCTCGGCGGGGCAGATCTTCGCGCCCGCCGAGGCGGCGAGCATTCCGTCGCTCGTGAGCAGGCAGCAGATCACCGAGGCGACATCGCTGTTCATGACCACCGTGATCCTCACGCTGGTGCTCGGCGTTCCGGCGGCGACGATCGCCATCGGCTTCTTCGGGAACTACGCGCCGTTCTACATCGCCACCGGCCTCTTCGCGCTCGCGGCGCTGTCGGTCTGGAAGGTGAGCATCAGCCTGCAAGCCGCCCAGGCAAGTAGCGGCCCGGCGCCGAATATTTTCCGCGAGCTGCGCGACGGAATCGACATCCTCCGCAACAGCCCGCCGCTTCGCCTCGGCCTCTACCAGCTCGCGCTCGCGATCGTCGTTGTCTTCACCATCTTCGCCCTCGGGCCGGTGTACCTCGTGGAGGTGCTCAACCGGTCGGACGACGAGACCTACATCGTCCTCGTGCCGGCGATGTTCGGCCTCATCGCCACTGCGGCGCTCCTCGGGCAGCGCCCCAATTTCCCGCGCGCCAAAACGCTGGTCGCAGCCATCAGCGCAGCGGGCGTGTCGCTGCTGATCATGGGCATCGTCCCGGTTGTCTTCCGCGCCCATGGACTTTCAGCGCTCATGGTGCCGCTCGCGGTGGTGGTGGCAGTGCTCTTCGGGTGCGCGCTCGGCGCGATGCTCATCCCGGGGTTCACCGTGCTCCAGGAACGGACCGACACCGAGAGCCGCGGGCGCATCTTCGGCGGCATCTTCACAGTCATTAACGCGGCCGTGGCGATCCCATTGCTGCTTGCGGGCGTCATCTCCGACCTGATCGGCGTGGCTCGCGTGGTCGCCGCACTCGGCGCGATTCTGATCCTCATCGCAGTGGCAGTTCGGTGGTTCGGATGGCACCGTTTGCAGGTGCTCGAACCGGACCTCGTGGCGCCCGTCCCGAGCCACGACCAGGGCTGATCGCAAACCTGCAACGACGGTGTCGCGGACCGGTGGATTGCGCGATGCGAATCAAGCCCGGTGGGAAGCTCCGAGGTCTTGCGGACCGGACAGGCCGGCCCCGGCGGAGGTGTCATGCGAGCGGTTGTCACGTGTGAGTGCTGTGGACATCGGCAGGCAATTGCCCGCCAGATCGTCCGTCCCGAGTCCTTCAACCTCGTGTGCCACAGCTGCGAAGGCGTCCTGCGCGTCGAAGTGACCAGCAGTGACCTCCAGGCCGCCCAGTACGCCACCGGAAAGAAGACCCAGCCCGTCGCCTGGGTCTGACCTCCCGATTCGGGAGCGGTGCGGAAGCACTGGTATCATCGACGGCGCTCACGCTTGCCGGTGCGAGCCAGGGGCGCATAGCTCAGTTGGTACGAGCGCTGCGTTGACATCGCAGAGGTCATAGGTTCGATCCCTATTGCGCCCACCATCGGTTTTTTGAATACAAACCAGCCGATTCCAGCGGTCCGCCGACTGCCTACAGAAAAACGTAGGATGTTGCTGTCTCCGCGAGAGTCTGTGTCCTTGGAATAAACTGCTGTCGATGGCCACCGCCTTCGTGCCGGCTCCGAAGCTCCAGCGGCGCGACTACTACGACACCGCGACGGGCGGCCAGCTCGCCGTGGAGAAGGCGCCGCGGCGGGGCCAGCCAGGGGAGCGACCGACCGTCATAGACGCAGTCCACGCGCTGCTCCACCACCATAAGCTCGACTGGTCGCAGAGCACGATGCGGAACGCGGAGGACTACCTGCTCCGGGGGCGCTGGCCGGGCTACCTGGCCCACGAGGGGATCGTGTACGTCGATCAGCTCAGCACCGAGAGCTTCCACGAGTACATGACCGTCCACGCGGACGTGCTCAAGCCCGCCACGCTCATGAAGTTCCGCTGCTATGCCCGGTCTCTGGCCAAGTTCTGCAAGGAACGGCCCGGGTTCGATGCACCACTCCTGAGCGACGGGCGGGACCTGCCCAAGCCACGGATTCCGAAACGCAAGCTGCCGATGGCGCTGAGCGTGGACGACGAGGCGCGGGTCGTCGCGGCCGCCAAGCCCGGCCGTGACCGCCTGATCGCCATGACGCTGCTCGCCACCGGGCTGCGCGTCGGAGAGCTGTGCGCGCTCACCACGGACCATCTGGAGGGCCTCAAGGGCCGCCCCGCCAAGCTGACGATCGTTGGCAACATCCACAACCGGACGCTCACCAAGGGGCGCCGGGATCGGATCGTCGGATTCCGGGACACCTACCGGAACCTGCCCCGAGACCTGCTCGAATGGGCGATCAAGGAGCGGCCGGCGAGCCACCTCCGTGACGTGTTCCTGTCGGACGCCGACCATGCCCTCACCACCTGGGGCGTCGAACAGCTCATGCAGCGGATCGGCAAGACCGCCGGGGTGCGCTGCAATCCGCACCGGCTCCGCCACACCTGGGCGACTCGGTGCGCCGACGCCGGCATCCCGATGTTCCACCTCCAGCTCCTGGGCGGCTGGGAGTCCGTCGAGATGGTGCGCCGCTACTACACCGCGTCCGACCTGGAAGCGGTGGCGGCACTCGCCCGATACCGGACGTAGCCGCTCAGCCGAGCCTGCTGAGCTCGAACTTGGGTTCAACGCCGGCAAGCGTCTCGAGCACCCGCCGTGCCGTGCGCAGGCGCGTGGGTCGGCCTGCGAGGGCGTTGTACATGGTGCTCTCCGCCACTCGAGCGGACACGGCCAGCGAGTGTGGCGTGAAACCGCGCACGAGCATCGCCTCACGCAGAGTGCCCGCGACGAAGGCTTGACGATCGCCGTCCCAGATCCACTTACGGCGTGAGTCGGGATTCGCCGTGACGGTGGAGGAGGGCGCAGTGGACGACAGCGGACGTTGCATGTCGAGGGACAATTGAGTTTCGTGCATGGGAATGACGGCGTCTTAAGCGTAGTGGGCAATCGCTCACATAGCGCTTACAGTTTCGCTGCGACGCGTCGTTGTGAAAGTCCGCGGGATGCTTGACACCGCGAGGTAAGTCCCACCTTGACACCATCCGGCGCGTCCGCCGGATATTGGACACTCCACGCCCCGGTGGTGGTCCTGGCACGACCCATGCAAGGGGCCGTGGCACGCCGAGTCGTCGTCAGGGGCATCCCTGCTGGTGCGCGCTCAGCGCGCCGCGCGGGTTGGGGGGCCGGACCCCCGAGGCGCCGTTCCGGCCATCCGGCACATCCTGCGCCGCTTCCCCGCATCACGCCGGCAACCCCCGACAAGCCCCCCACAGACAGAGCTCCAGCGGCCTCACAGACACCGTTCCCACTCCCGCAGTCAACACCCTCAGTTCCCGACATCGCGCCTTCACATCACACACACTTTCACCTGCGGTT
>JBEKKP010000036.1:0-25531 GCA_050010655.1 Candidatus Dormibacteria bacterium
TGCGGGAGCACCAGGATCCCTGTCGCGAAGCCGATCCGTTCGGTGATGCCGGCCAGGTACGCAAACATCACGAAGGGATCGTGGAACGGGTCGTGCTCCGTGTACGGACCAGTCAGCGGACGGGCCCGATTGGCGTGCACGGCCCCGAGGACATGGTCGTACGCGAGGAGGTAGTCGAAACCGAGGTCCTCTACGGCTTTACCGATCCGCCGGACGGCGACGGGATCTCCGCCGAGTTCGATCTGCGGGTAGACAGCGCCGATTTGCATTTGGGGCTCCAGTACCGGTTCTCGGCTCCCTGGTGGAGCCAGGGGGGCTCGAACCCCCGACCTCTTGCATGCCATGCAAGCGCTCTTCCAACTGAGCTATGGCCCCGCGCCATGGTACCGGGCCTACGCGGTCGGCCGCGAGTGACACGCGTCGGGATTGCAGTCCATGAATGGGCCAATTGCGGCTCAGACTGGTTGTGTCGGACAATGAGGATGCCAGTGCCGTGCTGCGATTTCGGCAGCGGGACTGCGCAAAACCACTTCGACGCCAGGAGACCTCATGCCCGACGCAGCCGCCTTCGACAGAGACCCGGCCTCTGGCGCCAATTCGCCCATCGTGCAGGCGGCTGAGCGTCTCGTCTCGCGGATTGAGGCCCTGGTTGCTCAGGTTGCCGAGCTCAAGGCGGACAACGCGACACTGCGGCGAGAGGTGCGTGAAGCTCTCGCCTTGATCGATCGCGCAGGCGACGCCGCCGCGCCGGTGCGTGTGACGCGTCGGGCTGCGGCGCCGGCGAGGCACGTCAAGAGCCGGCGCCGCGGCAAAGGCCCAAAGGGACGGGCGACGCCGGCGTCGGTAACTCCGGACATTGTCCTCGCCACGATCGGCAAGCTCGGGTCCGCCTCCGCATCTGAGATCGCCAAGGAGCTGAGTGGCTTCGGCGACCAGGTGTCGGGACGGGCCGTGCGCTGGCTTGCCGAGCGAGCCGGCGCTGCGACGGTTGTCGGCGACGACGGCCAGTTGCGATACCGGCTGCCTTCGACGCCACGCCCGAACTGATTCCCTGAGCCGCCCTCCGAGGCCGGCACTCCATCGTGAGCCTCGCTGCTCGCCGTTGATATACACTGCGCTGCATGATTGTGAATGAAGAAACACACGTGCGAATCAATCCGCGATGGCTGGCGCTGGCGATCGCCGGCGCGCTCGTGCTTGCGGGGGTGGCCGGCTGGTCGGTCATGAGCCAGGCGTCCACGGCACCCGCGCCGGTCGGAGAGACCGTCGATCCTCCGGCCCCGCCGACAGTCCTGGTCTTCGTCAGCGGCGCGGTCGCGCATCCCGGTCTCTACGAGCTGAGCCCGGACGCGCGTGTGGCCGACGCAATCGCTGCCGCCGGCGGCTTCACGACACTTGCCGACCCGGGCCATCTTCCGAACATGGCGGAGCGAGTGAATGACGGGCGCCAGGTCAACGTTCCATTCATGAAAGCCGGGACCACCGCGGCCAAGCTCGACATCAATACAGCGGCTGAATCCGATCTCGACGCGGTGCCGGGAATGCCCCCGGGACTCGGCGCGGAGATCGTGCAGTACCGCGATGAGTGGGGGCCGTTCACCTCGATGAGCCAGCTCCACGCCGACCTCGGCGTCGACTCCGCCACCGTCACCGGACTCGAGCACTACCTGAGGGTCGTGCTGCAGCAGCAATGACGCGTCTGGCCGGATCTGAAACCGGCCGGTGGGCATCGCTCATCTGGGGAGGCTTCGCCGCAGGCTGTGGCGTGGGGTTCGCGATGTCGTTGGCGGCGAACTGGGTCATCCCGGCAGCGTGCGTGACCGTCGCGGCGGCGCTCATTTGCGCCGCAGTGGTGCCCGCCCGCGCACTTGGGTTCGCACTGGTCAGCGTCGCGATCGTCGTGGGACTCCTTCGTGGCGCGTCGGCTGTCATCACGCCCGGGCCGGGAACGGTCGACGGCCATCTCGGTGTTCGAGCGGTTGTGATCGAGGGCACGGTTCGAAGCGCAGACCCGGGCAGCGGAACGACGGCCATCATCGACGCAAGCCATCTCTCGGACGCCGACACGGATGCACGCGTCAGCGGCGGAGTCCTCGTCAGCGGGCCGCTGATCCCGGCACTGGCACCGGGCGACAAGGTCGAGATCGATGCTTCCGGTCTTCGTCCGTTGTATCGCCGTCCCGGTGCCGACTCGGCGGAGACGCTCGAGCGTGAAGACGTCGAGGCAATCGCAACGTCCCCGCAGGTGTTCGTCACCGCTGCTGGTGGTCCGTCTCCGGCGCGCTGGATTGCGTGGGTGCAGGGGCGGTTGTTGTCCGCGGTGAATCAGGCCCTCCCGGAACCAGGTGCCGCGCTGACGCTCGGTATCGCGTTCGGCATCCACGAGCCACTGAGCGATGACGTGCGCACATCACTACAGGACGCCGGGCTGATTCACATTGTCGTGGTCAGCGGATTGAAGATCGTGCTTGTTCTCGGTCTCGTCAGCGCTGTTGCACGGGTTTTCGAGTGGTCGCGACGGCGCACGTTGCTTGTTGCGCTCCCGCTCGTTGCCGCCTACGTTCTCATCAGCGGCGCTGGTCCCGCATCCATTCGCAGCGCGCTCATGGCGAGTGCCGCGATGTTCGCTGCAGCGGGTGCGCGACGCACCGATCCGGTGCCGATGCTCGCGCTTGTCGCGGCCCTGATGCTCGGGATCTCGCCAAACCTTGTGGAGGATCCCGGATTCCAATTGTCGTTTCTGGGAACCGCGGGAATCCTGCTGCTCGCAGCACCGATCGCCGCGCGACTTCCCGGGCCGCGCTTGATCGCCGAACCGTTCGCCGTAACAGTCGCTGCGCAGGTCGCCACGTTCCCCGTGATGGCGGGGACATTCGGCGTCATCTCCGTCGCCGGTCCAGTTGCGAACGCCGTTGTGCTGCCGTTGCTTCCCGTGATGATCGTCACGGGCGCCGCCGGCGCACTCCTCAGTACCGTAAACCCCGCGTTGGGCTGGGTGCTCCTGCAGGTGACCGGGCTCGGGACGTCCTTTGTCACTACCGTCGCTCGCGTGCTGACCGCTCTTCCTGGCGCCGCGATCCAGGTTGGAAACTGGCCCGCGTCGTGGTCGATCGCTGAAGCCGCAGGTGTCGTCGCTGCGCTGGCAACGCTCGCAGTGATGACGCGCCGCACCGTGCTCGTCCGGTGAATCTGCGCGTCTTGATTGCTTCCGTGCTCGCCGGCATCCTGGCCGCAGGCAGTGCGTTCGTCGTAGCGTCGCGGCCTGACGGGCGAATGCATGTCACGGTCCTCAACACCGGATCCTCCACCGCCGTGCTCGTGCGAACCGGCGACGGGAGCACCGTGCTCGTCGATGGCGGCGCGTCCGCGACCGCGTTACTGGCAGCCCTCGGGAGAGTCCTGCCACCGGCAACCGGCCACCTCGACATGGTGGTGATCACTGGAGGAGAGGAAGCCGCCGTCGACGGTCTCGGCGGCCTTCCTGGCCACTACACGGTTGGGACTGTCGTGGTCTCCGGCCAGCTCAACCCGGGTGGCGACAATGTCGTGGCATCACTCGAGACGACCGGTGCGAATGTCCTCGAGGCAGACGGCGGAACATGGTCGTTCGGCGGTGCGAGCTGGCGATGTCTCGGCTTCATTGCCCTGGCCACCGCCCGGCAGATGTGCGCGCTCAGCGTGCGCGACCCGACGGGACGGCTTCTTGTTCTTGGCGACACCGGGACCGCGGACCAGGAGAACCTCTGCGCGGTATACGGCAGTGCCCTCGACGCCGACCTGGTCGTCACGCCGCCGGGTGGCGCGATCTCGCCGGTACTGCTCTTCACCGCTCAGCCGCATGAGCTGGCGGTGCCCCTCGCGGCGGGTGTACCGGCTGTCCCCGCGCCTTCCGGATACGCGGTCGACCGCACCAGTACCGACGGCGATCTCAGCTATACGGGCGGCCCCGACGGACTTCTGGAGAGCACGTGAGCCGGCTTGCGATACTGCATTGATGGCGGCCACAGCTCCCCTGAATCAGCTGACGCTCATCCATGGCGAGGACCGCTTCCTGGTGGATCGATCGGTCAAAGCCTGGCGCGATCGTGCCCGGCCGCCGCAGCTCGACATCGAGGTGTTCGAAGGCCCCGGACGCCTCGCGGAGTTCCGGCACGCGGTTGCAGAGATGCCGCTCTTCGATCCGGAGCGGGCGTTGCTGCTGCGCGATCCGCCGCAGGTCACTGGATCTGCAAAACGGGGCGGCGCTGATCCTCCGGAGCGGCTCGTGGAGATTCTCGGCGAGCTTGCGCCCACGACGGTGCTCTGCATCGCCGCGCATACCAAGATCCCGGACCGCAACGTCGTGCTTGCCGCTGTGAAGGCGCGCGGGGGAACCGTGGTATTCCACCCGGCGGTGAAGGGTCGCGAGCTCAGATCCTGGGTCGAGCGCGAGGTCGCCGAACACGGCCTGCGGCTTGCCGCCGGTTCGGTGGATCATCTGATTCGGGTTGCCGGCCCGGATCTCGGAAGCATCGAATCGGAGCTCGACAAGCTGGTCGCTTTCGCGGACGGGCTACAGCTTTCGATCAGCGAGGTGCGCAGCGCAGTCGCCGGGGATGAGGCGACAGGGCTCTACGAAACGCTCGGCGAGTTGCTCGGTCCCATGCCGGCGAAGGGCGCCGAATCGATCGATCGGCTGCTGTCAGAAGGACGGGCCGGTCCGTATCTGCTCGCGATCCTCGCCGGTCAGATTCGCGATCTCGTGCTCGCGCAGGCGTATCTGCGGCAGCACGGCTCGGGCGCGGGTCTCGCCGCTGCCCTGGGCAAACCGGACTGGCAAGCCGACCGTCTCAGCCGTCAGGCGAGAAGTGTGTCGGCGACACTCGTCGCCGGCTGGCTTGCAGCGCTCCACGACGTGGACCGAAAGCTCAAGACAGGCGAGATCTCGGAAACCGACGGCCTGCGCCTCGCGGTGCTGCGCGCGGCGGCCGAGGTCACTGCAGAGCGCGGCAAGTCCCGCCGATAGCGGGGCGCTCCGGCTCCGAGCGTTACTTGCTCTTGGGAGTCTTCGCGGTGGACTTGGCAGCAGCCGCCTTCGGCGCAGCGACCTTCGCTGCAGTGGCCTTGGGCGCGGTGGCCTTGGCCGCCGGAGCTTTCGGCGCCGACTTGGCCGCGGATTTCGCCGCAGAAGCGCGGGCCGGTTGCTTCGCGCTCCGTCCCTTGGCGCCACCGGCGGCAGCGGATCGCACCGCGGCCCCTTCGGAGCCTTCGGCGACGTTCGCGAGACGAGCAGCCATCGAGGCCAGACGGGACTTGCGGCGGCGCGCGTTGTTCTTGTGGAGCACGCCCTTCTCCGCCGCGCGGTCGAGAGCTTTGATGGCGGCGTGCAACTCGGCCTCGCCGGTGGCGCCGCCCTCCTCGAGCAGGGCGTGGCGAGCCTTGATCACCTTGGTGCGGACCGCGGACTTCACCGCGCGATTGCGGATGTGTTTCCGCTCGCTGGACCTGATGCGCTTGCGCGCGGATCGGGAGTTGGCCATGCTCGCTCTTCTAGATCATTCGATAACTGGTGCGCGCCCCCCGGGCAGATTCGAGCCAGGGACGCACGAAGCCAGCAGTATATCAGCGACCGTGTCTCGACTTTCCTGGCGGGTCGTCCCCGCATACGCAAAGCTCAATCTCGCGCTCGAGGTGGTCGCCCGTCGCGCGGACGGATGGCACGACATCGACAGCATCCTTGTCCCAATCGACTGGCACGATCTCGTAGGGCTCAGCGTCGAGGCCGCTGACACCGCCAGTCAGCATCTGCAGGTCGATGGTCCGGCCGCTGCCGGGGTGCCGAGCGGCGAGGGCAACCTCACGCTTCGAGCCGCGGGCGCGCTCCAGGAACTCGCCGGACGCTCGCTGGCCATTCGGGTCTGGCTTTCCAAGAGCGTCCCGCACGGCGCCGGCCTCGGCGGAGGGTCGGCTGACGCCGCGGCAGTGCTTCGAGCCGGGACCGCCTGGTTGACGGACATGGGGTCGAAAGTCGACCCGGATCACCTGGCCGCGCTCGCGCTCGGTATCGGGAGCGACGTGCCGGCGCTGCTCTCACTGTCGGCCCATCGCGTCCGCGGCCGGGGCGATCGTCTCGAGCCGGTCCGGGCCCCGCAACTCCACCTCGCCATCGCTTCGACGACGCCGAGTTCCACTGCCGACACGTACGCCGCCGTCGCACTCGACGAGATCCGGGAGGACGGCCGGTCGGCCCGGCTGGCGCGGCTGCTCGACGCGGGCGATACGCCCGACACGTCTTTGCTCGGGAGTGCGCTCGAGGCGGCCGCGTGCCGTGCGAATCCAGCCCTTGCCGATGCACTCGAGCGAGCACGTCACGTCGTCGATGGCGTGGCGTGGTTTCTCACCGGCAGCGGCGGTGCCGTCTTCTCCGTGACGCCCGATCAGGCCACCGCAGAAGCGCTCGCGACAGCGATGCGGCAGGCCGGGTACACCGCCCGCGCGTGCCGGACCGTCGGCTGACGCCCGCAGCACTACAATCCGATCCTCAGTGGCTGTCGCCAATGCACCTTCCGTCACGCCGCCGACGCCGGACACTTGTGACCACCCGGCTCCGGTCACGGGGATCATGGCGCACGAGTTCGCCCATTACGAGGGCGCCGTCGGTCCGGAGGGGCTGCGCCGGACGGTCACGTACTACGGGCCGATCGTCGGTGGCCTGCCGATCCGTGCGTGGCACTGCGAGGTGTGCGGTCTGCTCCGACTGAGCTACCCGGACGGCCGCACCGAAGAGCGCCGCCTGTTCCCGGGCCCGCAACCGGGGTTGCTCGCCGCCGCTTCGCCGGTGGCCACGGAACGCGTGCATTACGGCATGCAGGCACGCGTCTCCGGTTTGACCGCGCAACCGGCGTTCATCGATCAGTTGACCGGTGGCGAGTCCGTCATCCGGCCCATCCAGTTCCCCACCATCACGCTGCCGGACTGGGACGCGATCACATGGCTGACGGTGCTCGGCATGGCCGCCGTGCTGGTGGGCCTGTTGTTTGCCGGGCTGTTCGCAACGCTCGCGTACAGCACGCCGAGCGTCGAACTTCCGCTCGTGCTCACGATCGTGTGCATCTTCGTCGGGATCGTGGCCCTCCAGCTCATCGTGGCGGCGATCCGGCATTTCGCTCCGGCGGAGAAGCTCAGTCCGAGTGTTGCGGTATCGATGCGGGGCAAACCCGAGCTCGACGGGGTGACACGGACGGTGATCGGGCTCCTCGTCGTCTGTATCGCCGGGCTCTTCTTTGCAGCGGTGCTGGCGACGTATACGTACTCAACCCCGGGCGCTGAGTTCCCCGTGGTGGTGGTCGCTTTTGCGAGCGCACTCATCGCCATCGTGATCAAGGTCGTTGACGTCACCGTGCGTCACTTCAGCGGCAGATAACGGACCCCGTCGGAGTTCATGCCGCTCCACGCGCCGCCTGACCAGGACATCGTCATGGTCGGCGCCACCGGCGACCTCGCGCAGCGCAAGCTGATTCCCGCGCTGTACAACCTGCACCGCCAGAAGTTGCTGCCGGAGAAGGGCCAGATCATCGGTGCGGCGCCGTTCGACTGGAGCGACCAGAAGTTCCGCGACCTCGCCGAGACGGCAGTGAAGGAGTTCTCGCGCACCCCGCTGCAGAAGACGATCTTCGCGTCGTTCGCAAAACGGCTGAAATTCGTTCCACTCCCGCCGGACGGCAACCTGAGCGCCGTCAAGACCGCAACGACGCTCGATCGACGTATCGCATATCTCGCGGTGCCGCCGTCGGCATTCACGTCGCTCATCGAAGGCATCAAGACGAGCGGTCTCGCCGACGGGACGTCGATCATCATCGAAAAACCATTCGGCCACGACTTGCAATCCGCCGAGGAACTGAACCGGACGCTGCACGATGTCGTTCCCGAGCAACGCATCTTCCGCATCGACCACTACATGGGTAAGGAGACCGTCCAGAACCTGTTGGTCTTCCGCTTCGGCAACTCGTTCTTCGAACGACTCTGGAGCCGCGACGCAATATCACGCGTCGAAATCATCGTGGCGGAGTCGCTTGGCGTCGAGATGCGCGGCAAGCTCTACGAGGAGATCGGCGCCATACGCGACATCGTCCAGAACCATATGTTCCAGGTGCTGTCATTGGTGGCGATGGATCCACCGCTCTCCTTCGACGCAGAGGCCATCCGCAACGAGAAAGTCAAGGTGCTGCAGTCGATACAGCCGATCCATCCGCACGACGTCGTGCGCGGGCAGTACACGGCCGGGATGATCGACAACGAGAAAGTGGTCGGGTATCGCGCGGAACCGGGTGTCTCGCCGACGTCGACCACGGAGACGTACGCCGCGCTTCGCCTGCATCTCGAGTCGTGGCGCTGGTCCGGCGTGCCGTTCCTGCTGCGCACGGGCAAGCGCCTGCCCACACGCGACACGCGCGTGGTGATCACCTTCCACGACGTGCCGTTGCATCTGTTCAAGACGGCGGGCGTGCACACCCTGCATCGCAACCGCCTGGTGGTACGCATTCAGCCGGACGAGGGCATCGCACTGTCGTTCGTCGCCAAGCAACCGGGACCGGATGTCACCGCACAGTCCGTCGACATGAACTTCAAGTACGGCGATTCATTCAAGACGTCGCCACCTGAAGCGTACGAGCGGCTCCTCCACGACGCGCTCAACGGTGATCACACGCTGTTCATTCGTGAGGACGAGGTCGAGTACGGATGGAAGGCGGTGGAGCCGGTGATCGAGGCGCCGCCGCCGATCACGTTCTACCCGGCAGGCACGTGGGGCCCGGAAGACGCTGCGCGGATCGCGAGCCCGAGCCACTGGGACGACTCGGTCGCTGCCGTATGACCCCCGCACTGATCGGCGTTGATCTGGGCGGAACCAGCATCCGCGCTGCGGTGGCGATCGGCGAGGTCACCCACGGCGAGCCCGTGATCCGCGACACCCCGTCGCGTGATGGGCCTGCAGTGGTGCTCGACGCCGTTGCGGAATGCGCTCGCGAGGCGGCCGGCAGCGCACACATCCGTGGCCTGGCAATCGGCATTCCCGGTCCGCTCGACCCCGGCGCAGGCATCGTCCATGACGCCCCGAACATGACCGGCTGGACCGAGACTCCCGCCGCGGCGATGCTCTCGGAGCGAGTGGGCTGTCCAGTCGTGATCTGCCACGACGCGGCGGCCGCCGGGTACGCGGAGTTGAAGGCGGGCGCCGGACGCGGCGCGCTGCATCTCCTCTTCATCACGGTGAGCACCGGAATCGGCGGCGCGCTCTTCATCGACGGCGACCTGTACGACGGCGCCACCGGATCCGCCGGCGAGGTTGGGCACACGCCGATCAGCGATAACGGACCTCGCTGCGGGCAAGGGCACCCGGGCTGTCTTGAAGGCATGTCCTCGGGCACGGCGATCGCCGCACGTGCACGAGCCGCTATCGCAGCCGGAACGCCCTCATCCCTGAGCACCCTCGATCCCGCCACGATCGACGCCCGCGCCATCGTCTCGGCTGCGAATGCCGGCGATGCGCTCTCGCTCCAGGTGTTCAACGAGGCCGGCCACGCGCTGGGTCGGGCAATCGGTGGCTTCATCAACGTGCTGGCCCCGGATGTGATCGTGATCGGCGGCGGCCTCATCCACGCCGGGGAGTTGCTGCTCAAGCCCGCGCGCACCGCGGCCACCGAGATCGCATTCGAGATCCCATATCGCCGCTGCAAGATCGTCCCTGCGGCGCTCGGGACAGACGCCGGCCTGATCGGCGCCGTGGCGTGGGCCGTGCGCAGTTTCGGGGGCGAGCCCGTCGGGATGCGCTAGGCACGGCTGCCGGGGATCCCAGGTCCGGCTGCAAACCGGACTGTTCAGTCTCCGCCGAGATCCCGGCCCGCCTGGACCTAACTCGGTGTAGTGGGCGGCGTGGCGGGAGGTGGTGCGCCGGGGTGGGAAAGCATGTCGGCGCGCCGCTGGAGATATTCGTCGCGGGTGATCTCGCCGCGCGCGTAGCGAATGTCGAGCTCGTGGAGGCCGGGACTCTGCCAGCCACCGTGCCAGTGCCCCTGCCACGGGCCGCCGTTCCAGGGCCGCTGGTACACCGCGCGACGCCGGGATGAGCGCGCGACCAGCACCACGGTGACGATGATCGCGACGAGCACGACCAACCAGATCACCCAGCCGACCCAGAATGGCCCACCGTAGTAATAGAAGACGCGCATCCTCCGATCATACGAGCGCGCCGTGTCAAATCCATGACGGGGCTATGCGGATTGCTCCGTTAAAGCAAATGACCCACCGGCTGCGAGCCGATGGGTCATGGAGTGATTAGCTCCGGGGGGTTGTTAAGCGACGCCCCGTGCGGTGGTCGGGACTGCCGGCGACACCCGTGTCGTCGATACCTGCTTCTTCGAGCCCACGAGGCTGAAGATCTCGAACACGAAGGCTCCGAGGACCACGATCGCTGCGATCAGAAGGCCGATGGCCGCGTAGCCCGCGAACATCCCGATCTGGCCCCAGCCGTATGCGTTCAGCAGCATGCTGCGAAGCGTGGTGCCCTTGAAGATGGTCGCCACTTCGCCGGCGAGCTTGACGTTGGTCGGGTCAGCCTGGGCCGCCGTGCTCAACTGCGAGTACGTCTGGCCGCTGGCGATCTCGCCGAGATGCACGTTGATGAAGTTATTGGCATAAACCTGTGCCTGCTGACCGGTGAGCAGCTCCTGGCCCGCGTACTGGGTCATCGCCACGTCATCAGCCTTGGGCAGCGCGGTGAGCGCCGGTGTGCCCGCTGCGGGGAAGTAGATCTGCTGGGCCGCGAGCTGGTCGTGCACGGTCGAGGTCGCGAAGTTGCTTGCCCAGAAGGCAAACCCACTCACGAAGCCAAGGATGCCGATCAGCCCGATCTGCAGTACGAAAATCCGCCAACGCATTCCACTGGTCATGGTGGGTGTCTCCTCATGTATTTGATTGACCTGGGCCTCATCCTGGGTGTCGGGTCACTTCGCCGCCAGTGCCACAAGGCATGAGATCAGGGCCGGCGGAGGGGGAGTGGCAGGCCGAAGGTCCCGACAGGCGGTCGGAACGAGATCAGCGCCCAGGGGTCATAGGTCACAGCGATCGAATTCGGTCCACGCGACCACGAAAGGCGCTGGGGGACCTTCCATGTCCTCTCGCGTTCGTCGTGATATTCTGAATTTACTGAATATGAGCGAAGCCACGAGCAAGGCGCAGAGCACCTTCATCGAGGACATGGGCCAGATGATGGTCGGCTGGGGGATCGCACGAACGAGCGGACGGATCTACGCATATCTCCTCCTCAAGAAAGAGCCCGCGACCCTTGATGACATCGCCGCCGAGCTCGGCATCGCGAAGAGCGGGGCCAGCGTCGCAGCGCGCCGGCTGGTGCAGCTCGGGCTCGCGCGTGCGGCCGGCCAGCCCGGCAGCCGGCGTGTCCTCTACGAGCCGCTCGACAACCTGGAGGCGATGACGTCAGCGCGGACGACGCAGATGCATCAGCTGGTTGCCCGGCTCCGGCAGGGAGCGCGAGCCGCATCCGGAACGCAGAGCCGGCAGCGGATGGAGGTGATGGCCGACTGGTGCGACGCACTGATCAAGGAGTTCCCCCTCCTGATTCGCAGGCTCGACAAGCGGAGGATCAAATGACCAGTGCGATGGTGATGCATGGGCTGACCAAGGACTACGGGTCGAGCCACGGATTGTTCGACCTCGACCTCGAAGTGGCCGAAGGCGAGGTCTTCGGCTTCCTCGGGCCGAACGGCGCGGGCAAGACCACCACGATCCGGCTCCTCATGGGTGTCATCCATGCATCGGCCGGCGGCGCGACCATCTTCGGTCTCGACTGCGACCGCGACTCCGTCGCAGTGAAACGTGAGGTGGGCTATCTCCCCGGCGAGTTGCCGCAGTTCGGCGGCATGCGCGGCAGTGAGGTCGTGACGTACCTCGGTGGCATGCGTGGCGACATCGACAAGCCGAGGGTCACGGAGCTTGCAGAACGCCTCGAACTCGACCTCGGCCGGAAGTTTCGCGAGTACTCGCGCGGCAACAAGCAGAAGCTCGGTCTGGTGCTGGCGTTCATGCACCGTCCCCGTCTGCTCATCCTCGATGAACCGACGGGCGGTCTCGATCCACTCAATCAGCAAACCTTCCACAAGCTCGTCGGTGAGGTGAAGGCCCAGGGGACAACGGTCTTTCTCTCGTCGCACGTGCTCTCGGAGGTGGAGGAGACCTGTTCGCGCGTCGGCATCATCCGCGACGGCCGTCTGGTCTCGGACATGACCATGGACAAGGTCCACGACCTTCGCTTCCACGAGGTGACGGTCGAATTCGGCGGCGATGTCCCGGAAGCCGCCATTCGCGCCGCCGCAGGCGTGGAGGACGTGGCGGTGGACGGCACGCGTGTCACCTGCACGGTCCATGGCGGCTTCGACGGGTTGCTCGCGGCATTGAGCGGGCACACGGTGATCGACATGGTCAGCAAAGAGCCGAGCCTCGAGACGCTGTTCCTCAGCTACTACAAGCAGTGATGTCGCCGCGACTCCTGTTGCGCCTGCATCGCATCGGCCTGATCGCCATGGCGTACTTCGGCATCTTCTATGTCCTCGTCAACAGCGCGGCGTTTCCGATCATCGCGGGGAAGACACGTGCCGCGCAGGAGGCGTTCGGGCAATCGATCACCATCCTCGGCGGGACGTTCGCCTGGTTGCTGCCGGTGCCGGTTCGACCCGATACGCCAGCCGGCTATCTGCAGTGGCGAGGCTACGGATTCTTCGCGATCATCTTCGCCGCGTGGGCCGTCCTCAGCGCGTGCGGCGCCGTGCGGCGTGACGAGGACAGAGGTCTTGTCGAGACCTGGCTCTCGTCCGGCATCTCGCGTCTTCGCCTGCTCGCAACCCGGAGCGTGTTTTTCGCGGGACTGAGCGCTTTGATCGTGTTCCTGACGGGGGTGGCCGGTTGGTTGGGCTGCATGATCGGGGGAACCCCGGGTGACGTTGCGGGGTTGATCGCAGAAAGCGTCGCGTTGTGGGGTCTGACACTCGCATGCTTCGGCATCGGACTGATCGTCGCGCAACTCGCCGGCGACTTCAGGTCGGCGGCCGCATCCGGGAGCGCGTTGCTGCTCCTCATGTTTCTGCTCGACAGCATCGGGAGATCGAGCGTCCACCGGTCGCCGTTCACGGACCTTTCCGTGTTCTTCCTCTTCAACCAGTCCAACGCGGTCGCTCCCGGTGGCGCATTCAATGCCACTGCGACAATCCTTCTGTTCGTCGTGGCCGTTGCCGCGATTGTCATCGCGGCTGCGGCCTTTGTCCGGCGTGACGTCGGCGCAGGACTGATCCGCCCGCGTCCGCGGCGCACGTCCGACGTGCACGACGCCTCCTCCAATCCGCTGCTGCGCATCCCCGTGCTTCGCGGGCTGTGGATCCGGCGCACGGGCGGCATCGGGTGGACCGTCGGCATGGGTGTGACTGCGGCGGCGGTCGTGCTCCTGGTGAACGCCACCGCAACGTTCTTCGCGTCGACGCCGAGCCTGCAACCGTATCTGCGCGGTCTCGGAGGAGACATCCACACGGTGTTGCTTGCGCTCATCTGGCTGAGCTTTGCCCAGGCGCTGCTCGCGATCCTTTCGATCACGACCGTCTCCCGCTGGTCATCGGACGACTCGTCGGGAGTGCTCGAGATGCAGCTTGCGGAACCGCTGCCACGCTGGAGAGTCCTCGCCGAGCGCGCCGTCGAGCTCACCCTGACGGTGACCGTGGCTGCATTCGTCGCCATGGCGGTGATCCTCGCGCTCGCGCCCGCCGAGGGAATCGTGGTCGACGTCGGGAAACTGGTCATCGCCACCCTCCTGCTCATCCCCTTTGCGCTCACCTTCGCCGCAGCGGGCGCACTGCTCGCGGGCTGGCGGCCACGGGCCGCCGTCGTCATCCTCTCGACAGTCGCGGTGATCTCGTACCTGGTCTTCGAACTCGGGCCGCTCTTCAAATGGCCGTCGTGGGCGGACAACCTGTCAGTCTTTCAGTTGTACGGCACACCTCTGATCACGCCGGTGTTCGTGGGTGGGCTGATCGCGATGCTCGCCATCGTGGTCGTGGGCTTTGGATCCGCCGGCGTTGCGCTGGCGCGGCGGGACGTCGCCGCATAGGAGGTTGGCCGTGGGGGACGACGCGACGAGACAGGACGCAGCCCGCTGGATGTGGTCGCTCGGCGACTACGGCGCGATCGCCGCGCACCTCGAGCCACACGCGATCGAGCTCGCCCAGCGCAGCCGCCTCCAGGCCGGATCCGAGGTGCTCGATGTGGCCGCGGGCAACGGCAACTTCGCCATCGCCGCTGCTCGCCTCGGGGCGACTGTGGTCGCCACCGACCTGACTCCCTCGATGGTCCAGTTGGGCGAGGGCCGGAGCCGGTCGCTCGGCCTTCCGATCGAATGGCGCGAGGCCGACGCCGAGCATCTTCCGTTCCCGGACGAGCGCTTCGACGTTGTGGCGTCCGTGTTCGGAGCGATGTTCGCGCCGGATCCGGAGCGTGTTGCGCTCGAGCTGTTCCGCGTCGCCAGACGCGGTGGCCTCGTCGCGATGGCCAACTACGGGCCGAAGGGATTTCTCGGGCGCTTCACCGCGTTGTTGGCCGAGTACGGGCCGCCGCCGCCGCCCGGGATGCACTCGCCGTTCGAATGGGGCGTCACCGACGAGGTCCACCGCAGATTCAAGGGCCTCACCTCGTCGATCGAGATCTACCCGCAGGCGCTCACCTTCGAGTTCGAGTCGCTCGATGCCGGATGGGAATTCTGGGCTCGGGCCAACCCACCGCTCAGTGCCATCCTCACCTTGCTCGATGCCGATCAGGCAGCGTCACTCCGTGACGAGGGCAAGAAGCTCTTCACCGAGTTGAACCAGGTGTCCGGCGGCGGCCTGACCCTCGAGTCAGACTACCTCCAGGTGCTCGCCAGAAAGGGCTGATCGCTCGCGCGTCGCCACAATCGCGTACTCGAACGCGTCGGCGAGTGCGCTCCACGAGGCCTCGATGATGTTGGTGCTGCACCCCACCGTGCTCCAGCGCCGGTGGTGGTCGCCGCTCTCGACGAGGACTCGAACACCAGCGGCCGTGCCATCGCGCCCATCGAGAACGCGCACCTTGTAATCGAAGAGCTGGGTGGCGCCGATTTCCGGGTAGCTCGGCGTCAGCGCCTTGCGCAGCGCGGCGTCGAGCGCGTTGACCGGTCCGTTGCCCTCCGCGACGGTGTGAACGACGGTGTCGCCCACCTGCACTTTGATGGTCGCCTCGCAGACGAGTGAACGACCTTCGCGTTGCTCGACCAGCGCGATGTAATCGATGAGCGTGAACGGCGCCGGATTGCCGCGAGCGCGATGTACCAGCAGCTCGAACGAGGCCTCCGCGCCTTCGAACGAGTGACCGCTGAACTCCAGTTGCTTCACCTCGTCGGCGACACGCCGCGCCAGGGCGCGGTCCTCGGTGAGGTCGACACCAAACGCCGCCGCCTTCTCGAGCACCGTGCCACGCCCAGACTGCTGCGTGATCACCGAGTGCCGCTCGTTGCCGACACGGGCGGGATCGATGTGCTGATACGCGTACGATGCCTTGCTCATTGCGTCGATGTGCTGGCCGCCCTTGTGCGTGAATGCCGCCTGGCCGATGTACGGCGCCGAGATCGGTGGCGCGATATTGGCGATCTCCGCCACATCGCGGGCGACTTCCGTCAGGCGTGCCAGCTGCGCATCGTCGATGACGTGAACGCCCATCTTGAGCTGCAGGTTGGGAATCAGCGTGCAGAGGTTCGCGTTGCCGGTGCGCTCGCCGTATCCGTTGATGCACCCCTGCACCTGCACAGCCCCTGCGCGCACCGCTGCGAGCGTTGCGGCAACGGCGCATCCGGAGTCGTCGTGACAGTGGATGCCGGCGATGCTGCCGAATCGCGCGGTCATGTCGCGAACCACCGTCTCCACGCGATCGGGGAGCGTGCCCCCGTTGGTGTCGCACAACGTGATGCGCTCGGCGCCGGCGGCGACTGCCGCATCGAGGCAGCGCATCGCGTAGTCGGGGTTGCTGCTGTACCCGTCGAAAAAGTGCTCGGCGTCGTACACGACTCTGCGGCCGTGGTCGAGAAACCAGCGCACCGAGTCGCCGATCATCGCGAGGTTCTCATCGTTGGTCGTCCGCAACACGTCGGCGACCTGACGGTCCCACGCCTTGCCGACCAGCGTGATGATCGGCGCCATCGAGTCGAGCAGCGTGCGCAGCTGGAGGTCGTCCTGCGCCGCCAGTCCGGGACGGCGCGTCGCGCCGAACGCCGCCAGCGTGGCGTTGCGAAGCGGGTGGTGCTGCATCGCCGAGAAGAACTCGGTGTCGGTGGGATTCGCGCCCGGCCATCCGCCCTCGATGACGGTGACGCCCAGCGTGTCGAGGTGATCGGCGATGCGCAGCTTGTCGGATACCGAGAAGTTGATGCCGACACCCTGCGCGCCGTCGCGCAACGTCGTGTCGTAGATCTCGATGCTCACGACGTTGCTCCCACAGCGCTGAGCTGGCGCACCGTCTCGCGTGCCACTGCGGCTGCGACATCCTCGGTGCCGGACGTCCCGCCAAGGTCGGGCGAGAGCACATCCTCGGCGATGCAGACGTCGACCGCGGATTCGATTGCCACTGCGAGGTCGTTGCGGTGCAGCGAATGGCGGAGCAGCATCGCGACCGAGAGGATCGTGCCGTACGGGTTGGCGATGCCCTTGCCCGCGAGACGCGGCGCGCTGCCATGAATCGGTTCGTACAAACCCTGATCCGAGGCACCGAGACTCGCAGACGGCAGCAAGCCGAGCGAGCCCGCGAGCACTGCCGCCTCGTCGCTGAGAATGTCGCCGAAGAGGTTCTCGGCGACGACCACATCAACAGTCGCGGGCTCGCGGACGAGGCGCATCGCGAACGAATCGACGAGCTCGTGGGTCAATGCGACGTCCGGGTACTCCGCGCCGAGTCCGGTGACGATCTCTCGCCAGAGCTGGCTCGTGATGAGCACGTTTGCCTTGTCGATCGAGATGAGCTCTCCGCGTCGCGATTGCGCGAGCTTGAACGCGACCCTGGCAACACGCTCGATCTCTGCCGCGCTGTACACGATGCTGTCGCGTGCTATCTCGTCAGCGCCGCTGCCGGTGCGGCCACGCGGCTGGCCGAAATATGCGCCCCCGGTCAACTCGCGAACGATCACGAGGTCGGTGCCGTGCACCACCTCGGGGCGGAGCGTTGTCCGATCCACGAGATGGGGATGGACTTTCACGGGACGGACATTCGCGAAGACATCCATCTCGCGGCGCAACTTCAGCAACCCGGCTTCGCAGCGCTGCTCGCCGCGCAGGTGATCCCACGCCGGTCCGCCAACTGCTCCGAGCAGTACGGCGTCGGCTGCTTTGCAGGCTTCGAGAGTCTCGTCCGGCAATGGCATACCGAACTCATCGATGGCGCGTCCACCGATCAAATGCACGTCGATGCTCACCTCGGCGCCATCCGCCTCGCAGACCGTCGCGAGCACGCTGAGCGCCGCGTTGACGACCTCGGGGCCGACACCATCGCCCGGGAGCACCACGAGATTCGCCTTCACGAAGTCGCCCCGGTGCGTGCTAGATCCGGCATCCATGCGGGGCGGCGCTCCTCGAAGGCGGTGATCTCGGCTTCGTGCTCGAGGGTCAACCCGATGTCATCGAGTCCCTCGAGCAGGCGGCGACGCTCGAACGCATCCATGGTGAAGCTGAAGCGCAGATCGCCGCATGTCACCGTCTGGGCCTCGAGGTCGACCGCGACGGTGATCCCCGGTTGCTCCACAGCGAGGTCCAGCAGCGCGCGTACCTCGTGCTCCGGGAGGGTCACCGGCAGCAACCCACTGCCGAGCGCGTTGGTCCGATAGATGTCAGCGAAGGACTCGGCGATGACGGCGCGCATCCCGTAGTCGGCGAGCGCCCAGACCGCGTGCTCGCGCGACGAGCCACATCCGAAGTTGCGTCCGGCGACCATCACCGTCCCGCCGGCATACGCGTCCTGGTTGAGGACGAAGTCCTCCTTGATTGCACCGTTAGCGTCGCGGCGCCAGTCGTTGAACAGGTATTCGCCGTAGCCGGTTCGCTCGATTCGCTTGAGGAACTGCTTCGGGATGATCTGATCGGTGTCGACGTCGGAGCGGTCGAGCGGGACGAGCACTCCCTCCTCGCGGTGGAACGGTCTCATGAGCGTCCCGCCGCAACCGGCATGCGCCGGACATCGACGAACCGGCCTTCGACTGCCGCCGCTGCCGCCATCGCGGGGGAGACGAGGTGCGTCCGTCCGCCGCGTCCCTGACGACCCTCGAAGTTGCGGTTGCTGGTGCTTGCGCATCGCTCGCCGGGTTGGAGGATGTCGGGATTCATGCCGAGGCACATCGAGCACCCGGGATTGCGCCATTCGGCGCCCGCACTCGTGAAGATCGTGTCGAGACCCTCCGCCTCCGCCTGCGCCTTCACCTGCGCCGAGCCCGGTACGACCAGGACTCGCATGCCGTCGTGGACGCGCCGGCCGTCGAGCATCGCAGCCGCTGCGCGCAGGTCTTCGATACGGCCGTTGGTGCACGAGCCGATGAACACCGTGTCCAGCTTGATGTCCTCGATCGCAGTCCCCGGCTCGAGCCCCATGTACGCCAATGCGCGCACCGCCGACTCGCGCTCAGCCGCATCGTGAAAGGACTCCGGGTCCGGAACGCGTCCGGTCACCGGCACCGACTGCGCCGGAGTCGTGCCCCACGTCACCGTCGGCTCGATCGTCGCCGCGTCGATGTGCACGACGCGGTCGTACACAGCACCATCGTCGCTGCGCAGTTCGCTCCACGCCGCAACGGCCTCGTCCCAGGTGGCGCCGGTCGGCGCGTAGGGACGTCGCTTGATGTACGCGAACGTGGTGTCGTCGGGGGCGATCATCCCGGCCCGGCCACCGCCTTCGATGGTGAGATTGCAAAGGGTCATTCGCTGTTCCATCGAGAACCCGCGAACGACGGAACCCGTGTACTCCACGACGTGGTGGGCCGCTCCGGCGGTGCCGATGGCGTTGAGGACGCCGAGCGCAACATCCTTCGCCGTCACACCGACTGGCAGCGTGCCCTCGATGCGCACCTCCATCGTTGCCGGACGTGACTGACGCAGACACTGGGTGGCCAGGACATGCTCGACCTCGGACGTGCCGATGCCGAGCGCGAATGCCCCAAAGGCCCCGTGGGTGGCGGTGTGGGAATCGCCGCAGACGACGACGGTACCCGGCAGCGTCAGTCCCAGTTCCGGTCCGATCACGTGGACGATGCCCTGCCAGCGATGGCCGGCGCCGAAGCACGCGATTCCAGAGTCGTCGCAGTTTTTCCGCAGCGCGTCCATCTGCGCCACGCTCATGGCATCGGCGCCGCTGACGCCGTCACCGTCGGTCGGGACGTTGTGGTCCATCGTGGCAACAACCAGACCCGGCCGGCGCACGCTCCGGCCCTCGATCCGGAGGCCTTCGAATGCCTGTGGCGAGGTCACCTCGTGGACGAGATGCAGGTCGACGTAGAGCAGTGACGGTTCGCCGGGCTCACCGGCCACGACGTGCGCGTCCCAGATCTTGTCGAAGAGCGTTCGTGGTGTCATTCCACCCCCGAAGGTGTGGCCGCCGGCCTGCCAACCGCGCTCGCCTCCGCGGCTGTCTCCATCGCCGCCATGCGCTCGGGTGGGACTCTCGGTCCCGCGGCGAGGCGTGCCGTCAAGCGGTTGAGCGCATGCACGTATGCCTTTGCCGCGGCGACGAGGATGTCGGTGTCGGCGCCGTGGCCCGAGCTCAACGCTCCGTCCTGACGCAGGCGGACGCTCACCTCGCCCACGGCGTCCATGCCTTCGGTAATCGCCTGAATGGCGAACTCCTCGAGCTCGGCCTTGACCTGCACCAGTGAGTCGATGGCCTTGTACGTCGCGTCGACGGGGCCATCGCCGATGGAGACCGCTTCGTGGCTCACGCCATCGCTGAGCAGCATTCGCACGGTGGCGGTTGCCCGGAGGTTGGTGCCGCAGCTCACCTGCAGATGCTCGAGACGGAATGTTTCCTCGCCGCCCTGGCGTTCATCGGCGACGATCGCCTCGAGGTCGCGGTCGGTGACATCGCGCTTGCGATCCGCGAGCTCCTTGAAGCGCACGAAGGCGCGTTGCAATTCCTCGCCGTCGAGCTTGTAGCCGAGCTGGTCGAGACGGTCGCGGAGCGCGTGACGTCCGCTCAGCTTGCCGAGGACGAGTGTGGATCCCGCGCCAACCTGACCCGGTTCCATGATCTCGAACGTCCTGCGGTCCTTGAGCATGCCGTCCTGGTGGATGCCGGAGTGGTGCGCGAACGCGTTGGCGCCCACCACGGACTTGTTCGGTTGCACGAGCATGCCCGTGAGCTGCGAGACCAGACGCGACGTGCGATACAGCTGCGAGTGGTCGAGCTGGGTGGTGACGCCATACACCTCAGGATGCAGGCGTGTGGCCATCGCGACCTCTTCGAGCGCGGCATTGCCGGCGCGCTCGCCGATGCCGTTGACGCACGTCTCGATCTGGCGCGCGCCGCCGAGCACGCTGACCAACGAGTTGGCCGTCGCGAGCCCGAGGTCGTTGTGGCAGTGGACCGAGAGCACGACGTTGCGCAGCGCCGGTACCTGCAGGTACATCCACGCGATCAGGTCGCGCCATTCGTCGGGCGTCGCATACCCAACGGTGTCGGGCAGGTTGATCGTCGTCGCACCTGCTTCGATGCAGCCGTTGACGATCTCGGCGAGGTAGTCCCGCTCGGTGCGGCTCGCGTCCATCGGTGAGAATTCGACGTCCTCACGAAACGACTTCGCGAGCGCGGTCATCTGCACGGCGTGGTCGAAGACCTCGCGCTGCGTCATGCGGAGCTGCCCTTCGCGATGAATCGGCGACGTGCCGATGAACACGTGAATGCGGGCATGTGCTGCCGGCTCGAGCGCTGCCGCACACGCACGGACATCCGCCTCGAAGCAGCGCGACAGCCCGGCGATCACCGGTCCCTCGACCTGCTCGGCGATTGCCTTCACCGCGGCAAAGTCGCCCGGGGAGCTGTGCGGGAACCCGGCCTCGATGACGTCGACCTTGAGTCTCGCGAGTTGATGTGCGATCTGGAGCTTGTCCTCGGCGTTGAGCGCGACTCCCGGCGACTGCTCGCCGTCGCGCAACGTCGTGTCGAGGATCGTGAGCGACTCGGTCATACTCGCGCCTCCTCGCGATCGGACTCGGCCAGCACCTTGTCCATGCCCGGCGCGGTCTTCTTGTCGAGCCAGCCCATCTTCGAGCGCAACTCGGCGCCGACTCGCTCGATCGGGAGGTGCATCTCCTCGTCGCGGTACTCGACGAAATTCGGCCGTCCGGCCTCGTTCTCGGCGATCCAGGCCTTGGCGAACGTGCCGTCCTGGATGTCGGTGAGCAGCTTGCGCATCGTCTCGCGGGTGCGCTGATCCACGACCTTCGGCCCGCTGACGTAATCGCCGTATTCGGCGGTGTCGCTCACCGAGTAGCGCATGTATGAGAGACCACCCTGGTACATGAGGTCGACGATGAGCTTCAGCTCGTGCATCACCTCGAAGTACGCGAGCTCGGGCTGGTATCCCGCCTCGGTGAGGGTGTCGAATCCTGCTTTCACGAGCGAGGTGATCCCGCCGCACAGCACTGCCTGCTCGCCGAAGAGGTCGGTCTCGGTCTCTTCCGCAAACGTGGTCTCGAGGACGCCGGCGCGCGTGCCGCCGATGCCTCGCGCATAGGCCAGCGTGCGCGCACGCGCACTCCCGGTCGCGTCCTGGTGCACCGCGAACAGACAGGGGACGCCCTGACCCGCGGCAAAGGTGCTACGCACCAAATGCCCCGGTCCCTTCGGCGCCACCATGCTCACGTCGACGCCTGCCGGCGGGTCGATCAGCTCGTAGCGGATGTTGAAGCCGTGCGCGAACATCAGCATCTTGCCCGCGTGCAGGTGCGGTGCGATCGCCTCGTCGTACAGGGCGCGCTGCCCGGTGTCCGGCGTCAGCATCATGATGACGTCGGCTTCCTCGCTCGCCTTGGCAGGCGTCACGACTCGCAACCCCTCAGCTTCGGCTGCGGCGCGGCTCTTGCTCGACTCGAGGAGCCCGACGCGCACGTCGTGTCCCGAGTCGCGCAGGTTCAGCGCGTGGGCATGGCCCTGCGACCCGTACCCCAGGATCGCGATTGGCCTGCCAGACAACGCCTCGGGATCGGCGTCTGCGTCGTAGTACATCCGAGCGGTCATTGATCGCTGCCTCCTCTACGGTTATTCACACGGTGCCGGTGTTGTCTTCCGCAACGCCCGCGGCGAGCGACGGATCGGTCTGTTGCTCATCGCCGTCGATCGCGAAGTCCATGAGTCGGATGCGCGCCTGGTCGCCGCGCACGAGCGCGACGACGCCGCTGCGCGCCAGTTCCTTGATGCCATAGGGGCGCATGAGTTCGATGAAGTTGTCGATCTTCTCGGCGCTGCCGGTCACCTCGATGATCACCGAGCTCGCGGCGACGTCGACGATGCGGCCACGGAAGATGTCGACCAGGTTGAGCAGTTCCGTGCGTTCACCCGGTGGCGCGTGCATGCGCACCAGCACCAGCTCGTGCGCCACGTTGCGCAATCCCGTGATGTCGTCGATGGTGATGACGTCGATGAGCTTGGCGAGCTGCTTCGTTGCCTGCTCCGCCTGCTGCCGTCCGACGTGCACGGTGATGGTCATCCGCGAAATCGAGTCGTCGTCGGTGGGTCCGACGGAGAGCGAGTCGATATTGAACCCACGCCGGCGGATCATCGACGCGACGCGTTGCAGCACCCCGGGCTTGTTGTCGACAAGCACCGAGAGCAGGCGGCTCTGCGTCATCAGCTCGCCTCGACGAAGTCGAGCATGCCTTTGCCGAGCGGCACGATGGGATACACGTTGGCGTTGGGGTCGATGTTGAAGTTCAGGAGCACCGGTCCCTTGTGCGCCATCGCCTCGTCGAGCAACCGTCCGACGTCCTCGATGCGATCGGTGGACATCGCCTTCATCCCGAAGGCGTCTCCGAGCTTGACGAAGTCCGGCGTGAACGTCAGGTCGACGGCAGAACGCACGCCGTCATAGAAGTCGTCCTGGAACTGGCGGACCATGCCCAGCGAGGAGTTGTTGAGGATCACGACGTTGACGTCGATGTTGTTCTCGACCATCGTCGCCATCTCCTGCATGTTCATGACGAATCCGCCTTCGCCGGTGACGCAGAACACGGTCTTGCGGGGATTCGCCAACTTCACGCCCATGGATGCGGGAAACGCGTAGCCCATGGTCCCGGTCCCGCCTGAGTTGAGGAAGAGACCGGGCTTGCTGTAGTTGAACCAGAGCGCTGCCCAGATCTGGTTCTGGCCGACGTCCGCGACGACGATCGCCTCGTCCTCGCAGCGCGCGTACATCGCCTCGAGCACCTGTTGCGGCTGGAGCAGGCCGGTGTGATTCGTGAAGCGCACCGGGTGCTCTTCCTTCCACTGATCGATCTGCGTGAGCCACGCATGCTCACGCTTCGGCTCGACCAGGAGGTTCAGCTCGCGCAACGCAACCTTTGCGTCGGACACGACACTCACGTGCGGAACGACGTTCTTGCCGATTTCGGCGGGGTCGATGTCGATGTGCACGAGGTGCTCGACGCGCGGTGCGAACGAGTCGAGCCGGGTGGTGACCCGGTCGTCGCAGCGCATGCCGATCATGATCAGCACGTCCGCTTCGCACACCGCTTTGTTGGTGTATCCCGCGCCCATGAATCCCACCATCTGCAGGGCCATCGGGTCCGTCACCGGGAATGCGCCGGTGCCGAGCAGCGTCCAGCCGACCGGGATATGCGCTTGATGCGCCAGCTCCGCAAGCTCCTCCTCGGCGCGGGCGATGAGCACGCCGCGGCCGGCGAGGATCACCGGACGCTTCGCGCCCTTGATGAGCTCGGCGATCTGGCGCAGCTTGGCGGGATCCGGCCGCGGGGGCGCCGGGTATGACCGCCGCCGCACCGGCGTGTCCGGGTAGTTGAACGCGGTCATCGCGGCCTGGAGGTCCTTGGGGAAGTCGATGAGCACCGGGCCGGGTCGGCCTGTGCGCGCAATGTGGAACGCCTCCTGGATCGTCGGCGCGATGTCCTCGGCGCGCGTGATCAGGTACGAGTGCTTCACCACCGACATCGTCGAGCCGATGACATCGGACTCCTGGAAGCTGTCGGTCCCGATTGCCGTCGACGGGACCTGGCCGGTGATGGCGACGACCGGCACCGAGTCCATGTAGGCGGTGGCAAGTCCGGTGACCAGGTTCAGCGCGCCGGGCCCGCTGGTCGCGAACACCACACCCACCGATCCGCGCTTGCTGCGCGCGTAGCCGTCAGCGGCGTGTGCCCCACCCTGCTCGTGACGCACGAGGATGTGGTGCAGCGCCGGGTATTCCGGAAGGTAGCGGTACAGCCAGAGATTGGCGCCGCCCGGGTATCCGAAGATCGTGTCGACGCCCTCGCGGATGAGCGATTCGAGGGCGACCTGCGCGCCGGTGAGCATCCGGGGCGGCTCCGCCAGGCCGTCGGGGGTTGCTGCTGTCGTCGCAGCCGCACTCGAGCGTTGATCCGTTCGGGCGGTGATCATTGGTAGTAGCGGTTGAGCGATCGGCGCACGAACTCCTCGCTCTCGTCGTGCCGGGGCGTCCCGGGAGCGAAGCGATCCGCGCGTGCAGCGTCGAGGCGTTCGGACTGGGATCGATCGTCGCCAGTTCTCGCGTCCCAGCGAGTCGGTGTACCCATGCCGTCATACGGGGCGGGTGCCTTTCCGGGGCCGGCCATGACTGTTCCTCCGAGTGGTGTGCGCCGGGTACAAAAAAAGGCCCCCTCGTGGGAGGGGGCCTTTTGCTTGATTCCGGCTTGGTGGTGTGCCTACCTGCGCACGCGCCTGGCCTGAAGCATCAAAGCCCCGCTCCTAATCAGGAGCAGGCCTACCAGCAGGACCAGGGCGGAGCCGTACAACATCTCGGCGAGAGAATACGGCCTGCACGGCTCTCCAGTCAATGCACGGACCTGTGACGGCTGCACCGTATGCTTCCGCGCATGCCTGATTCAGCTTCGACCAGACCGAGCTCCGTGATGCTGCATGGCCCCGATCGCGCGCCTGCGCGAGCGATGCTGCGTGCAATCGGCTTCAGCCGCGAGGACCTGGAGAAACCGATCATCGGCGTTGGTCATTCGTGGATCGAGACCATGCCGTGCAACTGGAACCATCGCGAACTCGCGGAGCAGGTGAAAGCAGGCATTCGCGCAGCGGGCGGCACGCCGATGGAATTCAGCACGATCGCCGTCAGTGATGGCGTGACGATGGGAACGCAGGGGATGAAGGCGTCGCTCGTCTCCCGTGAGGTCATCACCGACTCGATCGAGCTCGTCACCCGAGGCCACAGCTTCGACGGTCTCGTGCTCATCGTCGGATGTGACAAGACGATTCCGGC
>JBEKKP010000037.1:0-24831 GCA_050010655.1 Candidatus Dormibacteria bacterium
CTCGATCAGGTCGAGCGCCTCGCTGTAACCGATGCCGCAGGAACCGATTGCCTCGCGGTCGAGCCCTCTGCCGAGGAGCCAGCGCACCTCGTCCTGGATGCCACCGCTGTCGAACATCCCGGCGATGCGGTGCTCGATCCAGCGTGCGTGCACGGGACGGGCGACGTCGAGCCCCACCATCACCGCAGGCCGCGGAGCTGCGCGTCGCCGCGCCGTGAGCACCGATCCGCCCTTGGCGTCGAGGATCTCGAGGGCCCGGATGACCCGACGCGGATTGCGCTGGTCGATTGCAGTGGAGCCCGCGGGGTCCCGCTTGCGAAGCTCGGCGGCGAGTGACGCCAGTCCCTCCGGGGTCGCGGCGAGCTCGGCGCGGTCGGCGCGGCGCACCGGATCCGGCGGCACCTGGGCAAGGTCGAAGCCATCGACCAGCGCCGTCACGTAGAGGCCGGTCCCGCCGGCGACGACGGCGCGGGTTCCGGCCCGATCGAGCCGCTCCAGGCTGCGCCGCGCAGCAGTCAGCCAGTCCGCGACCGTGAAGGTCTCGCCGGGATCGCAGAGGTCAAGCAGGTGGCACCGGACCCCATGCAGTTCTGCGGGAAGGGGCGCGCATGTCCCGACCCGGAGTCCCCGGCGCACCTGGCGCGAGTCAGCGTTGAGGATGTCCGCCGGCGCGAGGCTGGATGCCGCGGCAACGGCGAGCGCGGTCTTGCCGGAGCAGGTGGGACCGACGATCACCAGCATCGGGCGACTCATCGTGCCGGCCTCCGGAATGCGCGGCGAAGCATTGCATCGTCGAGCATGACCACTGAGGGGCGCCCGTGTGGGCAGGTGGTGGCTCCGGGAGTCGCCACCATCTGATCCAACAGGCGCTGCTGGGCGACCACGTCGAGGCGGTCGCCGAAGCGGACGGCCGAGTGGCATGCGACCAGGGCTGCGAGGCGATGCCGGCGCTCCTCCGTCCCTGCGTCGCGATCGTCGAGGCGCTCGATGAGCTCGGCAACCAAAACCTCCGGGTCCGCGCCCGCGGCCGTGACAGGAACCGCGGTGCAACGTACGGCGCCCGGCCCGAATTGCTCGATGCTGAAACCGCATCTCGAGAAAAAGTCATGTTCGTCTGCAACTCGCGCGGCCTTGACGGGCCCGCATTCCACGACAACGGGAATGAGCAGCAATTGCGCCCCCGCTACATCTGGAACCTGCTGTCGCGAGCGTGCGAGGAGCTCGGTATAGAGGATCTTCTCGTGCGCTGCGTGGGGATCCACAAGCACCACGGTGTCCCCGGCTGTGGCGACGAGGAACCCGCTCCCCGCCTGACCGAGCGCTTCCATGGCAGGGAGCGTCGACGCAGCAGCGCCGTCGGAGAGCACGTCTCCTCCGATCGCTGGGGTCCACGCACGCAGGCCGTCGTGCGGGGCCTCGGTATTCCACGCGCGCGCCGCATCCTCTGGGCTCGCGAGTGGCGGTGTGTGCCCGACGAGCGTGACCTCGCCTTCGCGAAATTCCAGCGCCGCTCCGGCGAACCCTGACGGGATGTGTCCGTCCGCACCGAGTGCCGGCGCGGAACGAAGCGTTGCCCAGCACGCGCGCTGCACGGCGCCGAACACTTCGCGTTCGTCCCTGAACCGCACCTCGCGCTTGGCCGGGTGCACGTTGACGTCGAGCGCACCCGCCGCCATCTCGACGGTGACGACGCCGTAGCCGTGGCGCCCACCCGGAATGAGGCCGCGGTACGCCTCGTCGATGGCGACGAGCAGCGATCGGTTGTGTACCAGGCGGTGGTTGACGATGAGCACGAGCCCGCTGCGCGATGCGCGGTGCGCGTGTGGAGAAGCGATGAGCCCGCCGATGGCGATCGGGCCGGGCGAGTCGACGTCCAGCAGGTCGCGCTCGGCCCTGCCGCCGATCACCGCGCGCATGGCGTCGCGCAGCGATCCACCCGCCGTCCGCACCACGATCCGACCGTCATTGCTGCAGGTAAAGGACACTTCGGGGTGCGTGATCGCGAGATCGGCGACCACACGGACCGCGGCACTGCCCTCGGTGGCAACCGAGCGGAGGAAACGCAGGCGCGCCGGCGACGCCGCGAAGAGCTCACAGACTTCCACGCGTGTCCCGGGGGCACTCGCGGCTGCGCCACGTGACAGCAGCTCGCCATGGCGCACGCGCAGCTCGGCGCCCCCGACCTGTTCGCGGGTGCGCGTTGTGATGCGCAACTCCGACACGGCTGCGATGCTGGCCAGCGCCTCACCGCGGAACCCGAGCGTACGGACACGTGCGATGTCGTCCGCGACCGCGATCTTTGAGGTGGCATGCCGTTCAACAGCGAGCTCGAGGTCGTCCTCGGCGATCCCGCTGCCGTCATCGGCCACCACCATCCGGACGAGCCCGCCACCTTCGATGCTGACGTCGATTCGACGCGCGCCCGCATCGAGCGCGTTCTCCACGAGTTCCTTGAGCACCGACGCGGGGCGCTCGATCACCTCGCCTGCCGCGATTGCGTCGGCGACAACCTGCGGGAGCCGTCGGATCGGCGAGGTGGCGATCACGTCGCTGCTCGTCCGCGAAGCTCGACGAGCTTGTTCAGCGCGGCAATCGGGGTCATGCCGTCGAGGTCGAGCGCCGCAAGCTCGTCCACGACAGGATGTGGCACCGGTTCCAGAATCGAGAGGGTCAGCTGGTCGCCGGCGTGGTCCCCACCACCGAGGGGCCGTTCGCGTTCCTGCGCGGCGAGCAACTGCCGGGCCCGTGCGAGAACTCCGCCCGGAATGCCGGCCAGCCTCGCGACGTGAACACCGTATGAGCGGTCGGCGCCGCCCGGGACGATGCGGTGCAGGAAGGTGATGTCGGCGCCGTCCTCGACCACCTCGACGCGAGCGTTGCGCACCCTCGGCATCTGCGCCGCGAGCACGGTCAGCTCGTGAAAGTGCGTGGCGAACAGCGTCCTGCAGTTCAACTGCGGCGCGTCGTGGAGGTATTCCACCACTGCCTGCGCGATGCTCACGCCGTCGTAGGTGGATGTGCCGCGGCCGATCTCGTCAAGAATCACCAGGCTCTTCCCCGTCGCCTGTCTGAGGATTGCTGCAGTTTCGGCCATCTCCACCATGAACGTCGAGAGGCCGCCACTCAGGTCGTCGTGTGCTCCGATCCTGGTGAAGATCCGATCGCACACGCCGATCTCGGCCACATCGGCTGGGACGTACGAGCCGATCTGCGCAAGCAGCACGATGGTCGCCGTCTGCCGGAGATACGTCGACTTCCCGGCCATGTTGGGACCGGTGAGCACGACGATCCGTGCCTCGTCGTCCAGGTCGAGGTCGTTCGGCACGAACCTGCCTGGGCCGAGCGTGCGCTCCACGAGCGGGTGGCGCCCGCCGACGATCCGCAGCGTCGAAGACGCGTCGACGACCGGCCGCACCCAGTGCCCTTCCTCGGCCACAGTGGCGAGGGATTGCGCGACATCGAGGGTCGCTGCCGCGGCCGCCGCGTCCGCGAGCGCCCGGGCCTCCATCGCCACCTGTGCTGCCGCGCCCGCGAGCAATTCCTGTTCACGGGCGATTGCGCGTTCGCGGGCGTGGAGGACGATCGTCTCGTGCTCCTTGAGTTCGGGCGTGACGAAACGCTCGGCACCGGCGAGGGTCTGCTTGCGGGAGTAGTCGTCTGGGACGTGGTCGCGATGCGCGTTCGGGACTTCGATGAAATAGCCGAAGACCCGGTTGTAGCCGACGCGCAAGGATCGGATGCCCGTACGCTCGCGCTCGCTCGCCTCCAGCGCGGCGAGGTAGCTGCGGGCGCCGCTCCCTGCGGCGCGAAGGTTGTCCAGGTCGAGGTCCGCACCCGGCCGGATGGCGCCGCCGTCACTCGAAGCCGCCGGGAGGTCTTCGCAGAGCAGGGCGTTGAGCCGCTCGCCCACCCCGTCGGGAGGATGGCAGCGGGCTGCCGCATCGCTGATCTCGGCGCTGGCCGCAGCGATCTGTGTCGCGGCCCGGCCCGTCACCTCGAGGGCCGCGCATGTGTCGCGGATTGCGCCGAGGTCGCGCGGCGTCGCGAGCCGTTGCACGCAGCGCGCCACGAGTCGCTCGAGGTCACGCATCCCTGCAAGCGCGTCGCGGAGGTGGCGCCGTCCATCGCGGTCGGCAAGCAGCACGTCGACCGAGTCGAGGCGCCGGTTGATTTCGGCGACATCGACCAGCGGATCCTGCAGGCGGGACCGGAGCAGGCGCACGCCCATCGGTGTGCGGGTCGCGTCGAGCAGCTGCAGCAGCGAAACGCCGCGCTCGCCGAGCCGCGCAAAAAGCTCGAGATTTGCGCGGGTATGGGCGTCGAGACGCATCGCCCCATCCGTGGGACGGATGGCGATGCGAAGCAGGTCCTGGCTGATGACGATGTGCGCGCGTTCGCAGTAGGCGAGCACTGCCCCGGCTGCGCGGAGTGCGCTCGGGACGGCGGTCACGCCGAGACCGTCGAGCGACACGGCCCCGGAAGCACGCCGCAGGCGCTCCTCGGAACGCGTCGTGTCGAACAGCGAGGTGGCAAGTGGCGTCACCTGGGCGAGTGCGGCGAGCCCCGACGGCAGAGCAGTGCCGTCCGGGACGAGCAGCTCACTCGGGTCGAGCCGAGCGAGCTCGTCTGCGAGAACGGCGCCCTCGAGACCGCCGTCGATCGCGAAGAGCTCGAGATATTGCGTGTTGGGATCGAATGCCGCGACGCCAACGCGACCGTCGAGCGAGAACAGCGCCACGCATCGCGATACCGCCGAGGGATCGAGCAACTCCGCCTCGACCACCATGCCGGGGCTCAGCACACGGGTCACCGCTCGTTGCACCAGCCGACCGGAAACGACCTCGCCCACCTGATCCCAGATGGCGACGCGCTGCCCGGCGTCGAGGAGTTTGCGGATGTGCTGCGTGATTGCCTGGTGCGGAAAGCCGCACATCGGCAACCGGCCCGCGCCGCCGAATCCCCGCCCGGTCAGCTGCAGGCCGAGGATGGGCGCCGCAATTTGCGCGTCCCCGCCGAACATCTCGAAGAAATCACCAAGTCGCGAAAGCACGATCGCGTCGGGGTGCTCGGCTTTGACAGCGCGATATTCGCGCAGGATGGGGGTGTCGCCGGCCGTCTGAAGATCGAGCGTGGCTCGAGGCGCCTCGGGCACCGCCGTCACCACGTGCGGAGCCCGAATCTTCGAGCTCGTTCTCACGCCGCCGTGCCGACCTGCTCGACGTGCAATTGCCATGCACTCGCGTCGACGACCTGTGCGGTGTGCAACTCGCCGGGTCTGGCCGTGCCCGACGGCAGCCACGCGACCTTGTTCTCGCGAGTCCGCCCGTATGGTCTGCCGTCTTCCGCGATGCCGTCGACGAGGATCTCCACGCTCGAGCCAACGTACAGAGCGTTGCGCGCCGCGGCGATTTCCCGCTGGACTGCGAGCAGATGGTTGAGGCGTTCTTTCTTGAGCGGCAGCGGCACGTCGTCCTCGCGGCGGGCTGCGGCGGTGCCGGGGCGAACCGAGTAGGCGGCGAGGTGCACAGTGTCGAAACGCACGTCGCGCATCAATTGTTCGGTGCCCGCAAATTCCTCATCGGTCTCGCCGCAGAACCCGACGATGATGTCGGTGCTCAGCGCAAGCCGCGGGCGTACAGTCCCCACTGCGGCGTCGATTTTGGCGCGGTACTCGTCGACGCTGTAGAGGCGGCGCATCCGCCGGAGGAGATTGTTGTCACCGGCCTGCACTGGAAGGTGCAACTGCTCGCAGACGGTCGGCAGGTCGCGCATCGCCTCGAACAGCTCCGGGACCGCATTACGAGGATGGGACGTGAGGAATCGAAGCCGCCACAGGCCGGGCACCGCGTCCACTGCGGCGAGCAGTTCCGGCAGGCGCGCCCGGTGCACTGTGTCGTGATACGAGTTGACGTTCTGTCCCAGCAGCGTCACCTCGCGCACGCCCTGGGACACGAGCCGCTCGACATGCTCCACCACGTCGGGGAGTGGGCGGCTCAACTCCCGCCCCCGGACGAACGGGACGATGCAGTACGTGCACATCTCGTTGCAGCCACCCATGACCGCAACGTAGGCGCTCAGCCGGTCTGACGCGGGCACGGTCACCGGGCCGTCGAGGTTCGGGGCATGGAGCGCCTGGAGCTTGGCGAGAAACCCGTCCGGCTCACGCACATCGAACACGTAGTCGAGCTCGGGCAGGCGTCCAAGCAGCGCCTCGCCGTGCTCGACCGCCATGCACCCGGTCATGGCAATCGCGCGCCCGGGGCGGGCACGCTTCCATGGGATCAGTTCACGGAACTTCCCGAACACCTTTTGCTCCGCGTTGGCACGCACGGTGCAGGTGATGAGGACCGCGATATCCGAATCGTCGAGCGCCGTCTCGGGGATGCATCCGATATCTGCTATCTGCGCCGCGAGCTCCTCGCGGTCGGCGTCGTTCATCTGACAGCCGATATGCCAGAGATGCACGCGCGGAGCCCGGCCGAGGACCGGTACCTGGGGTTCGCGCCGCGGAGCCCTTGTGATCAGCGGGAGCGGCCGGAAGCCACGAGCGGAGTCGCTGAGCATCGATACCGGCGTAGGCACCGACGAAGCCTACCAGTGTGTCCCTGCACCCATTGAGCGCGGTCTGCTGCTAGCGGACCTCGACGACCAGGCGGATGCCGGTTCGCTCCTCGCCGTCGATGGAGATATCGATGAACGAGGGAATGCACACGAGGTCGAGGCCACCCGGCGCGACGTAGCCGCGCGAGATGGCAATCGCTTTGATCGCCTGGTTGATCGCCCCGGCGCCGATCGCCTGGACCTCCACCCTCTTCTGCGTACGCACGACGCCGGCGATGGCTCCGGCAACGGCGACCGGCTTGCTGGTTGCTGAGACTTTGAGGATTTCCAATGGAGGCTTCAGCTCTGCGGCGTCATGTGAGGGCGGTGAGTAGGACGTGGTCATTATCGGCCGCGATTGTCGCTTCCCGCAGGGCCGAGCACTCGCCAGCGCGATGCAATCGTTACTTCGCGTACTCGACGCTGCGGGTTTCCCGCAGCACGACGACCTTGACGCGACCGCTGTAGCTCCCCTCGCCGTGGAGCCGCTTGGCGATCTGGCGGGCCATGATCTGCGCCTCGTCGTCGCTGATTTCATCCGGTTTGACGAGAACCCGAAGCTCCTTGCCGGCCAGTACGGCGAAGCTCCGTTCCACGCCGCGGAACTCGTTGGAGATCGCCTCGATGCGTTCGAGCCGCTTGATGGTCGAGGCGAGCGACTCGCGTCGCGCTCCGGGACGTGCCGCGCTGATCGCGTCAGCCGTCATGAGGATTGCCGCCGCAGGCGAACGCGGCTCCTCGTCGTAGTGATGCGAGCGAACGGCCTGCACCACCGCGGCGGGCCGGCCGAGCCGGGCGAGGATTTCGCCACCGACGATGGCATGCGGCCCGTCGACGTCGTGCTCGACGGCCTTGCCGATGTCATGGAAGAGGGCCGCCTCCTTGGCGATCTGCTCGTCAAAGCCGATTTCCGCGGCGATCATCCCTGCGATCGCAGCGGTGTCCTGGCTGTGCGACAGCACGTTGTGGCCGTAGGAGTTTCGGTAGCGCAGCGTGCCGAGCAGGCGTGCCAATTCGGGGTGCACGTTGGTGAGCCCGATGTCCTGGCAGGCCTGCTCGCCTTCGTGCTTGATCTGTTGCGCCAGCTCGTTGCGAGCCTTGACCACCATCTCCTCGATGCGCGCGGGATGGATGCGCCCATCGCTGAAGAGCCGTTCGAGGGTCGCTCGTGCAACCTCGCGACGCACCGGGTCGAACGAGCTGAGCACGATCGCCTCGGGCGTGTCGTCGACGATGACGTCGACACCGGTGGCTGCTTCGAGCGCGCGGATGTTGCGGCCTTCGCGCCCGATGATCCGGCCCTTGAGCTCGTCGGACGGAAGGTGGACGACGGTGACCGATGCCTCGCCGCTCTGCTCCGATGCCTGGCGCTGCATGGCGGAGATCAGGATCTCGCGACTGCGTTCGGCAGCTTCCTCGCGAACCTGCACCTCGGCCTGACGGATCCGCTCGGCGATCTCCGGCACCAGTTCGCCCTCGACGCTGCGGACGACCTCGACGCGTGCTTCCTGCTCCGACAGGGCCGCAACGCGCTCGAGTTCCTTGGTGATCAGCGCCCGCTCATCCTCGACGATCTGCCGCAGCCCTTCGAGCTCTGCTTCGCGACGGGTGAGCCGTTGCTCGTTCGAGTCGAGCTCACGGAGGCGGCGCTCGAGCCCCTCTTCACGCTGATTGGTCCGCTGTTCGAGCCGCGCGATCTCGGCGCGGCGCTCGCGCACCTCGGCTTCGGCTTCATCGCGACGCCGTGCCGCCTCTTCCTTGGCAGCGAGCAGCACCGACTTGGTTTCCTGCTCGACGGCACGGACCTGCTCGAGACGGCGCTCGGCATCCGCATCGTTCGTGACGCGGCTTTCCGCCACGGTTTTGCGCGCGTACCAAAGTGCTGTAACCGCAAATGCGGCCGCAACAATCACTAGCCCTACCAGGGCGGCGATTTCGATGCCGATGGGATGGAACCTCGGAGGTCGGGCGCGATGCGCCCTGCTTGGAATGCCTCACGTCGAGAAGGGAACCGGGGCGAGACCCGCAACGTCTCGTTGATCCGGTCGGGGCCGGCCCGCTCCTGGCCGGTCGTTCGCGACGTGAAGACGATGTCATTGTACGAGCCAAAGGGGTTACCCGCTTGTTTCGATCAATGGGGCGCGTCGGGCTACCCTACAGGCGTGACGGATCGGGAGGTCGCCGGTGTGCTGGACGCACCCGGCGATGATGACTTGCGCAGCACGGCCCCGAGAGCGATTGGCGCGTTGCTGATTGCCAGCGGGCTGTTGCGAGTTGGCGCGGTCGGAGTCGGTGTGGCGGTGCAATTCCGGCTCAGCGATCTCGCCAACGGCAGGCCCAACGGCTTCGACATCGGTCTCGTCGGGGCCGCGCAGGCCGCCACCGAGATGGTGTTTGCGCCAATTCTGGCGCGATACGCCGACCGTTTCGGTCGCCGCCGCTTCCTGGTGGCCGGTCCGATCGTGTGCGTCGTCGCGGTGTTGCTGGTCGCGCTCGGTGTCCGCCCGGCGCAACTGGGTGGCGCCCGCCTGCTGGAGGGGTTCGGGGCTGCCGCGTTCGTCCCGGTCGCGCTTGGTACCGTCGCGGCTGCCACATCGGGCGATCGCAAACGCCGCGCCGGGGCGAGCGGTGCCTTCGAGGCATCCACGCTGATCGGGTATGCCGGTGGCTTCGGGCTGGGATCGGTGGCGTACTTCGGCCTCGGCCGCTGGGCGTTCGTGCTCCTTGCCGGCCTCTACGCCTGCGCCGCGGCCGTCGTCTTCATCTTCGTGCCGCGGGTCCCGCCGATGCCGGTGCACTCGCTGCGCGTCGTGTTCCAGGCGGCGGTCGGGCCTGGCCCGATGCGCACGTTCCTGCCTGCGTGGATCATGTCGTTCGCGCTCATCGGGGCGTTCGTCGCCAACCTGCCGGCGTTGCTGCGCCACCGAGCGGTGGCGTCACAGTCGCTGATGCACCACTTCGATGTGCGCGTGATCGGCCTCTTCCTGATCGGGTGGATCGCCGTCTTCCTCGTCGGCATCATTCTCTGGACGCCGTTCGTCTCCCGTCTCGGTCCGGCGATCGTGATGCGGCGAGCCGTGCCTGGAGGCTGGCTGACCATGGTGGCGCTGCTGGCGATCAACCACCTGCCGCTCGTCGGCATGCTGCTTGCCCTCCCGTTCCTGGTGGCCGGCATCCTCTGGCTCGCCGGATTCGGGCCGGCCGCGGTGACCTACCTCGCCGATTGTTCGGAGAGCCTGAGCGCGGATCGATCAGCGCTCATGTCCTTCTACACGGTGGCACTCGCGGGCGGTGGGGCGATCGGCGCGCTGATCGGCGGGTATGCCGCGCATCTCCTTGGCATCGACGGCCTCGTGATCCTCGGGCTGCTGCTGGCGACAGCGACGTTCTTCACGCTCGGGCCGGTGGTCCGGTACGAGCGCAAAGCGAAGGTCGCCGCCGCCGTCTGAGCAGGTGGTTACCAGGCCCAGGCCTCAGGAGCGGTGCCAGGACCTGGAAACATCGCATCCAGTTCCGCCAGTGATTCGGCGCTCAGGTCCACGTCGAGCGCGTGCAGGTTGCTCTGGAACTGCTCCACGGTCCGCGGCCCGACGATCGGGCCGGTGACCCCCGGCTGCTCGAGCAGCCACGCGAGCCCCACTGCCGAGGGATGCTCGCCCAGCTTTTCGCAGAACGCCTCGTAGCGCTCGATCTTCGCGCGGTGCTTGGCGAGTAGCTCCTGCGTCTCCTCCGACGCCGAACGACCACCGGCCTGCTCTTTCGCGAGGATGCCCCCCAACAGCCCTTGCATCAGCGGGCTCCACGCGATGATGCCCACGCCGTAGTGCTGCGCCGCAGGGACGACCTCCTCCTCAACGTGGCGCTCGACGAGGTTGTACAGGCACTGCTCGCTGACGAGCCCGAGGAAATGCCGGGCGCGAGCGGTCTCCTGCGCCTGCGCGATGGTCCAGCCGGCGAAGTTCGACGAGCCGACATAGAGGACTTTGCCTTGCTGGACAAGGACTTCCATCGCCTCCCAGATCTCATCGAACGGCGTGTTCCTGTCGACGTGATGCATTTGATAGAGATCGATATGGTCCGTCTGCAGGCGCCGCAGCGAGCCCTCGCAGGCGTTGCGGATGTTGCGTGCGGAGAGAAACGTGTCGTTGGGCCAGTCGCTCATCGAGCCGTACAGCTTTGTGGCGATCACCACCTTCTCGCGGCGTCCCCCACCCTGCGCGAACCACCTGCCGATGATCTGCTCGGTGATGCCCTCGCCCTGCTTCCAGCCGTAGACATTGGCGGTGTCGAAGAAGTTGAGGCCGGCGTCGAGCGCCGCGTCCATGATCTGGTACGACGTGGCTTCGTCCGTCTCCGGACCGAAGTTCATGGTGCCGAGGCACAGGCGGCTGACCGAGAGACCGGACCGACCGAGGTGTGTGTATTCCATGCACCGGAGTCTGAACCGGTCAGCTCAATCCACGCATCACCCGTGAGACCACCGACGAGGAAAACCCCCGGCGCTGCAACGCACCGGCGACGCGCCCATATGCCCGCCGGTCGCGCGGATCAGCGGGACCTGCGCGTTCCCAGAGCTGCCGGGCGACGGCGAGCGCCGCGGCCTCCTCGGTATCGCTCTGACCGTCGAGCGCCTCGGTGATGAGCTCAGTTGCGACGCCTTTGGACTTGAGATCCGCAGCGACCCGAGCACGGCCGTGCCCGGCGCGGCGGTGTCGCGCCGCAACCGACGCGGCCATCGCGGCGTCATTGACGTACCCGGTTGCGATGCAGCGCTGCACCGCCTCGGCCGCCGCCTCGGTGGCGTAGCCGCGCTGCTCGAGCTTGCGCTGCAGCGACATTCCCGATTGCCCCGCACCCCGGAGGATGCGCAAGGCGGCATCCTCCGCGGCGTCGGCGCTTTCAGGCAGTGCGGGCGGCGTGCCGGTCCTCACCGTCGCTCCCGCTACGGCGTCAGGCGACCGGTGCGGGCAGTGGCGGCGCTTCGCCGCTCAACTCGACGACTGCGTCATGGAGCACCGGCTCGGGCAGCGCGGCGATGCGAACCTTCGCCGCCACCTCCTCGAGGAGATCCGGGTTGCCGCGCAGGAAGTCGCGGACGTTCTCACGGCCCTGGCCGAGACGCATGTCTCCGTAGGAGAACCAGGCGCCGCTCTTGTCGATGATGTGCGCATCGATGCCCATGTCGAGCACGCTGCCCGCATACGAGATCCCCTCGTTGTAGAGGATGTCGAACTCGGCGACACGGAACGGCGGCGCGACCTTGTTCTTGACAACCTTGACCTTGACGCGGCTGCCGACGACGTCGAGCCCCTGCTTGATCGAGTCGATCTTGCGGATGTCCATGCGCACCGAGGCGTAGAACTTCAGCGCCCGGCCACCGCTCGTGACCTCGGGGTTGCCGAACATCACGCCGATCTTCTCGCGGAGCTGGTTGATGAAGATGACCGAGGTGTTGGAGCGGCTGATCGCGCCGGTGAGCTTGCGCATCGCCTGGGACATGAGCCGGGCCTGCAGGCCGACGTGGCTGTCCCCCATCTCGCCGTCGATCTCTGCCTTCGGAACGAGGGCCGCAACGGAGTCGATCACGACGACATCCACCGCGCCGCTGCGCACGAGGACCTCGACGATCTCGAGCGCCTGCTCGCCGGTGTCCGGTTGCGAGATGAGCAGCTCCTCGGTGTTCACGCCGATGCGCGACGCGTACTGCGGGTCGAGCGCGTGCTCGGCGTCGATGAACGCAGCGACGCCGCCACGACGCTGCGCCTCCGCGATGATGTGGAGCGTGAGGGTCGTCTTTCCCGAGGATTCCGGGCCGTAGATCTCCACCACGCGACCGCGGGGAATGCCGCCGACGCCGAGCGCGATGTCGAGGGTGAGCGCGCCCGTGGGGATGACGTCGATGTGCTGAGCGTGGACGTCGCCGAGACGCATGATCGCTCCCTTTCCGTGGGCTCGCTCGATCTGTCCGAGGGCCGTCTGCAGGGCCCGGTCCCGCTCAGTCGTCACGGGCTCACTCCTCTCGTCACGGGGCGCTCGAGCGCGCTTGCCATTCACTTCTACGACCGGCTCGACAGTGTCGATAGTACGACTTGCTAGTGTGTTCGTCAAAGCTGTACTCCAAGGGGTGATTGCAGGGGTTGGAGGTGCGGGCTGCGGTGCCGTGGGGCGTCGCTACGGGCGGCGCGTCCGGGCTCACCGGGTGGGGCGAACATTTGTACTGTACTCCCTTCATGAGGACGTGGCAAGCCCGAAGTTGGACCTCGATCAAGGGGTGCCGGAGCCACCGGAACCAGCTCCCTGAAGGCTTCGCACTGCCTCGCTGCAGAGGCTGAGCGCCGTCTCGACCGCGTGAGCCCGGTTGCGCTCGCGCCCCTGGTCGGAGTCGATCCGGACCACCCGAACAGCGGCCGCATCGGCGACGGCGACGAACACGAGCCCGGCCGGCTTGTGCTCGCTGGAACTCGGGCCGGCGACGCCGGTGATCCCGACGCCCAGGTCTGCCTCGAATCGCTCACGCGCGCCCGATGCCATGGCCTCCGCGACTTCGGCGCTCACAGCCCCGTGCGTGGCGAGCAGGTGACGGCCCACGCCGAGTTGCTCGGACTTGACGTCATCCGCATAGGCGATCACCCCGCCCCGCACGTAGACCGAGGACCCGGGCACAGCAGTGAGCGCAGCCCCGAGCAGGCCGCCGGTGCAGGACTCGGCGACAGCGATGGTCAGCCCCGCCTCAGCGAGCGCCCGCCCCAGCGACACGGCCTCTGGAAATGCCTCGGCGAGCATGGGGAGGTGTCGCTCAGCGCCGGGTCCGGGTGCGGGTTCCTCGCTCATGAGATCAGCCGGCGACGCCGTCCGGCCGCCGGGTCACCGATAGTTGGTGAACTGCAGCGGCACGTCGAGTTCCGTGTCGCGGAGCTGCTGGATGACCGCCTGCAACTCGTCCTTGTCCTTGCTCGAGACACGCAGCTGATCGCCCTGCGTCCGGACCTGGGCCTTGGGATGCTGGCCGCGAATCCGCTTGGTCAAATCCCGCGCCAGGTCCTCGCCGATACCCTTGCGCAGCTTGATCACCTGGCGCACGTTGCCTTTCGCGGCGGGCTCGGGCTTCTGCGGATCGAGCACCTTGAGGTCGATGCCGCGCCGGTGCGCCTTGCTCTGGAGCACGTCGATGATCGACTTCAGCTGCGAATCGGTACCCGTGAGCAGCGTGATGGTCTCGTCCTCGAGCGTGATCTCGACGTCGATGCCCTTGAAGTCGTACCGGGTCGTGATCTCGCGCCGGGCCTGGTCGACAGCGTTCACCAGCTCCTGGCGATCGAACTCGCTGACGACGTCGAAGCTGTGGTCCTGCGGCATGACTGATGAGGATAGCGACACGCGACACTGAGAGGCGGAGGGCCATCGCCGGGTGACGAGACCCAGCGAATTGGCTCGACGTCCTCAGGAGCGGATCGGGTTCTGCTGGGTCAGCAGGTCGATATAGCCGACGGCGATCCGTTCTGCGTTTGACAACCCGAGTGCGCTGACGATGTCTTCATGTTCGCGCTCGGCCTCAGCCTCAGACTGCCCCTGGATCACGGTCTCCAACTCGATGAACCGGCCGAGCCCCGCGACGTCATCGAGGTGGATGCGCGTGTTTCGATGGATCAGCAGGTGACGGGTCTTGGCGAGAGATTCGAGCCGCGGCAATGCCCGGCTCAGCACCTCGTCCAAGCTCGCGGCGTCGGTGGTGCGATGCAGTGCGTACTCGGAGGTGCGAGCCTCCGGAACGTTGGCGCGGTTGTACGAAATCAGTTCACCGGGACTGTCGCCAAACCTCCGAAGCTTGAGCCGGCCAGTGGGCACCGCGTAGAACTGGTCGTGCTGCTGCATGACGCCTGCATCTCGCGCCCCGAGCTCTACGGCGGTGGACGCGACTCGCTCGTGATCAGGACAACGAAACTTACTCTCGACGTTGCGCACTCAGCGATGCTACGCGCGCGCCAGCTCCCAGAGATCTGGCTCGTCTACTCGTCGCCCAGATCGGCGAGCAGCTCGTCGACCTGGAACACGTCCATCAAGACGTCGCGCGACTTGCTGCCCTCGAACGGGCCCACGACACCGGCCTCGGCGAGCTGATCGATGAGCCGCGCGGCGCGGGTGTAGCCGACGCTGAGCTTGCGCTGAAGGAGCGATGCCGCGGCGCGCCCTTCGGCGGCAACGGTGTGCGCCGCTTTCGCAAACAACGGATCGCGCTTGGTTGCGTCGCGTGCCCACGAGACCGTCGCCTCGACGGTGAAGATCTCCTCCTGGTAGTCGGGCTTGCCCTGCAGCTTCCAGTGGCCGATGAGGGTGTCGAGCTCGCGATCGCTCACGAATGCGCCCTGCAGACGGCGCGGCTTGCCTTCGTCGATCGGCAGGTACAGCATGTCGCCCCGGCCAAGCAACTTCTCCGCGCCCATCTCATCGAGGATGACCCGCGAGTCCACACCGCTCGAGACCGCGAACGCGACACGGCTCGGGATGTTCGCCTTGATGAGACCGGTGATGATGTCGGCTGACGGACGCTGCGTCGCGACGATCAGGTGCAGCCCGACTGCGCGTGCCAGCTGCGCGATCCGGCAGATGAGATCCTCGATCTCCCCCGCCGCAACCATCATGAGGTCGGCGAGTTCGTCGATGACGATGACGATGTACGGCAGCGGCGCGACGCCGAGGCCAGGCGCTTTTTCGTTGAACGCCACGATGTTTCGTGCTGCGTGCGAGGCGAAGAGCTTGTAGCGCTCCTCCATCTCCTTCACCGCCCAGCGGAGTGACGCAACCGCAGCCTCGGGTTCGACCACGACCGGCACCAGCAGATGCGGCAGATCGGCGAAGTTGCTGAGCTCGACCCGCTTGGGATCGATGAGGATCATCTTCAGCTGCGCAGGGGTTGCCTGCAGCAGGAAGCCGCCGAGGACTGCGTTGATGCAGACCGACTTGCCGCTGCCGGTCGCGCCCGCGATCAGCAGATGGGGCATGCGCGTGAGATCGCCGATCACCGGATGTCCGCTGACGTCGGCACCGAGCGCAACGCTCAGCTTGTTGCGCCTGTCGGTGAACGCCGGAGATTCGATCGTCTCCTTCAGGCTCACCAGTTGCGCTGCCTTGTTCGGCACCTCGACGCCGATCGCCGATTTACCGGGGATGAACGGCTGGATGCGGATCGGCGCGGCGAGCGCCAGGGCGAGATCCGTCTGATAGCCGAGAATCCGGCGCACAGGAACACCCACCGCGGGCTGGAGCTCGTACTGCGTGACCGTCGGGCCGCTGTTCGCGCCGACGATGCGCGTCTCGATCCCAAAGGACTGCAGGGTGCTGACGATCTTGTCACCTGTGGCACGAACTTCCTGAGCGAGGCGCTCGCGCTTGCCGGTGATGACGTCGAGCAGTTCTGACGTCGGCAACACCCAGACTTTCTCGGGCTCATCGCTCAGCAGGGCGGCGTGGCCCAGTCCGACCTCGGGAACGGGTCCAATCGCAGGTGGCTGCGCGTCTCCGGCGAGCACTGGCACGCCTTCGAATTCGCGCGTGAAGCCGTGCTCACCGGCATCCTCGCCGGTGGCCTGCGGCTCCTCAGGATCGAGGAACGCAGTGACGGGCGGCGACGGCGGCTTGGGCGTCTCGAACGGCAGGGTCATCGCGGTGCCCGTGAGCTCCGTGGTGTGCTCCGGACCCGGTGCCGGGAAGGCGCGGGCCCGTGTGCCGGGCAGCGTCGCCGACCGGTCATGGCGCAGCCCCTCGCCTTCCGCTGCGAACCAGCGCCCGAGCGCCCGAATGACCGTCCCGGTGCGCAGATCCGTGGCCAGGATCAGGCCGAGGAAGGCGACCACGATCAGCGCGGCTCCCGCACCGGCGCTGCCGAGAACTCGTTCGACGCCCGAACCGACTGACTGTCCGAGGGCACCACCATCGCCACCGAGCATGCCGATCAGCCCAAGCAGGGCCAACATTGCGATGGCGCTGCCGATGGCGGCAAGCGTCCCCGCGCGCCATTCAGGCGTCATGCAGAGACGCGCACCCGTGAGGATGATCCCCGCGACGCCGATCCAGGCTCCCACGCCGAACGCTCCGAAAAGCCCGTCGTGCACCGGTCCGGCCACCGCTCCTCCACCGGGGAGCACCAGGACCGCGGCAAGGATCACGCCGGCGCCGATCAGGCCGATGCCGGTCAGTTCACGGCGAAGATCGCGATGGAGCAATGGCGCCCGCGATGGCGCCTGACCGCGTGAACGCGGGCGCGCTGCAGGACGCCTCGATGGCGTGCGCTTGCGCGTTGGACGGGTTGGGGCGGAGCGAGCCATTCGTGAACTCGATGTGGAACGCGTGGAAGACGGGCTACCGAGGCCCCTGGATCGGGCCCGATGCTATCAGCAAATCGGCCACCGCAAATGCGATGACGGATCGCGGATCGGCCGGGTCAACCGGGAGCTCGACGGCGAACATCCGTGCCCATACTACACGAATGTGTTGTCGTGAAGACTCTGCTTCGGCGTCAGACCTCGGTCACGAGCGGGAGGATCAGCGGCCGCCGCTTGGTTTTCTTGTAGAGGAACCGCGAGAGGCCTTCATGGATCGCTCCCTGCCAGGCCGTGTAGCCGGCGTCCGGCGTGAGCCGCGCCACGAGCGACAGCACGTGCTCGCGCGCCTCCTCGAACAGCGCGTCGGCATCGTCGGCGACGAACCCGCGCGACACGAGGTCCGGTCCCGCCACCACCGCTCCGCTCGACTTCTCGACCGTCACCACGACCAGGATGACGCCGTCCTGGGCGAGTTGCTGGCGATCCCGGAAGACGACGTCACCCGCCTCCTCGATGCTGAGCCCGTCGACGTAGACATAGCCGGTGCGCACGCGCTCGCCGGTGGGTCGTACGCCGTTCTCGTCGAGCGCGATGACGGTGCCGTTGTCGATCGCGAGAACTCGCTCGGCGGGGATGCCGACCGATCGTGCCAGGGCGGCGTGGAGCGCGAGATGGCGGTACTCACCATGCACCGGGATGAAATATTTCGGGCGCGTGAGTGTCAGCAGCAGCTTCAGTTCCTCGCGGCTCGCGTGCCCCGATGCGTGCACGCCGTGGCGTGACGAGTTGAAGACGCGCGCACCACGCCGGTAGAGGTTGTTGATCGTCCGGTGCACCGATTCCTCGTTGCCCGGTATGGGGTTTGCGCTGATGACGACCGTATCGTCCTCGCGCAGGCTGACCATCCGGTGCTCGCCCGCTGCGATGCGTACCAATGCCGACAGCGGCTCACCTTGCGCCCCGGTGCAGAGGATCGCGAGCTCGTTGTCGGGGATGTGCTCGTGCTCTTTCGGCGTCACGAACATGTTCTGCGGGACGTGCAGGTACCCCAGCTCCTCGGCCACTTTGATGTTCTTCAACATCGAGCGGCCGACGATGAAGCAGCGCCGGCCGCATGCTTCGGCGGCATTGATGGCCTGCTGCAGGCGCGAGATGTTGGAGGCGAATGTCGCCATGAGAATCCGCCCCTGTGCCGCGGCGAAAATCGGCGCGAGTCCTTCGCCGACCGTTCGCTCGCTCGGCGTCGTGCCCTCCTGCTCGGCGTTCGTGCTGTCGCTCATCAGCAGCAGGACGCCCTCGTCGCCGATGCGCGCGAGCCGCGCCAGGTCGGGCGGCTCTCCCTGCACCGGCGTGGTGTCGATCTTGAAATCGCCCGAGTGCACGATGACGCCCGCAGGAGTGCGCACCACGAGCGCGCACGCGTCCGGGATGGAGTGCGTGGCATGCACCCATTCGACCTCGAAGCAGCCAAGCGTTTTGGTGTCGCCGGGCCGGACCGTATGCAATTCCGTTGTCTCGATCAGCCCGTGCTCGCGCAGCTTGTTGCGCAGGAATCCCAGCGTCAGCGCCGTGCCGTAGACGGGCACGGGGAGCCGCGGCAGTACGTACGGCAGTGCGCCGATGTGGTCCTCATGGCCGTGCGTGAGGACGATGCCGCGGATGTTACCGACACGCTCCTGCAACCACGCGATGTCCGGAATCACGAGGTCGACGCCGAGCATCTCCTGCTCCGGGAACATGAGCCCGGTGTCGATGACCACGATGTCGTCGCCGCAGCTCAGCGCCATCATGTTGCGGCCGATCTCGCCGAGACCGCCCAGCGGGACAAGCGTGAGTTGTGCCGAGCTCGGTGCGTCGATCAAAAGAGATCCATCTGGGCGCCGCCGGGAGCTGCCGCGATCGTGCGCAGCTCCGATGCGGAGGCACCGCCGGCGCGTCGCGCTCGCGCGGCCTCGGCGTCGGCAAGGTAGCCTCGAACACGGCGCATGTCGGACTCGAGCGTCTCCCTGAGCCCGCCGTTGTACAGCGCCGCGGCCGGGTGATAGAGGGGAACGAAGACGCGGTCGTTGTGCCGGATCCGTTCGCCGTGCAAGCGCGAGATGCCACCTGCGGCAGGCAGCAGTCGCGTCAGCGCGTGACGTCCCAACAGCAGGATCACGTCCGGCTGGAGCAGCGCGATCTGCTCGTCGAGGAAGGGGCTGCACGCCTCCACCTCGAGCGGCTCGGGATCGCGGTTGCGCGGCGGGCGGCACTTCACGATGTTGGTGATGTAGATGTCGCGCCGGTCGAGCCCGACCGATTCGAGCAGGCTCGTCAGCAACCGACCGGCTGCGCCGACAAAGGGTTTGCCTTCGCGGTCCTCGTTCTCACCGGGCGCCTCGCCGACCGCCATGACGCGCGCGGTCACCGGCCCGTACCCGGGAACGGCCTGGATGCGGGTGAGATGCAGCGGGCACGCCGTGCACTCGCGAACCCGCCCGTGGAGCTCGAGGACCTCTTCGGTCGTCGCCACCATTGGCGGAGTTTAGTGCACCGCGCGGGGGGTGCCCGGGCGATTCACGCGTGAGCCGTCAACGTTCGCGGAGCAACAGCTCCGCAACCTGGACGGCATTGGTCGCCGCGCCCTTGCGAAGGTTGTCGGCGCTGAAAAACAATGCGATGCCGTTCTCCGTTCCGGGGTCGCGACGGATGCGCCCCACCTGGACGTCGTCAGTGCCGGCGACGGCTCGCGGCATCGGATAGTGCTGCCCGGCGGGGTCGTCAACAACAAGGATGCCGGGCGATTCGCGCAGTAGCGCGCGCACCTCGTCGGGGTTGACGGAAGCGTTGAGTTCGACCCACACCGCAGCGCTGTGTCCGACGGCGACCGGCACCCGCACGGTGGTCACGCTCATGCGCAGGTCCGGCGCGGCGAGCACGCGACGCGTCTCCCCGATCACCTTGACCTCCTCCTCGGTGTCGTCGCCCTGCATCGTCCAGCCGCCCGGGACGACGTTCGCGTGGAGGACATGCGGGTAGACGTGCGCGACCGGGGCCGTGCCCGCGGCGTCATCCCGAAGCTGCGCCTGCAGCTCGTCGGCAAGGCCGAGCCCGGCGCCCGACGCGGCCTGGTACGTGGCGACGGTGACATGCCGCAGCCCATACGCACGTCGCAGCGGCGCCAGGACGATGCTCAGCGGGATCGCGACGCAGTTGGGGTTGGCAACGATGCCGTGATGCAGGCCAAGCGTTTCCGCGTTGACCTCCGGCACAACCAATGGAACATCGGGGTCCATGCGGTACGCGCTGGACTTGTCGATCGCGACGCCACCGGATGCGGCAACCCCCGGCGCATGACGGCGCGAGTTCGCAGCGCCCGACGCGAAGAAGACGATGTCCGCGCCGTCGAGCGAACTCTCGGCGAGCTCATGCACCTCGAGGTCGCCGAGGTGCGTTGGCACGTGCCTGCCCTCGCTGCGCGCGCTCGCGTAGAGGTGCAGGGCCGAAGCCGGGAACGAGCGCTCGCCGAGGATGCGCACCAGGGTGCCCCCGGCGGCGCCGGTCGCACCGACGACGGCGACGACCGGACCATCAGAGCGCACTGGGACGTTCCCTATGCGGGCCCGCCGGCACCGTTGCCGCCGGCTTCCTGCTGCCTGGAGAGCTCGCGGATGGCCTCACGACGCGAGAGGTTCACTCGTCCTCGGTCGTCGACCTCGATCACCTTGACCATGATCTCGTCGCCGACGTTGACGACATCCTCGACCTTGTCGACATGGTGCTCGGCGAGCTGCCCGATGCGAACCAGGCCCTCTTTCTTCGGCATGATCTCGACGAAGGCGCCGAAGCCCATGAGGCGCGACACCTTGCCCTTGTAGATCCGGCCGATCTCGATGTCATCGGTGAGGTCGTGGATCATCGCCATGGCCTGCTCGCGCGATGCGGCATTCGCCGATGCGATGAACACCCGCCCGTCGTCCTCGACGTCGATCTGCGCACCGGTCTCCTCGACGATCTTGCGGATCATCTTGCCGCCCGGGCCGATGATGTCGCGAATCTTGTCGGGGTTGATGTTGATCACCTCGATGCGAGGTGCCCACGGGCTCAATTCGGCGCGAGGCGCTGCGAGCGCTTCGGCCATCTTGCCGAGGATGTGGAGGCGGCCGACCCGAGCCTGCTCGAGCGCCCGCTCCATCAGGTCCCAGCTGAGACCCTTGATCTTGCAGTCCATCTGCATCGCGGTGATGCCTGTCTGCGAACCGGCAACCTTGAAGTCCATGTCGCCGAGCGCGTCCTCCATCCCCTGGATGTCGCTGAGGATCGCTGCGTGCTCGCTGCCTTCATCGGTGATGAGGCCCATCGCGATGCCGGCAACCGGCGCGATGAGCGGAACGCCCGCGTCCATGAGCGCGAGGCACGAGCCGCACACCGATGCCATCGACGTCGAGCCGTTGCTCGAGAGGATCTCGGTGACGATGCGCACCACATAGGGGAACTTCTCCTCCTCGGGCATCACGTTGTGCACCGCGCGCTCGGCAAGTGCGCCGTGGCCGATCTCGCGACGGCCGGGTGAGCGCAGCGGACGCGCCTCCCCCACCGAGTACGGCGGGAAGTTGTACTGGTGCATGAACCGCTTGAAGTTCTCGAGGCCGAGGCCGTCGATTTTCTGCTGATCCTGGCCAGAACCGATCGTGACGACCGAGAGCGCCTGCGTCTGCCCACGCGTGAACAGCGCCGATCCGTGCGTGCGTGGCAGCACGCCGACCTCGGCCCAGATCGGCCGGATCTCGTCGGTACGGCGACCGTCCGGACGGATGCCCTCTTCGAGGATCGCTGCGCGAACGGCCTTCTTGACCTCGGACTCGTAGGCCTTGCCGATGTCGGACCGCCCCTCGGGGAAGCGCTCCTCGAGCGCGGACACGGTCTCCGCCTGGAGCTGGTCGATGGCGGCTTCGCGCGACGCCTTGTCAGGGTTGCGCGCTGCGCTGCCGACACGCGATGCAACGTACTCGTGCACTGCCGCGGTGATGTCCGGCGAGACCTTCTGCGACGGATAGCTCATGGTGGGCTTGCCGATGGCGTCGTGCATGCTGCGCTGGAACTCGACGAGCTTGCGAATCTCGTCGTGCGCCATGCGCAATGCCTGGAGCATCACGTGCTCGGAGATCTGGTGGGCGCCGGCCTCAACCATGACGATCGCGTCCCACGTTCCCGCAACGATCAGGTCGAGCTCGGACTCATTGATCTGCGTGAGAGTCGGGTTGAGCAGCAACTGCCCCTCGAGCATGCCGACGCGGACGCATGCGACCGGGCCGCCATGCGGAATCCCGCTGATCTGCAACGCGCACGACGCGCCGGTGACCGCGAGCGTTGCGGGATCCTGCTCCTGGTCGCTGCTCAGCACGGTCGCGACGATCTGGACGTCGTTGCGGAAGTCCTTGGGGAAGAGCGGCCGCATCGGCCGGTCGATCATCCGGCTCGTGATTGTCGCGGCCTCGCTCGGCCTGCCTTCACGACGTGGGAACGATCCGGGAATGCGCCCGACTGCGTAGAGCTTCTCTTCGTAGTCGCATGTCAGCGGGAAGAAGTCGATGCCCTCTCGCGGTGCTTTCGATGCGACGGCGGTGACGAGGATTGCCGTGTCACCGAGCCGCAGCATCACGGCGCCGTTCGCCTGCTCGGCGATGTAGCCGGTCTCGACGACTAGGCGCTTGCCGCAGTAGTCCGTTTCAAATGGTTTCTTGAGATTGTCGGGGATGGCCACGCGTGTCTCCTGGTGGTGACCCGCGCCGGAAAGGCTCCGCTTCGCCGCGCTCTGCAGTGGTGAGGTGTTGGGGACTGGGCATCAGGGTTTCGGCTCGCGCTTTCGCTGCGTCACCGCTTCCTGACACACGGACCCCAACGTCTCACGTGTGAGTGCGACGTCGCCGGAAGGTACCGGCTCCGGGTCGGTTGATGGTGTGTGTTTCTTGGGTCTGATTAGTGGTCGCGACTGACACTATCGGCGCAGACCGAGGCGCCCGATCAGTGCGCGATAGCGCTCGACGTCGGTACCCGAGAGGTAGTCGAGCAACCGGCGGCGCTGGCCGACAAGCTTCAGCAAACCACGGCGCGACGCGTGGTCTTTCGGGTGATCGCGAAGGTGTTCGGTGAGCGAGCTGATACGTTCAGACAGCACTGCCACCTGGACCTCCGTGGAGCCGGTGTCCGTTTCGTGGCGCCGATGCTCCGCGATTATCTCGGATTTGGATCTAACGATTGGCACGATTGTTCGCCGCAAGTCTAACAGGAGACATCGTTCAGCGGCCTTTCCCGGGACCCGGGGCGCAGAGGCGGATGGCTGATGGCAGGCAGGTGAGCGTGGCCGGGGTGGTCCCGACCTGCTCGCCTTCAACGTCAAAAAGCATCGGGGCATCCTCGCAGGAAACCCGCACAACCCGCGCTCGATGGACCTCGACCTCGCGCTTTCTGACATGGCGGCCGCGATACAGCGACGGGATTCCGGTGAGCGCTCGCATCCTGCCGGTCTCGCCGATGATCACCACGTCGAAGCGCCCGTCGTCGAGCTCGGCGTCGGGTGCCACGCGCATGCCGCCGCCGAAATACCGTCCATTCGCGATCACCACGCTGCGCACATCGCGTTCGCTCGTGACCCCGTCGACCTCCACCCGCGCCACGCGTGAGGTGTATCCCCAGAGGGTCGCGAGCGACGCGCCCAGGAACATCGCACTGCCGCGAACGCCGCCGCGTTTATGCGCGCTCCGGTTGATCCGCGCGACCACCTCACCACCCATACCGCAGTCCGCGATGTTGACGAAGTATCGGCGCGTGCCGCCGGCGAAATCCACGCGTCCAACGTCGATCGACCGCTGCGATCCGGACGCGATCAATCGTGCTGCCGCGTCAAGCCGGGAGGGGATGCCTGCCACCCTCCGGAAGTCGCCGCCCGTCCCGCTCGGGAGGAGCCCGATGCTCGCCTCGCCGCCGATCGGATCTCCCGCCGGGTCAAAAAAACCATTCACCGCCTCGTTGAGGGTTCCGTCTCCACCCACGACAACGATGGTGCGATAGCCCCCGGCAAGCGCGTCACGAACGGCGTGCGTCGCGTCACCCTCGGCAGTGGTGCGGTGCAGATCGAACGTGACGCCGGCTGTGGCGAGCGCTGCTCTGATCGCCGGCCAGTTCCGGTGGGTTCTGCCGCCGGCGCTCGCCGGGTTCAGCACGAGGAACGCGGGGTCGCTCACACGGGTGGCGTGGAACGTCGCACGATCTCGCGGGTCTGCGCGATGTCGCGAGCCATCGCCGCCTTCAGTTCGTCGATCGATGTGAACGCGCGCTCGGCGCGAATCCGGCGGGTGAGCGCGAGCCGCGCCCTGCGCCCGTAGAGGTCGCCGTCGAAGTCGATCACGTGCGCCTCGACGGTGACCGACCCACCGCCGAAGGTGGGGCGCGTCCCGATGCCGGTGGCCGCCGGGCGCCAACCGTCGCCAACGTTCAGCCAGCCCGCGTAGACCCCGGCCGCCGGGATGCATCGCGATGGATCGACCCCGAGGTTGGCGGTGGGCACGCCGAGGCCGGCGCCCCGTCCCTCGCCGCGCTCGACGATGCCGTCCAGGACGTACGGGCGTCCGAGCATCGCGGTGGCTTCGCCGAAATGGCCGGTCGTGATCGCGTCGCGGATCCTTCCCGACGACACGGGCCGGCCTCCCCGCATCGCGGGTGCGAGGGTGGTGACCGTGAAGCCGCTGCGCGCGCCAAGGCGCTGAAGGAACTCCAGGTTGCCCTCGCGTCCGCGGCCGAGCGCGAATCCGGGGCCGACGATCAGCCGGCGCATGCCCAGGCTGTCCGTGAGCGTCCCGGCGAAGCGATCGGCGCTCCATGCGCTCAGTTCGGGGGTGAACGGCACGACGACGACAGTGTCGGCGCCGTTCTG
>JBEKKP010000038.1:0-23643 GCA_050010655.1 Candidatus Dormibacteria bacterium
CGTCCGTCATCGCCGAGCGCGATCGCACCTGCTTCGAGACACTTGCGTATATCGACAAGATCGCGGCCATCGAGACCGTGGGTGAGCGCCGCGACCTGAAGGATCGACACCGGGAGATTGCTGGCGGCAAGCCGCGCTTCCGCCACCCGCTCCGGGCTGTCAATCGGTGGCACGGTGTTCGCCATTGCAACGACGCACGTGAATCCGCCGGCCGCCGCAGCGCGTGCTCCGCTCTCCAGCGTCTCCGCCTCGTCGTCGCCGGGCTGCCGCAGGTGCGCGTGGAGGTCGATGAATCCGGGACAGAGCACGCACGGATCGGCGCCGTCAGTAGGTGTGAGATCGACGACCGGCACGCCTGCCGCGTCGATGTGGTGATAGATCGCCAGGATCTTGCCGCCGTCCAGCCACACATCCTGTCCCGGAGCGTCCAGCCGGCCGAGCGGGTCGATGACGCGGACGCCGCGAAGGATCGCGTTCATGGTGGGTCGATGACGCGGACGCCGCGAAGGATCGCGTTCATGGTTGTGCACTCCGGCGCAGCCACGCGCCGTCCACGCCGTCCACCTCGCGCATGCGCACGAAGACGCGATCGCCGCTCGCGGTTGGGACATTCTTGCCGACGTACGTGGCTCGCAGCGGCAGCTCGCGATGCCCGCGGTCGATGAGCGCCAACACTTCGACCACTGCGGGCCTGCCACAGTCGACCAGCGCGTCGAGCGCCGCTCGAATGGTCCTGCCCGTGAAGAGCACGTCGTCGACGACGATCACCACCGACCCGTCGATACGCGGCGCGGGACCGCCATCCACGTCGTACAGCGCCGGATGCGGGAGGGCAGGGCGCGGACGGTCATCGCGGTGCGCGCTCGGGTCGAGTGTGGCGACCGGCGGCTGCGCGTGGCCGAGGCTCGCGAGCTGGTGCGCGACGGCACGGGCCAGCGGCACTCCCCGCGTCGGGATCCCGACCAGCACGACGCCGGAAAGCTGCGGATGGCGCTCGGCGATCTCGTGGGCAAGACGGACCGTGATGCGCTGCATCGCGCTCGCATCGAGCAGATGCGGGCTGTCGTCGAGCGGCTCGGCAAGGCCCGTCACTCCGGCGGCCTCATCCCAGCAGCATCTCGAGGAGCGCCATCCGGATGGCGACGCCATTCGCAGCCTGGCGGAAGTACGCGGCGCGCGGGTCAGCGTCCACCTCAGGTGCGATTTCGTCCACCCGGGGAAGGGGGTGCATCACGATCGCTTTGGCGGGAAGCTGGCGCATGATCGCGCCGTCAATGCGGATCGCGGTCCTCGCCTGCTCGTACTCGAGCGGATCGGTGAAGCGCTCCTTCTGCACCCGCGTCTGGTACACGACGTCGACGTCATCGAGCACATCGGTGAGTTGATCGGCAAGCGTGCACGGGACACCGCGAGCCTCGAGCCGGGCGAGGATGTCGCCGCCCACCTGGATCACCGGCGGTGCCACGAAGGTGAGGCGCACATCCGGGTAGAGCGCGAGCAGCAGCGCGAGCGATCGAGCCGTCCGGCCGAAGCGGAGGTCGCCGCAGAAGGCGACGCGGACGCCGTCGATGTGGCCGAGCTCGCGCTCGATCGTGTACAGGTCGAGCAACGCCTGCGTTGGATGCTCGCCCGGCCCGTCGCCGGCATTGACCACCGGCACGGATGCGACGCTCGCCGCTCGCGCGGCTGCGCCGGCCTCATCGTGGCGCAGCACGATGAGATCCGCATACGTCGAGACCATACGGACCGTGTCCTCGAGCGTCTCGCCCTTGATGGCGCTGGAGAACGTGCGCGCGGCCTCGGTCCCGATCACGGAGCCGCCGAGCCGGAGCATCGCCGATTCAAAGCTCAGACGGGTCCGGGTGCTGGGCTCGTAGAAGAGGGTCGCCATCACCCGATGCGCAAGCCGGTCGTCGCGGACATCGGCAAGCGCGGCGGCGCGGACGAACAGATGGTCAAGCAGCTCGCGATCGAACTGCTCGGCGCTGATGACGTGGCCGAGCATCCGGTTTCGCGCAGTCGTTGCCGTCATGACGCCTGGCCTCCGGCCCGGGCGGGTTCGGGCAAGGGCGGCCGCGCAGCGGCGCCGCGATCCCTTGCCGGCCTCTCCGGACCTGCTTGAAGTGGATGCGTTTCGCGGACTCTACCTTAGAGTGTCGTTATGGCACTCGGTGACGTTGGGAAGCTGCTTCTGATCGTCGGCGCGGTCATCCTGGTGATCGGTGGCGTGCTCATCGTGCTCACGCGCATCGGCGTCACCCAGCTGCCCGGGAGCATCTCGGTGAGCAACGGGAGCTTCTCGTTCTTCTTCCCGGTGGCGTTCTGCATCGTGATCAGCGTTGTCCTGACCGTCGTGATCAACCTGATCGTCCGCCTCCGCCAGTAGGGGCGGCGGGTGGCTCCGGAGCTGACGATCACGCCCGACGGGGCTTTCTCACTCGCGGCTGCCGCGAGCTTCGGCTTCGGTCCCAACACGGGGCGGCCAAAGCCCGACGGCGACAGCATGTCGCTGGCATTCGCCGCCGACGACCTCGTCCATCACGCCGCGGCCTTTCTCACTCAGGATGGCGACGGAGCCGTTCATTGCCAGGTCTTTGGTGAGGCAGATGCGGACCAGGTCCTGCGCCAGGTGTGCCGCGTGCTCTCGCTGGATCAGTCCGGGACGGCGTGGGCCGAGGTCGGTCAGCGCGACCCGGTGATCGGCAGGCTGCAGCACGAGTTTCCCGGGCTTCGCCCGGTGCTGTTCCACTCGCCATACGAAGCCGCTGCCTGGTCGATTCTCAGCCAGCGACGGCACCGGACCCAGGCCACAGCCGTGCGCCGCCGTCTTTCGCAGACGTACGGGAGGACGTTCACGCTGCCGAGCGGCGACGTCGCGGCCTTCCCGACACCTGCGGAATTGCTCGCGGTCGACTCGTTCCCAGGCCTGGAGCCGCAGCGCATCGACCGTCTGCACGCGATCGCCCGAGCGGCGCTCGAGGGTCTGCTCGAACCGCGCCGCCTGCTCGCCATGGCACCGGAGGCGGCCATGGCCAGCCTGATGGAGCTCCCCGGGATCGGGCCGATGTATGGCACCCTGATCCTGCTGCGCTCGACCGGAGCGACCGACATCCTGACGTTCGGCGAACCTCGGCTCCCGTCCTTCGTCCGCCACTACTACGGGCTCGAGCACACGGCGATGGCCGCCGAACTCGCGACGATCGCAGAGTCCTGGCGCCCGTTCCGAACCTGGGCAGCGGTCCTGCTGCGCGTGGCGGGCGACCGCGATGGGATCGCCTGGGAGCCTCAGCCCGGCGGCGGCAGGTAAAGACCGCCGACGATCTGCCCGTCGCGGATGTCGAAGGCCCAGGTTCCAGCCTTGCCCCACGCCGGCCCGCCGATCATCGGCACGTGAGCGCTCGCGAGGCTGAGCACGATTGACCCGACGATGTCCCCGTGCGTGCACAGGACTGAGCCCGGGACTGCCGCCAGCTCCGCCATCGCCCATCCCGGGTCATAGCCCTCGGCGAGGCGATCGTCGGGTTCGACCGCAATCCCCAGGGCGTCGGCAAGAGGGACGACCGTCTCCATGCAGCGGAGGTACGGGCTCGACTTGATGTTGCGGGTATTGGCGCGGAGCACGCCGACGAGCGCTGTGGCCTGAAGCCGTCCCGGTGGGCTCAGGGGCCTGTCGCGATCGGGAGCCGTCCAGCGCTCGCGCGACCCCGCCTTGGCGTGGCGCACGAGGTAGCTCGTGAAATCAGTGCCAGGCACCGGCCCACCGTTCCTCGACGCGCTTCCAGGCGTCCGGCCACCCCAGGCGCGCACGTTCGGCCGCATCCCGCTGGAGCGCGACGAGTTCACCCGCCGCGAACAGCGCCGTCTCATGCACGCGAGGTGCCGCGGAGCGCTCCCGCAGCCATGCCTCGGCCACCACGGCATCGTGCAGTTCGCCGAGCACTTCCTGGAGCCCGGCGACCTCCCGTGCAAACTTCGCGGCGTTCCGTCCGGTCGCCGCGGCGGCAGCTTCGGCCGCGTACCGGCATCGCTTTGCCCGGATCCGCAAGTCGTGGAGCTGCTCGTCCGGCACCTCGCCGCGAGCGCCGAGCGCACCCGACTTGAGCGAACGCCAGGGCTTTCGAACGAGACCTGGCAGGACGTCGCGTGCCGGCTCTGCCGCCATCTCGGTCAACATCGGCGCGCGGGTCGCTGCCACGAGGTGATCGATGACGTCGATGTAGTGGTCGGTGTCGATCGCAAGCAGGAGGTGGCGGCGGGCCGCGCGCACTTGCGCGACAAGTGGGGCGACGATCGCCGAAGCCGCCTTGCGATCAGGTGCCGGCAGCGTGGTTGCGGCAGTCCGCAGCCGGTCGCGGAGCACTTCAGCGTCCCGTACCCTTCCGAGTTCGCCACCGAGCCACCGCAGGTCGTCACGCAGCGCTTCAGCCCAGGCCTCGTCGAGCAATGGCCGGAAGGTGCGCAGGTCACTGCGCAGCCGGCGTGTGGCGACCCGAGCCTGGTGCACGTCCTCGGCGTCGATGCCGAGCCGGACACCTGGATCGTGGCGGAGCAGGCGCACGACCGACGAGCTGAGCGCCCGTCGCACGACATCCCCCGCAGTGGCGGCGCTCCCAAGCGTGACCGAGCCGATCTCCGGCGGCGGCGTCCCGCCGAGCCCGAGCGCTCGCGCAACGAGCGCACGCGGACGCGCGTGTTGCGCCCCGGCGGCCTCGAATCGCGTCGCGATGTGGTCGAGCAGCGCACCGCTCTCGCTGAAGATGGCGATCTCGCGAAAGCGCTGCGTGATGCGCGGCCCCGAGAAGACGGAGACGGTGTCGTCCACGAGGCGAGCGAGGATCACGCCGTCGGCATCGAGCAACGACGTCTGCTCGGTCGTGGTCACAAGACGGGCCACGAGCTCGACGGGCTCATGGCGGGCGTAGACACGCACGAGGTCGAGCGCGTGATCGGGAGGACGCTCCGCGCCGCCATCGAAATGGAGTTCGGCGCCGTCCGGCGCGGCCATGCCCTCGCTCGTTCCCGGAAGGCGCAGGATCCACCCGGAGTCCGCCGAGTATTCGAGCGCGACGCCCCAGCGCGCGAGCCGCAGATCGGCTGTGTCCCAGTGCGTGGTCCGGTGCTTCCGAACGGGCTCGGCGATCGCAGCGCCGTAGCTCCCGATGTCATCGAGCGCCACAGGCGAGAAGGTGATCGGGATCTCAAGGCGAAGTCCGCGTTCGGACTCGTGCTGACCGGGCTCGGTCACCTGGCGGCGCGCTCGACCGCGAGCTTGTGCAGCTCCTCCTGGGCGTCGAGCCCGCGGACGGTGGGCACCTTGCGCCAGCTTCCATCGGCCTGTAGCTCGGACGCGAGCACGTCATCCGCGAGCAGCACATCGACGATCTCGCCGAGCCGAGCCTGCAGGCGGGGATCGATCACCGGCACAACGGTCTCGATTCTCCCGTCGAGGTTGCGTCCCATCAGGTCCGCCGATCCGATGTACCAGCGGTCCTCACCGAAGTGATAGATGCGCGAGTGCTCGAGATAGCGGCCGACGAGTGAGCGCACCCAGATGTTCTCGGACATACCCGCGATCCCGGGACGCACGCCGCACGAGCTGCGCACGATGAGATCGATGCGCGCGCCGGCGCATGAGGCCGCATAGAGCGCCTCGATAACCTCGGGGTCGATGAGGTGATTGCACTTGATGATGATCCGGCCATCGCTGTTGGTTTGCGTGCGGATCAATTCCACGATGCCGCTGCGAAGCGTCACGGGGGCGACGAGCAGCCGCCGGTACTGACGCTGGCGGCTGTAGCCGGTGAGGTAGTTGAAGAGATCGGTGAGGTCTTCACCGAGCTCCGAATCCGACGACAGGAGTCCGATGTCCTCGTAGAGACGCGCCGTCTTGGAGTTGTAGTTGCCGGTACCCATGTGGCAGTAGCGGCGGATCCCGCTGCCGGTGCGGCGCACGACGAGGGTCGCCTTGGCATGCGTCTTCAGGCCGACGACGCCGTACACCACGTGGACGCCGGCCTTCTCGAGCTCCGCGGCCCAGGTGATGTTCGCCTCTTCGTCGAACCGCGCCGTCAATTCGACGAGCGCCACCACCTGCTTGCCCGATTCGGCCGCGCGGATCAGCGAGCGGACGATCGGGCTGTCCGGACCCGAGGTCCGATACAGCGTTTGCTTGATGGCCAGCACGTCGGGATCGCTGACTGCCTGATCGACGAACGCCTCGACGCTGCTCGCGAAGGACTCGTACGGGTGCTGGACGAGGATGTCGCCCTCGTCGATCACCCGGAAGATGTCCACCTCGCCGTCATCGCCGGACGGCTTGGCGAGGGCCGGCGGGATCACTGGGGCTGGAAGGCGCTCCTTGAGGTCGGGACGGCTCAGCTCGTACAGACCCCAGAGGCCACTCAGGTCGAGCGGGCCGGCCACTGTATAGACGTCCTCGCCGGAGAGCTCGAGCTCGCGCATCAGGAGCTCTTTGACCTCCTCGGTCATGCTGTCGTCGATCTCGAGACGCACAACCTGCGGCGAGCGCCGCCGACGACGAAGGTATTCCTGGACCGCGGTCCGAAGATCCTCGGCTTCCTCTTCCTCGAGAGCAGGGTCTGCGTTGCGCGTGACCCGGAACGGGTACTGCCCAACCACCCGCATACCTGGGAAGAGCCGATCGAGGTGGGCCGCGATCACCTGCTCCACGGGAACGAAGCGCTCGCCGTCCGGCATCACGACGAATCGCGGCAGGAGCGGTGGAACCTTGACTCGCGCGATCCGCTGCTCACTGCCCCGAGGCGCGCCAACGACCACGGCCAGGTTCAGCGAGAGATCGCTGATATAGGGAAAGGGGTGCGCCGGGTCGACCGCCAGCGGGGTGAGCACCGGGAAGATGCGCTCCTCGAACACGCCGTCGACGTGCTGGCGATCCCCGCGGTCGAGCGATCCGTAGTTGGAGAACCGAAGGCCGACTTCGCCAAGGCCCTTGACGATGGCCTGGAACGCGCGCATCTGACGCGCCGTGAGGTCGATCGCGCGACGCTGGATCTCGGACAGCTGCTCCTCCACCGTCATGCCGTCCGGGCTCAGCGCGGCCACACCGGCTCTGCGCTGTTCGATCAGGCCGCCGACGCGAACCTGGAAGAACTCGTCGAGGTTGCTGCTCGAGATGGCGAGGAACTTCGCGCGCTCGAGGAGCACGCGCGACGCGTCCTCGGCGAGCTCGAGGACGCGCGTGTCGAAATCGAGCCAGCTGAGGTGCCGATTGATGTATCGATGCCGGTCGCCGAGCGGTGCCGCGTGCTCCCGGCTCCTGGCCGGGTGGCGAGGCGATGCGTCTTCGGGCACCTCGGCGGGCTCGGAGATCGCCATCAGCCGAGCTCCTCGATCGCGCCGGAGTCGAGGAAGACGAGGTCCTCGGCGATGTTGGTCACCCGATCGGCAATGCGCTCGAGGTGGTGCGCGATGAACACGAGGTTGGTGGCCCTGAAGACCGTCGTGTTGTCCTCGGTCATCATCTGGATGAGATCGTCGAACAGCCGGTGGTAGATACGGTCCACGCGGTCGTCCCCTGCCGCGATGCGCCGAGCCTGAATGACATCCCGCGAGACCATCGCTGCGAGAATCCCGCGAACCTGGTCGCTGCAGTACGCGGCCATCTTCGGGACGTCGACGTACGTCTCCAGCGCCGGAAGATCGGCGAGGTTGCGGGCGAGCTTCGCGATGCTGACGCAGTGGTCGCCCATGCGCTCCAGCTCGGACGACATGTTGAGCAGCCCGATGATCTCGCGCAGCTCGCGCGCCTCCGGACTCTGGCGGACGATCAGCGAGAACGACAGCTCGCGCAGCTCGCGCTGGCGGTCGTTCACCAGCGCGTCGTCTGCGATGACCCGCGCGCAGAGGCTCACATCGCGTTCGGCGAGGCCGCTCGTCGCCTGCGTGATGGCGGCGTCGACGAGCTCGCCCATGTCGGCGACGATGCGTCGCAGATGGGTCAGCTCGTCGCTGAGGGACAGGTGGCTGGGGTGCAGCAATGGCTCGCTCATCTTCAGTGGACTCTAGTGTCCCCCGAGGCCACCATCACATGCGCCCCGCACCATAGCGATTTCACAATCGCTTTGCGCCCAGGGGTCATCGCATACTCGAAGTCGTGCAGCCCATCGCATCGGCGCCCTGGAACCGGGGAGACCCGGTTGACGGGTTGCGCCGGCAGGTCGCCACGATCGAGGCGCTGATGTTCGCCTGCGACGCGCCCCCGATCCTGATCACCCTCGTCGAGGACCTCTACCAGTCAATCGACCGTTTAGAGCTTCCCCGGTCTTCGCTCGTTCACCAGCAGTCTCTGCTGGACGCAGGCTGAGCGTCCGCCCCAGGCGGGTCCGGAACCGGCGGGAGAGGTCCTCCGGCTCCCAGGTATAAGGAAGACCGGTCGAGACGACAACCCGGTTGCGACGCTCGTCGAAGCGGAAGGTCGGCGGGCCTCCTCCGTTGACACGCCGCTCGAGCTCGTCCGCGAGTTCAAGGATCACGGCGAGCCGGTCGATGCGCTTGATGTCGTCCCGCGTGCAGAGCCGCGCGTATCGCGGCAGGTTGCTGCGCGCCTTGCCGAGCCGTGCAAGCGTGGTTGCGATGAGCGCGACCTCGCGATGCGTGAAGCCCTGAAGGTCGGCCGAGGCGGTGACGCCGGCGGCGTGGCTCCAGCGGTCGTAGTAGTTGATGCTCTGGCCGACGTCGAGCAATGTCGTGGCGTGGTCGAGCACCTCGCGCATCTCGGCAGGCATGGTGGGATCGGAGACGCCGAGGATGGCGCGGGTCATCTCGATGCGCCGATTGGCCCTCCGCGCGTCCCAGGTGGAGAACCGCGAGGCGAGCGCGGTCACCGAGCCGCGCCGGACGGCGTGCACTTCGGGCAGTGGGAGATTCAGCTCCGCGAGGGCGATGCCTTCGCGGAGTCCGTGCCCGGAGACCATCAGGCTCTTCGCGCCGAGGGCGTCCATGGCCGCCATCACCACGAGCGCACCGCCGACGATCGAGTCCGCGCGGTCGGTGGAGAGCCCCGGCACCGTTCGCAAACCAGCGCGGTTCCTCGTGCTGAGTCGCGACGTGACGTCGCGAACTTCGCGCCGCTGCAGGACATATCCGTCCACACGGGCGATGGGATGGACCACCGAGCGCATGTGAATCTTGGCGAGGTTCCGCACCGTGCCCCCGGTGCCGACCATGCCGCCGTCCTCAGGAAGAGGGGGCACCCCGGCGTCGTGCAGCGTCTGGATCACGTGGTTGCGGAGGTCGGCAATCTCTGAAGCCCGCGGGGGATCGCTGCCAAGGAACTGGTCGGTCGTGACCAGGGCCCCCAGTTCGAACGTCCACCAGCGAAGGGCTCGGCGGCGTTCGAAATATGCGAGCTCAAAGCTCCCGCCGCCGACGTCGACGAGGTAGCCCGTGTCGATCGGGAGCCCGTGAACCGCGCCCAGAAACGCGTATCGCGCCTCCTCCTCGCCGTCGATGACTTTGATCGCCAGTCCGGTGTCGGCCTCGAGCCTTGCGAGCACGCTGTCGCGGTTGGTGGCCGTCCGCATCGCCGCGGTCGCCACGGCAACAGTGCGCTGCGCACCCGCCGCCGCTGCGACGGCTCTGAAATCGCGCACCGCGGCGACGGCCTCGGTGACGGCGCTTGCCTCGATCCGGCCGCGCGAGTCGATTCGACGCGCGAGCTGGAGGGACGTCCGAGCGTCGGCGATGATGTCGAGTTGACCGGAATCATCGAGCCGCAGCACTGCGATTCGGGCCGAGTTGGACCCGATGTCGATGACGGCGAGCGGCGATTCTACGGCGACCATCTCCCTGGTCCGGACTCGGGCGGGAGCGGCAAGTATAGGCAGGGGTTACTCCTCGACCGTCACTGGCGGCCGGCGAGCGCGACGTCCGATATCGCGGGTTCGCGCTGCGTTTGAATGCGATCGAGCCGGTATCCGACGCCGTAGACCGTCGTGATCCGGAAGGGCAGCGCTTCGAACGGTTCGAATTTCTCGCGGAGCCAGCGCACGTGCACGTCCACGGTCTTGCGCTCTCCGAAGAACTTGGGTCCCCACACGCGCCGGATCAGCTGTTCGCGCGAGTGCACACGGCCCGGGTTGGCGAGCAGGAAGGAGAGAAGATCGAACTCTTTCGGGGAGAGACGCAGCGCCTCGTCGCCGATGCGCACGGACCGCGCCCCGCGGTCGAAGCGAAAGTCGCCAAACTCCTCGACCTCGATGACGCCCCGTTCCTCGACCGGTGGTTGCGCCCGGCGAAGCAACGCCATCACGCGGGCGGTGAGTTCGGCGAGCGAGAACGGCTTGGTCATGTAGTCGTCCGCGCCGACGCGAAGGCCGACGATTTTGTCCAGCTCGCTGTCGCGGGCACTCAACACAAGCACCGGCGTCGTCGTCTCCTGGCGGAGGATGCGACAGACCTCGAGGCCGCCAAGCTCCGGCAGCATCAGGTCGAGAATGATCAGGTCGGGGCGAAGATCTCGCGCCTTCTCGAGCGCCTCGATGCCGTTCGCCGCCTGGCTGACCTGGTATCCCTCGCGAACGAGGTTGAAGCGGAGGGTCTCTCGGATGACCTCCTCGTCCTCGACCACCAGGATGTGCTTGGCTCCCACGATATCGCTTGAGCCTAGCCACCTCCCTCTTATGGAGGGGTTAAGAAAGGGTCAAAAGACGGGCGTTTCGCGGTAGGTGCCGAACACGGTGCGCAACGCTTCGACGATTTCGCCCTCGGTGGCGCGGGCGCGCACGCAGTCGATGATGGCCGGCATCAGGTTGTCGGTGCCGCGAGCAACCTCCTGGAGCGCGTCGAGTCGCGTGGCGACACTCGTGTTGTCGCGCCGCTCGCGCAACTGCTTGAGACGTGCAGCCTGTTCGACCTCGACGTCGGGGTCGATCACCAATGTCGGCGGTTGCACCGAGTCGACGCTCTGCTCGAATACGTTGACGCCAACAATGACTCTTTCTCCGGTCTCGAGCTGGCTCTGATAGCGGAACGCCGCGTCGGCGATCTCGCGCTGCGGGAACCCCTCGGCCACCGCGTCGAGCATGCCACCCCGCTCGGCGATCGCGGCAAAGTAATCCTCGGCCGCCTGCTCCATGCGGTCGGTGAGATCCTCGATGAACCACGATCCGGCAAGCGGGTCGACCACCGAGGGCACGCCCGTCTCGTAGGCGAGGATCTGCTGCGTGCGCAGCGCGATCTGCGCGGCTTTCTCGGTGGGAAGCGCAAGCACCTCGTCCATCGAGTTGGTGTGCAGCGAGTTGGTGCCGCCGAGGACTGCGGCCAGCGCTTCGAACGCGGTCCGCGCGACGTTGTTCTCGATCTGCTGCGCAGTGAGCGAGCAGCCGGCCGTCTGCGTGTGGAAGCGAAGCTTGAGCGAGCGCTCGTCTTTCGCGCCGTAGTGCTCGCGCATGTGGCGCGCCCAGATGCGGCGGGCCGCGCGGTATTTCGCGATCTCCTCGAAGAAATCGATGTGCGCATTGAAGAAGAACGAAAGCCGCGGCGCGAACTCGTCCACATCAAGGCCGCGTTCGATCCCGGCCTCGACGTATGCGAATCCGTCGGCGAGCGTGAAGGCAAGCTCCTGCGCGGCGGTGCTGCCGGCCTCGCGGATGTGATAGCCGCTGATGGAGATCGGATTCCAGCTCGGGACGTTGCGAGTGCAGAACTCGACGACATCGGTGACGAGTCGCATCGATTGCCGGATCGGGAAGATGAACTCCTTCTGGGCGATGTACTCCTTGAGGATGTCGTTCTGCAGGGTGCCGCCCAGCTTGGTATAGGGAATGTGCTGCTCATCCGCTGCCGCGAGATACATCGCGAAGAGAATTGGCGCGGGTGAGTTGATGGTCATGGACGTCGTCACGGCGCCGATGTCGATACCGCTGAAGAGCGTGAGCATGTCCTCCACGGAGTCGACGGCGACCCCGCAGCGGCCCACCTCGCCGAGCGAGTGCGGTGAATCCGAGTCGTGGCCCATGAGTGTCGGCATGTCGAACGCGACCGAGAGGCCCATCTGACCCTGGTCGAGCAGGAAGCGGTAGCGCTCGTTGGTGTCGCGCGCACTCCCAAAGCCCGCGAACTGCCGCATCGTCCAGACCTTGTCCCGGTACATGGTCCGGTGGACGCCGCGCGTGTACGGGAAGGATCCCGGTTCGCCCAGGTCGCGCTCCACGTCGATCGGGGAGGTGTCCGGTCCGTACCAGGTCGCAAGCGGCAGGCCGCCGAGGGTGTCGGGCGGGATTGGCGGCGCCGACCGCTGCCGCGGCTTGTCGGGGCGGCCGGGGGGCACGGCCGCCCGGTCGATCGTCTGGGTCATTACTCGGTTGATTCCCTGCTGTGCCCGTTGAGGATGCGTTCGGCCAGGGCGTACGGGTCCACCCGGCTCAGATCGCCTTCGAGCTCTCGACTCATTGTGCCCTCATGGAGCGCGCGACGCGCCCTCTCGGCGGAGCGTTCGACCACGATTGCCTCGACCTCGGCCCGAAGGCGCGCGATGCGGCGGCGTTCGAGTTCCCCGGAAGCGCTGATCGCATCCCCGTGCTGCTCGATGGCGGCTACCAGTTCGTCGACGCCCTCGCCGGTCTCGGCGATGGTCGTCAGGACCGGCGGTGCCCAAGCGGTGCGGAGCGCACCGTGGCGGACCAGCTCCTTCAGGTCGCGGACCACCTTCGACGCCCCGGGGAGATCGGCCTTGTTCACCACGAAGATGTCGGCAATCTCGAGAATGCCGGCCTTGATGATCTGAACGGCGTCCCCGGTGGATGGCGTCGTGACCACGATGGTCGTGTCGGCGGTTTCCATGACCTCCAACTCGGACTGGCCCACACCCACGGTCTCGAGCAGGCATCGGTCACGCCCCGCGGCATCGAGGAGGCGGATCGCCTCACGCGCCGCTGCCGCGAGTCCGCCGAGATGCCCCCTCGCGGCCATGCTCCGGATGAAGACGCCCGGATCGAGCGTGTGGCGGACCATTCGCACTCGGTCCCCGAGAATCGCGCCACCGGTGAACGGGCTCGAGGGATCCACCGCGATGACTCCCACCTGATGGCCGGCCGCCCTCCACCGTTCGATCACCTGGTCACACAGGGTGCTCTTGCCACTCCCGGGAGGCCCGGTGACGCCGACCACCCGCGCGAGACCGGCACGCCCGCGGATCTGGCGGAGGAGGTCGGCGATGCCCGGGTCGCGATCCTCGACCATGCGGATCGCGCGTGCCAGGGCGCGTGTGTCACCGGCCATCAGGCGTTCGGCAAGCGCTCCGTCGGGCATCGCTCGCAGTCTACCGGCGGCTCGGTTGGAACCCGCCCACCGTAACCCTGTCGTCAGCCGAGTTCGTTATAAAGCCACAGGTGAGACGACAACGCGCCTCGGTGCGGCGCCATCGCGTTCGGCGTACCCGCATCGTTCTCGGGTTCCTGATTGCGTTCGGCTTTGTGCTGTCCGGCGCGATCGGCGCCTTGGCGTACTTCATGCCGGCGATCGTCACCGCGTTTCAGGACACCGGGCATGCGATCGATCGAAACCTGCCCACGGCGACTGCCTCGGCCATCGCGTCCCTGGGCGCGTCACCATCCGCCACTGCGACGGCGCAGTCCGTGCCACCGCCACCCGGCGCGCCCTTCACTGTCCTCCTGCTGGGCTCGGACAACGACGCCAAGTTCGGCGGCACGGTCCTCACCCAATCGATGATCCTGGCGCGAGTCAACCCGACGACGAAGCAAGTCGTGATGGAGTCGATCCCGCGTGACATGTGGGTGCCGCTGTCCACGGGTGGGAGCGCGAAGATCGACGCCGCGTACGAGCACGGTGGTGCCAGTGCCGCGGTGGCGACTGTCGAGGCGGATTTCGACATCCACATCGACCATTACGCGTGGATCGGTCTGCTTGGCCTCGTGAACCTGATCAACCAGGTGGGTGGCATCGACGTGGTGGCGACCAACCCGGTCATGGACGACTTCTATCCCGCCGACCTGTCCGGCAAGAACCCGTACGCGTACGAGCGGGTGGCGGTGCTGCCCGGCCCGCAACACATGGACGGCATGGAGGCACTCATGTACGTGCGCTCGCGGCACGGCGACCTGCGGAGCGACTTCGGGCGGTCCCAACGCCAGCAGCAGGTCCTGCTCGCGTTGCGCGCCAAGGCGAAGTTGCTCGGTATCGCGAACCTTCCCGACATCGCGACCGCGATGGGCAACGACTTCTCGACCGACATGACCATCAGCGAGATCGCGTCGCTGCTGCCGATCGCCAGCAATATCCAGTTGCAGAACGTGAAACAGGTGATTCTCGCGTCCCCGTACACGTCGACCGGAGTGCTCGACAACGAGGACGTGCTGCTACCGAACTGGAATCTCATCCTCCCAGAGACGCATCAGTACTTCCCCGCGGTCTGACGGGGGACAACGATGAGACGGGCATTCACGGTCATCCTGGTCCTCGCGCTCATGGCCGGGTTCGGGTTCGGCGTCAACCGTTTCATCGCGTCGAAGAAACACACGATCCCGACTGAGTCGAGTGTCTTCATTCCAACAGCGACGCGTCCCAAGATCGTGCTGCCCGGGACGCTCTACCTGGCGCAGAACGGCGACATCTACCGGCTCAGCGACGGGTTCTTCACGGACCTCCATCTTTCGACGTCGAAAGGACTGTGGATGCAACCCGCGTACGTGCCGAATTCGCAGGACATCGTTGCCGTGCTTCGCGCGGCCGAGTACTCCGACCTCTACCTGCTCAACGGACAGGGCCAGATCCTCCAGCAGCTCAGCAACAACGCATGGACACGTACCAATGAGATCTTTCTCAACCACTGGATGTTCTATCCGCACATGGTCCCGAACACGAACACGATCCTCTTCAGCTATGACCAGCCGAAGGACTCCGCGACGTACGCAGTCGATTTCTCGGTGTGGTCGGGAACGCTCGGAGGCAAGCTCGCCGCGACGCAGATGAGCGATTCCAACCCGTTCACCGGTGGCGATGTCGATCCCTCGCCGATGGCGAACGGCGCGGTCATCTACTCGAAATTCGCAATCGGCAGTGGGAATGCGTACTCCCAGATCGCCATCCAGACCAAACCGCAGGGTAAGCCCAACCTCCTCACCACACCGGCGGAGGATTGCGGTCAGCCGGCACCGTCGCCTGACGGCACGAAGATCGCGATGATCTGCATGTCTGGTACGGGAGGGCAGAGCACGCGCCTCGAGGTCGCGACGTTGACCGCGGGCAAGTTGGGGCCGCCGGTGACGCTCGTCAACAACTGTCTGTGCGCAGACCCGGAATGGGCGCCGGACGGCAGTGGACTCGTCTACTACAACACCGCTGACGCCACGGGGCATTTCGAGCTCTGGTGGATCGCGGGAGCGCTCGGCGCCGCACCGGCTTCGCCGCTGCAGGTCACGACAAACCTGGACTTCGACGCCACCTCGCCGCCGAGCTGGTCGCCGCTGAGCACCGTGCCGGTGATGACCCGCTAGTAGAAGACCTGCGCGAGCTCGTACAACTCGCGCGGCACTCGACGCTGCTCGGCAACGACGTCGGCGATGCTCGCCACGTCGACGGTCCCGTTGACGACAACAGGCATCATCCCGAAGAGTCCCTCGACAACGAGGTCGTACGCCTTTGCTCCGACGCGGGTTGCCCAGATGCGGTCATACGCAGTCGGCGACCCGCCACGCTGCACATGTCCGAGCACCGTTGCGCGCGTCTCATGGCCGGTTCGTTCCTCGATGATCTGACCGAGACTCTCGCCGACACCGCGACGCGAGAGCTGCACGTGCCCGAAGGCGTCGCGCGCACCTTCCGCCTCATCTTTCGACTGCAGCCCGTCCATCTCGACGCCCTCTGCGACAACGATGATGCTGAAGTCGCTCCCGCCCTGGCGGCGGACCTCGAGACGCGCCACCACGTCGTCGAGCGTGACGCTGAACTCGGGAATGATGATCATGTCGGCGCCGCCGGCAAGGCCCCCCATCACCGCGACCCAACCGGTGTCGCGGCCCATCACCTCGCAGACCATGACGCGGTGATGCGACGCGGCTGTGGTGTGGAGGCGGTCGAGCGCCTCGGTGACGACGCTCACCGCGCTGTCGAATCCGATGCAGTAGTCGGTGACGCTGAGGTCGTTGTCCATGGTCTTCGGCACACCGACGACGCGCGCGCGCGCCTCGGCGAGTCGCGCGGCGACACTGAGTGTGTCGTCCCCGCCGATCGCCACCAGCGCATCGAGATTGAACTTCTCGAGGTTGTGCAACACCTGGTCGACGCCCCGGTCGAGCTTCATCGGGTTGACACGCGAACTGCCGAGCATCGTGCCGCCGAGCGGCAGAATGCCGGAGAGCCTCGAACGCTCGAGGGGGATCACGTCTCCCTCACCGATCAGCCCGGCCCATCCGTTGCGGACGCCAAATAATGTGTCACCGGCCATGAGCGCGCGCCGGCCGATGGCACGGATCGCGGCGTTGAGGCCTGGTGCGTCACCGCCGCCCGTCAGGACGGCAATCCTCTGTCCCACTCTTGCCTACCTTTCTGCGGAGCTAGTCACCGACTCCGGGGTCACCGACGAACGCTTGCTCTTCGGCGCTGCCGAGTATGACGGTGACACCGCCCGGCGCGGCGGCCGCTGGAGTGGCCGGCGCCGTTGTGGCTGCCGCGGTTGGTGGCGGCTCGGTCGTGACGCTGACACCGAAGAAGGTCGCCAGCCACTGCGCGGCGGCAGTATCGGTCCCGCCGCTGTTGTCGATCACTTCGGTGGTTACCCGTTGTGGCGCTTTGAGCCCGACTGATGTCGAGAAGCCGACCATGTTCATCAACGACGCCCAGCGTGTGCTGGCGTCGTTGTTGCGGCCGCTGCCGTTGACAAACGTGATGTGCGCCGCATCGTCAAGTGCTGCGACCGACGGGAAAATATTCTCGACGTAATGGGAGAGGGACTTGAAGCTCTGATCGTTCGCGTACAGGTAGTAGCTGCCGCAGTGCGTCGGATAACCGCAGTCGTACAGGAAGTTGGTGTCGTCGATGCTGATGTGCTCAATGGTGGCCGGGTTGACATCGTTGACAAGCCCGTAGAGTGATTCCGCGTCGCCGATTGTGAGATTGGTGAGCACGTTGTCACCGAGCGCGTTGAGGACGTCCGGCAGCTTGCCGAATCCGCCAACGCTCTCGATCTGATCCTTGAGCGCCACGATGATCTGCTGCTGGCGCCTGCTGCGCGCGAAGTCCGATCCCTGGCCGTTATTGCCGTGGCGTGACCGTGCGTAGATGAGCGCCGTCGCTCCATTCATGTGCTGTACGCCGGCTTTGAAACGCACAGTCTCGTACGCGCAGTTGCCCTCGTCGCATTCGCCGGCCGGATACTGGTTGTCCGTGAATCCTGCCGGCACATCAATCGTGATGCCGCCCACCGCGTCGACAGCCTGCTTGAAGGCATCGAAGTCGACCCCGACGAAATAATCGATCCCGACACCGAGCAGGTGCGCGAGCAGCGGATCGGCGACAGCCGCGCCCGCATCGACCGCGCTTGCGGGCTGGGGTCCCTCGCCGAGCATCCCGGCCGCGTAGGCGAAGTTGATGCGCTGCTGCGTCGACTTGCCGTTGCGCAGCGGGATCGTCACGTACCAGTCGCGCGGGATCGAGATTTCTGCAATCTGGGGCTCATGACCCTGGACGGGGAGGATCGAGATGACCATGATCGAATCGCTGAGAAATGCGCCGTCATGGCCATCGCCGCCGTAGCCGAAGAGCACGATGTTGATCCGCTGGTATCGCTCGCGCTCCTGGTCGATCGCCGAGCCACCTCCCCCTCCCAGCGCTCCAACCACGGCGCTGATCGGGTTGGTGTGGAAGGTCTTGGCGAGAGCAAACGAGAGACGCACTCCGTAGACAACACCGGCGCCGAGCACGAGCGCGAACATGACGATCACCGAGACCACGGCCCGCTTTCGCGTGACCCAGCCCGGGATGACGTTGTATCGCGAGCGGCGGCGTCGGCGGACAGTTGATTTGCTGAGTGTTGCCATGGTTGAGGTGGTGCTCTCGACTTTCCGATCGGGTGTCTGACCGCCGCGAACCTGATGCGGGGCCGGCGCGCCACGGTGGGCTTCCTGTCTGGGGAACGCTGACAATCAGCTGCAAGTTACCCGCCGGGAGTGACAAGCCTACCCCACGGTCCGCTGGTCCGGAGCCGACAGTGGCATGATCTGCGGCCATAACCGGGATGGAGGAGTGAGGTGCGCGCGCAGCAGGTTCAGGGTCTCGAAGGGCCATCGGGCCTTCATCTGGTCGAGGTTGACGAGCCCGAGGACTCGGCGCGCGTCGTCATCGAGGTCGAGGCGGCCGGCGTCAGCTTTCCCGATCTGCTCCTGACCCGCGGCGAGTATCAGATGAAGCCGCCGCTGCCCTTCGTCCCCGGTGTGGAGGTCGCGGGCCGCGTCCGCTCCGCGCCTGAAGGATCGGGCTTCAGGGCCGGCGAGCGTGTCATGGCGTTCACCATGCTCGGCGGCTTTGCCGACGTCGCCCTGGCTGAGCCGGCGCTGACGCTGCGGATCCCCGACGGTCTCAGCATGGAAGCCGCAGCGGGCTTCGTCATGAACTACCACACCGCGCATTTCGCCCTTGCCCGCAGGGGACGGATCCGCCGCGGCGAACGCGTCGCGATCCATGGCGCGGCCGGAGGGGTTGGCACCGCAGCGGTGCAGGTGGCTCGTGGACTTGGGGCGGAGGTCATAGCCATCGCCGCAGGACCCGACAAGATGCACATCGCCGAGCGGGCCGGCGCGCACCGGGTCCTCGACGCCGAGGGAGACTGGGTCGCCGCGCTCCGTGCGCAGAACGACGGCCTCGGCGTGGACGCGATCCTTGATCCGGTGGGTGGGGAGCGGTTCGACCAAAGCGTTCGCTGCCTTGCCCCGGAGGGCCGGCTCATCGTGGTGGGCTTCACCGAAGGCCGGATCCCCAGTGTTCAGGTGAACCGAGTCCTCCTCCGCAACATCGATGTTGTCGGCGCGGCGTGGGGTGCCTTCCTCGCCGTCGAACCGGGCCTGTTCATCGAGACACAGAACGCGCTGACCGGCATGATCGAGGCCGGAACAGTGGCCCCCATCGTCGGTGCGACCTTTCCCCTCGAGGAGGCGCCGGCCGCGCTCAATCTCCTCGGTCAGCGGCAGGCGCGGGGCAAGGTAGTCCTGACGATGTAGTGCTTGACTCCGGGTTCTGGATTCGCTTCGACCTAGCCGTCAGTCGCGAAGCAGGTCCCTGGCGATCACCACACGCTGGATCTGGCTCGTCCCCTCGTAGATCTGGGTGATCTTCGCGTCGCGCATCATGCGCTCGACCGGGTACTCATTCACATATCCGTAGCCGCCGAGGATCTGCACGGCGTCAGTGGTCACCTTCATCGCGGTGTCCGCTGCGAGCAGCTTCGCGATCGCCGCGAAGTGGCCGACCTCGGGGCTCTTGTCGTCGATGAGCTGCGAAGCCCAGTACACCATCGCGCGGGCGGCGGCGGTCTGGGCTTCCATGTCCGCGACCATGAACTGGATTCCCTGGAATTCGGCGATCGCTTTGCCGAACTGTTTGCGCTCCTTCGCGTATCCGACGGCGTAATCGAGTGCTCCCTGAGCGATCCCCAGCGCCTGGGCGGCGACGCCCGGCCGTGAGCGATCGAGCACCTTCATCGCGATCCGAAAGCCGTCACCCTCGTCGCCAATGCGGTTCGCGGCGGGGATGACGACCTCATCGAACTGCAGTTCCGCCGTGTTGCTCCCGCGGATGCCGAGCTTGCCGTGGATCGTTCTCGCGGTGAAACCCTTGAGGTGTTGCGCGTCCTCGAGCACGAAGGCGCTCACGCCCTTTGACCGTTCGTTGGGGTCGGTCTTGGCGAAGACGGTGATCGTGTCGGCGACGCCACCCGCCGTGATCCAGATCTTGCTGCCGGTGATGACGTACTCGTCGCCGTGACGCTCGGCACGCGTTTCCATTCCCGCGGGATCGCTGCCGGCGCCGGGCTCGCTCAGCGCGTATGCGCTCAGTTTCGCGCCGCTTGCCAAGTCGGGCAGCAGGCGCGCTTTCTGCTCCTCGCTCCCGGCGATCATCAACGGATAGCCGCCGAGTGCCTGGACCGTGAGGAGCAACGCACTCGTCGCGCACACCTTGGCGATCTCCTCGATTGCCACGTTGAGCGTGAGCGCACTGCCGGACAGGCCGCCGTACTCGGGCGGGAACGGCAGGGCAAAGAGGTCCTGCTTGCGAAAGAGATCGACCATGTCCCACGGGAATTCCCCGGTGCGGTCGATCTCCGCGGCCCGCGGCGCGATTCGGTCGCGCGCGAGGTCACGAACGGTGTCGCGAATCATGGTCTGCTCGTCGTTCAGACGGATGTCCATGCGGCTGATGCTACCAATCCGTCCCGGGCTGCACGTGAGCGCGCCCACAGGTGTCAGTCGTGGAGCAGGTGTCGGGCGATGACCACGCGCTGAATCTGATTGGTTCCCTCATAGATCTGACACGCTTTCGCGTCGCGAAAGCGCACCGCTGCGGGATGATCGTCGGCACCGGACTCGGGGGCGCACATATCGACGGCGGATAGCGACACGGCGACGCACGTGTCAGTCGAGTAGAGCTTCGCGATGGCCGCGTCAAGCGTCACCCGCTCGCCCGCGTCGACGAGCGCAGCGGCGTGTCGCGTGAGCTGGCGGGATGCAGCCGTGCGCACCTCCATATCGGCCAGTGTCGTCGTGTCGGTGTCGATTCCCAGGTCGCGCTGCCGGCGTGACGCCGCGATCGCCGCGTCGAGCGCCCCCTGTGCGATGCCGACGGCCTGTGCGGAGATGCCGACCCGGCCGCTGTCGAGCGCCGACATGGCAACGGTGAAGCCGACCCCCTCATCGCCGAGACGGTTGCTTGCAGGAACTCGAACGCCGTCGAGGATCAGCTCCCCCGTCCAGGAACCGTGCAGTCCCATCTTGGCGAGCGGGGTGCCGGCACTGACACCCGGCCACGCCGCTTCAACAAGAAACGCGCTCACGCCGCGCGATCCCTCGCCGGTTCGCGCCATGACGATGTAGAGATCGGCGTCGCCCGCTCCGGTGATAAAGGCTTTTGCCCCGTCGAGGACGTAGGTGTCGCCGTCACGCACGGCGCGTGTGCGCAACGCCACCGCATCACTCCCGCCGGCAGCCTCGGTGAGCGCGAACGCTCCGAGCCATTCGCCGCGAGCGAGGAGCGGAAGATACCGTGACTTCTGGTCATCATTGCCAAAAACCAGGAGCGGCTCGGTGCCCACGGAAAGATGCACGTCGAGGATCACGGCGCAGCTCGCGTCCATGTGCGCCACCGCCTCGATGAACTGGATGAAGTCCGCGTGACTGCCGCCGGCGCCGCCGAATCCCTCCGGTGTCAGAATGCCTGCGAGACCGGCTTCGCCCGCAGCCTCCACGATCCGCTTCGGCGAAGGACCATCACCGCGAGCCATTGCCGGGGCAACTGGCGATATGACGTCGTCCACGAACGCACGGATGCGACCCGCGAGAATGGAGCGGTCGATCTCAGTCGACACGGACGAGCGTTGCCTCGCCCTGCGCGATCCCGCTGCAGATCCCGGCGGCACCGTACCCGCCGCCGCGGCGACGGAGCTCATACAGCAGCGTCATCAGGATCCGCGCGCCGCTGGCGCCGATCGGATGCCCCACGGCAATCGCTCCGCCATTGACGTTGACGCGGTCCGGGTCCACCTCGAGCATGCGGGTGCTCGTGATGGCGACCGCAGCGAAGGCCTCGTTGATCTCCACCAGCTCGAGCTTCCCGGCATCCAGACCGTGCGACTTCGCGAGCGCGGCCTCAACGGCGAGCGCCGGCACGGTCGCGAGATACGGATGCTCCGCAGCGGATTCTCCGTATGTCAGCCAGGTGCCGAGGGGCGTCAAACGTTCGGCGCGCGCGCGCTCAGCGCTCATGAGCATGATCGCAGTGGCACCGTCGTTCATCCCGGGCGCGTTGCCTGCGGTGATCGTGGTGCCGTCACCGAAAGCGCCGCGCAACGTTGCGAGCTTCTCGAGCGTCGTGTCCGCGCGTGGTTGCTCGTCGCCGCTGATCGTGGAGCCGTTGACGCCCACCGGTACGATCTCGTCCGCGAACCATCCTGCCGCGAGTGCCTCCTGGTAGCGCATCTGCGAGCGGAACGCCCAGGCATCCTGCTCCTCGCGCCGGACACCCAGCTCAGACGCCACATCGCTGCCGTGCACGCCCATGAGCACGCCGTCGACAGGGCAGCACAATCCGTCGCGCATCATGCTGTCGACCGCGACGCGGTCGCCGAAACGGCTCCCGAAACGTTGATCCTCGAGCAGATACGGCGACCGCGACATCGACTCCATGCCGCCGGCGACGACGACTTCCGCCTCACCGGCGCGGATAAGGAGTGCACCGAGGTTCACTGCTTTCAGCGCACTCGCGCACACCTTGTTAACGGTGAACGACGAGACGGTCGCGGACAGCCCGGCGCGCAGTCCCGCCTGACGGGACGGCACCTGACCCTGGCCTGCCGCAAGCACCATCCCCATGATCAATTGGTCGACGGCGGCGGGATCGGTGTGGGTCCGCTCGATGACTTCGCGGATGACCCGCGCGCCGAGGTCGACCGCAGGCACCGATGCGAGGCCGCCGCCCAGCTTGCCAAAGGGTGTGCGCGCCGCGGCGACGATGACGACTTCAGTTGCCACCGTCACCCTCCAACACCTCGAACGGACGCAGCAGATGCCTCGCGATCAGGATGCGCTGCACCTCACTCGTCCCCTCGCCGATCTCGTTCACCTTGACGTCGCGGTACATGCGCGCCACCGGCGACTCCTCCATGAATCCCATGCCGCCGTGGATCTGGACCGCCTGGTTCGCGCAGGCCGTGGCGACCTCTGAGGCGTGCAGCTTTGCCATCGATGCATAGGGTGCCGCGCTCTTTCCCGAATCAATCGCGGCGGCAGCACGCCAGGTCATGAGCCGGGCGAGCTCGATCTGCGTGCCCATGTCGGCCAGCTTGAACTGCGTCGCCTGGAAGGTCGCGATCGGAACGCCGAACTGGCGCCGAGCGGAGGAATACGCGAGCGATGCATCGAGGCAGGCTTGCGCCACACCGACGGAAAGCGCGGCGATCGCCACGCGGCCACCCTCGAGTATCTGCAGGAACTGGTTCAAACCCCCACCGATCTCGCCGACGAGGTTGCTTGACGGCACCCTGCAGTCGTCGAACATCAATTCGCGAGTGTCCGAGGCGTGCCAGCCGAGCTTGCGGTACTTCGGCGCCTGCGTGTAGCCGGGCGTGCCCTGCTCCACCGCGAAGGTGGTGATCTGCTTGTGCCCGTTGTGCCGTCCGGTGACGGCGGTGATGGTCACTCCGGCGCTGATATCGGTACCGGCATTGGTGATGAACGCCTTGCGGCCGTTGATGACCCAGTCGTCACCGTCGCGCACTGCCTTCGTCAGCGTCCCAGCCGCGTCCGATCCTGCGTCCGGCTCGGTGAGACCGAACGCCCAGAGGCGATCGCCCGCCAACAGCGGACCGAGCCAGCGTTCCCGTTGCTCAGCAGTGCCGAACTTCACGATCGGCGAGATGCCGAGCGACACCGCCGCCTCGAG
>JBEKKP010000039.1:0-30946 GCA_050010655.1 Candidatus Dormibacteria bacterium
TCAGCTACCGCACCTGCCACCGAAAAGGGCGTCCCATAACCTCGCCTGCTTCGTGCTGGTCGATTCGCTGTCGTCGAGGCCCATTCTGAGGCTTCGGATAAGAGTTGGGCCGGAAGTCATGGTCGGCCCGGACTCGAACCAAACCTGTTGCCGCCGCGTTTGTCCACGGAACGTGCTCCGGCGCCAAAGTGCGTACGTGTCCAGGCGTGCGGTGAAGTCATCGATCTTCGTTCTCGCGGTAACAGTGCTTGCTGGCGTCGGATTCTCAGCGTGCGGTTCTCCACAGTCGGTCACTTCTGCAACACCGACTCTCAGCAAAACCCTGATCCAGGTTGCTCTGACTGGGCCTCTATCCGGGAGCTTCACTGCCTGTAGGACGGACACTGACGGCGCCCTCAATGCCACTGTCCTTTCGGGGACCGTTGTTGACGCTTCGGGCGACGAGATCGGCACCGCCGAGTTCGATGTGGTGCACGTCGGCAAGCTAGCTCCCGGCGCGTACTTTTTGGCCACCGGCACGGGAGCTCCTGCAGGATCTCGCGCTGTGGGCACCCTGACGATCACCCCGTTGGCGGGGAGGCCGCTGCCCGTGGTCACGCTCGGGCAAAAGTACGGCGGGGAATCGCAAGCGATATTCCTGACGCAGACCGGGACACTCCACGTTGCAAATGACGGGTCGACGACGATCAGAACGGACTTGATCGACCAGCAGGCCACGCAACAAATCGCGGACCATCCCGTGATTTCGGGCACGTGGCGTTGTGCCGCGTGAGGCTGCGTTGACACGAACATTGTGAGCAACGTGCTCATCGGCAAGCACCGCGGTCACGCGCCGGCGCATTGCGGAACTTCGCGCTGCCATTCACGTTCCACAGGTGTGAGACCGGTGAATTGCAATCGCAGACTGGGATACCCGCTGCTCATCGGCGGAGCAATGGTCCTAGTCTCGGCCTGCGGTGCAACTGCCCCGGCAACGACACCCACCCCCTCGACCCTGCAGCCCGCGGCGACGGCTTCCCCGTCGCTGACTCTCGCCCCGACGGATCTGGCGACGACCACACCGACCCAGGCTCCCACACCGACGCCGTCGGCGAGCGCCACACCGTACCCACCAATCGTTGCCTGCACGTCGTCGCAGTTGAGCGTCACCGCAGACACCGAAGCGCCATGGTCTGAAGGTGGACAGGAAGCGATCTACATGGTGGTCGACAACATTTCGAACAGCCTCTGCTCCATTACCGGTTATGCCGATGTCGCTCCGTTCGACGCAGCGGACCATGCAATCAGCGTGACCTACGAGCACGGATCCTTCGGCCAGGTACCGATCCCCGATCCAGGCATCTACCGCACGCCGGAAGTCCCCGGCGAGTTTGCGTATTTCGGCGTGACATGGATGACCGGAACGGGCCCAAACTGTTCCGCGGCCACGCACTTCGTCGTGTCGCTGCCGGCGCCCGATGCAACCTCGATGACTGTCAATTTTGCAACCGAGATCTGCCCGGTGGATGTGACTCCAGCGCCACTTGCGGTCACCGCTGTCAATCCCGGCGAGTCGTACATCGATAACCCGTACCACCAATAGACAGAACGTGGCAACGAAAGCACTCACGCTTGAGCAGATCCTTATCCAGCTTCCGGAAACACCGCGGCGCATCGCGGCGTTCACCGCCGACGTTGCGCCGGCGGAGTTGCGGAAGGCGTCAGCCCCCGGCGAATGGTCCACAAACGAGGTGCTCGCACACCTTCGTGCGTGTGCCGATGTATGGGGCAACAACATCGTGCGGATCATCAGAGAAGACAAGCCCGAGTGGGTAGCGGTGAACCCTCGCAGCTGGATTGAACAGACCGACTACGCAGAGTTGCCATTCGCGGCGTCGCTGCGCGCGTTCACGAAGCAACGGGCCGATCTCATGGCAGTGCTGGGACCGCTGCCCCGCAAAGGCTGGTCACGCGTCGCGCTCGTCAGCGGGGGGGCTCCGACGCGCGAGTGCACAGCCCTGTACTACGCCGAACGCCTCGCTCGCCACGAGCGCGCCCACGTCAAGCAGATTGGACGCATGGTCCAGACGCTTCAGACGTAGCAAGACGACCCCAAAACGTCCCGCGCCAGCAGACTCTTCCCCCAATGGACATCCTCGACGTCGTCATCATCGTGTTCCTGATCGTGGTTGCCTTCTCGGGTCTGCGCCGAGGCCTGAGCGGCGTGGCGTTCGCGATCGCGGGGCTCATTGCCGGGCTCTTCCTCGGCGCGGTGATCGCCCCCCTGATCGCCAAAGCGATCACCCAGGATCGCGACACCCAGCGCCTGTTCGCGATCGGCATCTTCATCGCGACGGCCCTGCTCGTCGAAGGCATCGGCGCGGCGATCGGCTTTCGGATCCGGCAGCGGACGCAGCACTCGATGCTCCTGGGCAAGGCGGATTCGGCGGTCGGGGCTGCGCTCGGGCTGGTCGCAGCACTTGCCACCACCTGGTACCTCGGGCTCATGTTCTCGCAGAGCCCGTGGATCGGCCTGGACAACCAGATCACCAACTCCACCATTGAGCGTTCGCTCGACCGCTTCATGCCACGGCCGCCCGGGTTCCTCGCCACCATCGGCAACCTGTTCCTCCCGGGCAATTTCCCGAACCCCTTCTCCACCATCCTCGATATCCCGCAGGCCCCCGTGGCGATCCCGCCGCTCGTGGATACCGCCGGCATCCGCGAGGCGACCAGTGTCACCGTCAAGGTGATCGCGTCCGGCTGTGGCGGCGGCGCTGAGGCCGGGTCGTCCTGGCCGCTCGCGCCCGGATACTTCGTGACCAATGCCCACGTGGTGGCGGGCTCTGGCAGCGTCGAGATCGACCTGCCCAACGGCGGGCGCAACACTGCGCGAGTGGTGCTGTTCGACCCCAACACCGACCTCGCCATCCTGTACTCGCCGGGGCTCGACCTTCGCCCGCTGGTTCTGGTCAACAGCAATCCGGCGCGGGGCACCGCTGGCGCCGTCATCGGCTATCCCGGCGGCGGCGCCGAGCAGGTCGTGGCCGCGGCAGTCAGTGGCACCGAGTCAGCGCGCGGCTACAACATCTATGGCGACATGCTCGTGACCCGCGAGATCGAGGTCCTTTCCGCGCGGGTGATCCCCGGCAACTCGGGAGGCCCGATCGTGAATGACAGCGGGCAGATAATCGGCGTCGTCTTCGCCGCAAGCACCTCGCAGGCAAACGTGGGCTACGCGCTCACGATTCCCCAGGTACTGCCGGATCTTCAGGCCGGCGAGCACCGCACCACGGCGGTCTCCACCGAGGCGTGCGCCAGTTGAGCAGCGTCGCTCAGTCGTGGATGATGACGGTGGTGCCGATCGGGCTCCACGCGTAAAGCCAGGCCATGGTCGGAGTGGGCATGTGCACGCAGCCGTGGCTCGCGTCGACGCCGTTCTCGCTGCCCGGACCGAAGTCCGTGGCCGGCTCCCACGGCGCGTCGTGGATGAAAAACCCGCCGCCCAGGAACTCCATCGCGTACTCCGCGTTCTCGGGCGAGTAGTACCACGGCGATGACGTCGGCCAGGGCGAGATGAGCGTGATCGGCGAGACCTTCCTGTAGATGTGGAACGTCCCCGTGGGCGTTCGAAGTCCGGGGCGGCCTGTGGTGACCAGCGACTCCCCCGCAACACACGTATCGTCGAAGAACACCGCCGACTGGGTCGTCACGTCGATGTCGATCACCTTGCCGTTGGGCACGTCGTGACCACAACCCACCGCAGTGAGCGCGGCGTTCACCGCGACCTCGACGCTGACGATCTGCGACGCCGCGGCGTTGAGCCGCGGGGCGGTGCCGGCGTTGTGGATCTGCGCAGACAGCGAGCTGTACTGACCGGCAAACCCTGCGGCACCCGCGGCGTTGTGCGCTGTGGCGAGCACGACGCGCGAATCGAGCGTGTGCAGCTCGCCCACGACGCGTCCGTCGAGGCTGATCAGCGCATTCAGCGGGCCGAGATCAGCCTCGAGCGCTTTGATGGCGGTGAGCGTGGCAACGGAGTCGCTGCCCCCGGCAGTGAGCGTCGCGATCAGCGACGGCACTGCACCCGTATCGAGGTTATCGCCACGTGCGACTGAAACCCGCTGCTCCGCCGCGGCCACCAGCGCCGCGACGCCGCCGTACCCGCCGGTTGCGGTCGTGACCTCGTCAACCGTCGCGGCTTTGCTCGCCACCGCCACGGCAGCGGTCCAGGTCGTCGCCAGCGCGTCGAGCGCCGCCGGAGTCGTGGCAGCATCCAACTGCGCCGCCCACCCGGCTGCTGCCTTTGCGTTCGCAGCGGGAACATATGAGCCGAATTGCAACTCCATCTCGCTCCAGGCGGTCATCGCGCCTTCGGCGCGCGCGCGTGACACCGCCATGGCCGACGTCCACACCTTCGTGGTGTCGCGATGCATGGTCGTGATGAATGCGCTGCCGTCGTCGAGCCACCACAGCGGCGACCAGGATGACGCGTGCATGTACTTCGACCCGTCGAGATCGCGACGCAGCGGCGTCACGCTCGCCTCGGACACGCCCTCAGTGACGTCCCGAGTCCACGACCGCTCGAGGGTCGCGGCAGCGTCGTGAAACGACGCTGCGCGACCCATCGCGCGCACCGTCACGGCGCCCCCCGCGCCGATCAATGCGAGCAAAACGGCGGCTGTCGAAATCGGTAGCAGTCGTCGCATCACTGCGGCAAGGCTACCCGAGAATCAACTCGTGAGGAACCCGTTCTGCTGGAGCCACGTCTGCGCGACGCTCTGGACGGTCTGGTTCTGAATCTCGACCATCGCATTGAGCTGCAGCATCACGGACGTGGTGAGCTTGGCCGCAACCGGTGCCATCCATGCGCCGATCGACGGGTACTTCTGGAGCACGCTCTGGCGAACTTCAAGCCCCGCGTTGTCCGGTGGGAACAGGTTCTTTGGGTCGGTCAGCGCCACCTCGTTGTTCGCCTCGATGGCGGAGTCCGTGGTGTACACCTCGCCTGCATCACAAGCGCCGCTCGCGATCGCCTTCTCCGCAGTGCTCTCGATCTGGATGTAGTGGAAGCTCGACGCAGCCGGCCACCCGTAGGTGGATACCAGCCCGGGGAGACCGTCAGCTCGGGTGAGGAACTCCGACTGGATGCACACCTTGGTGCTCGGATGCGTGGTCAGGTACGTGCCGAAGTCGGCGAGCGACGTGCCGTACGTCGAACTCTGACTGGACATGATGGCGATGCCGTTGGTGTCGTCGAACTGCGTTGGCGCCACCCAGCAGATGCCGTTTGCCACGTCCTTCTGCTGCACGTAGGTGAACGCCGCACTGAGTGCAGTCGGGAAGCCGCTGAGGCCCAGGTACTCTTCGAGCTCGGTTCCCGTGTACTGCCAGTACATGTCAATCGTGCCGGCAGTCAGCGCATCACCGATTTGCTTGTCTGCAGCACTGAACGTGTCCGTGATCTTGAAGCCGTGCGCGTTGAGCACGTCTGCCGTCATCTGCGCCATCAACTGCTCTTCGGCAAAGTCCTTGCTGCCGATGGAGAGTTGCGCTCCGTTGCCGCTGGTCTTGGTTCCGGTTGGACATGCGGCTGTCGTCCCCGAAGTGGTGGAACTGCCGCCGGGGGAATTACCACCCCCGCATGCAGCAAGGGTCCCGGGTATCGCGAGTGCGATGACCGCGAGTAGCTTGTTGCGTCTCATGGATGTGTGCCTCCGCATGTTGTTGCCGGTTGATCGATACGAACTTAAGAAGTGATGTGTCTCAGCGGGCAACCTGTTTTGGTACGGCAACGCGCTCAATCATGGACAGTCCCCAGTCTGCCAGCAACGCGAGCGATGCCACCATCACGGCCCCCACGAAAACCATTCGGTCGCTTGTGTTGATGCCTGCTGCGATCACGTCGCCCAGGCCGCCACCTCCAATGAAGTTTCCGAGTGTAGCCGTTCCGATGATTAATACCAGAGATGTCCTGAGTCCCGCGAAAACAAGCGGCGACGCAAGGGGCAACTGCACTCGCACCAAAGCCTGCCAACGCGTCATTCCCATACCACGCGCCGCATCCACAGCAGATGGATCCACGCCCTGGATGCCCGCAACGGTGTTGCGAAGAACGGGCAGCAGTCCGTAGATCACCAACGCGATGATCGTCGGAGTTGCGCCGAGGCCGAGGACGGCGAAGAGCAGCACGAGCAGTCCGATTCCCGGGATGGCCTGGCCGAGATTGGCAAGGAGGAACACAGGAATCTGCACGCCCCGTCCCGCCTGCGCAATGAGCACGCCGAGTGGCACGCCGATCGCCGCGACGAAGGCGAATGAGACCCCTGAGATGAAGACATGCTGGATCGTCTCGGCCATGAGATTCGGCTCGTTGATGATCTCCGAGTCGAACCTGCTGCCGTCAAGCGTCGCGTAGACGCCGATCGACACGACAATCCCGATCGCCACCCAGATCGGCACGGCGAACGGACGCATGTGGCGCATCCACTTGGGCAGATGTGGCATCTAGCGCGCCCTCATGGACGCCGCTCGGATCACATCGGCGTCCACGATCCCGATTGGCTTGCCGTCGCTCACGACGCTGACGCGCCCGTCGGATGAGCGGAGCACTGCGTCGAGTGCGTCGCGGAGCGTCCCGCCGGCGTCCACGGAGCCGCCGGGTGTCGCGCCGTTCACCGCAGTCAACTGCACTTCGCTGATGCGGATGAGCGCGAGGCGGCGCACCAGCGGTCCCTCACCCAGGAAGCCGGTGACGAAGTCGGACTGTGGGTGCGCGAGCAGTTCCTCGGGGGTCGTGAACTGTTCCAGCACGCCGCCTCGTGAGAACAGCGCGACGCGGTCGCCAAGTTTGACCGCTTCGTCGATGTCGTGGGTCACAAACACGATCGTCTTGCGCACCACGCTCTGGAGGCGGAGCAGTTCGTTCTGGAGACGATCCCGGGCGATCGGATCGATGGCCCCGAACGGCTCGTCCATCAGCAGGATGTTCGGGTCCGCCCCGAGCGCACGAGCGACACCGACGCGTTGACGCTCTCCCCCACTCAGCTCCGACGGCAGCCGGCGCGCATAGTCAGCAGCAGGCAGCGCGATCAGGTCGAGGAGCTCCTCCACGCGAGCCTGGGTGCGCTGCTTGGTCCATCCCAGCAGCCGCGGCACTGTGGCGATGTTCTCCGCGACGGTCTGGTGGGGAAAGAGCCCCACCTGCTGGATCACGTACCCGATCGACCTGCGAAGGTCGTTCACGTCGTACGTTCGGGTGTCGCGGTCGTCGATGCTGATCGTGCCTTCCGTCGGCTCGATGAGCCGGTTGATCATCTTCAGCGACGTCGTCTTGCCGCACCCGGACGGGCCGACCAGGATGACGATCTCACCGGACTTGATCTCCAGCGAGAGATGGTCCACCGCAACCGACGTGCCGTACCGCTTGACGACGCGATCGAACGTGATCACGTCGCCGCCACCGAGACGCGGCCGCGTGAGAGCCATCGTTGGATGCCCGCGAGGATCAGGTCGGCGACGATGCCGATCACCGCGACTGGGATGATCCCTGCGAGCACCGCGTCCAGCGTGCCGGTGCTCCGGCCGATCGCCGAGAGGATCGTCTGGCCGAGGTCGTCGACGCCCATGGTCGCGCCGACCGTGGCGATCGCGACGATCATGACGGTCGCTTGGCGGATACCCCCGAGGATGACGGGCACTGCAAGCGGCAACTCAACCTTGAGGAGGATCTGTCGCGGGTTCATCCCCATGCCCCGCGCCGCCTCCACCACGGCGGGATCAACCGTCTTGATGCCGGCGCGGGTGTTCCGTGTCACCGGGAGCAGTCCGTAGAGGACAAGCCCCACGATGACGGGCGGGGCCTCCAGCCCGAGCCAGATGGAGAGGAGCCCGAAGAGGGCGAAGCTCGGCACCGTCAGGATCGTGCTGGTGACCGCAAGGATGAGCGTGGACAAGGGTTCGGACCGCGCGGCAACGATGCCGAGCCCCAGTCCGATCACGCTCGTGATGGCGATGCACTCGCCCACGATCTCGAGGTGCGTGAGGATCTGCGGTCCGATCAGGTCCCAGTTCTCGGAGATGTACTGAAAGACGTTCACATTTTGTGAGCGTCAGTATCCATAACCTCCTGCCGTGCTGGGAGTCGGGGTCGCCTGAGCAGGCGTCGGCGTCGAGCTCGAGGAGGTCGCGCCGGTGGCCGTCGATGCTGTGGTGGGCGTGATGGCGAACCACTTGCCGTCAACACCCTGGCCGTTCACCTGACCGGCTGCAGTGTCGCTCGCGAACGTGTGCAACGGCCATCCGTTGTACGTGACCTCGGTTTCGGCAGCGCCATTCACCATGACCGAGACGGTTGCAAGCGCGCCGGTGACCGCTGACGATCCAGTTGGCGTGCCGGTTGCGACCAACGGCGGCCATGCGCTGAGGCAGCCGCCGGTGCAGGCGCCGATCGTCGAGTTCTGCTCCGGCAGGAAGTAGTACAGGGTGAAGCCCTGCGCGTTCGTCAGCACTGTGCCGAGGGATGTCGTGCCGGTCGCCACGGTCGTGCCGGTAGCAGCGGGCCCGCTGGTGGCCGGCGCCGATGTCGTGCCCGATCCGGCGGCGGCACCGCACGCGGCCAGAACCGTCGCGGCTGCCAGGGTGAAAATGATGCGTCGCATGGTGAGAACCTCCAGAGTTGTGATGGAGGGAGTACGGCGTCGCGTTACGTTCGCGGCGCGTTATTCTCGAACCATGTGCAGAAGCATCAAGACCCTTCGGGGTGCTGAACCTCCCGCCGATGACGACGACGCCCATGCGGCGGCACTGCAGTTCGTGCGCAAGATCAGCGGCTACCGGGCGCCGTCAAAAGCGAATCAGATGGCCTTTGATTCAGCCGTGCAAGAGGTGACAGCCGCAACCACGCGCCTGCTCGAAGGTCTGCAGCAGCGCGCCTGAAGGTCGGCCCTACGAACAGCGGATAATCCGTTGATGCGATCAGGCCGAATCCTTTACTCCGACTCGGTCGCACCCATGGTGATGCTGCCGTTCACCGTGCCGCCATCGTCCACGCGGAGCCGCGAGGCGCGGACATCGCCAAGCACGGCGCCGCTGCCGGCCACCGTCAATCGGCCCTTGGCGACCACATTGCCTGTGACACTCCCGCGAACCGACACGTTCCGTCCGCTCACCTGCGCCTTCACCGTGGCGGAGGCCTCAACGTCAACGTCTCCCGACGCAGTGACGTCGCCTTCGGCCGTCCCCTCGATGTGGAGATCGCCCTCGACCGTCAGCGACCCGCTCAGGACGTCGCGCGGCCCGAGGGTCACACCTTTAGCGCTTGTCGCGCCATTACGGTGACCTCCCCGTGGAACCGCAAGTTCTTCGATCTCGGTGACGTTCTCCATGGATGTGACCTCTCGTTCTCGTCCGCTGCTCGGCGCATATCGTACTGATCCCACGCCGCCAGCGCCGGCCGAATTCGCGCACGAATCAGTGACGGTGAATGTCGCGACGGACACGTTTCGGCGACTCCAGCTGGACTTCTATCGAGAAGCCGCCGATCACTACGACTCCTGGGCGGGTGGTGCAAACATCCGCGCCGCCGAGCGCCTCGCGGCCTTCGTCGACCTGCAGCCGGGCGAGAGGGTGATCGACATCGGGTGCGGCACCGGACTCGTCAGCCGCGCCCTCGGCATCGAGCACTCGACGCTCGAGCATATGGGCATCGATCTGTCCCCGGACATGATCACGAACGCGCGCCACCAGCTCGGGAGCGCGCATGGCATCCAGTTCACGGTGATGGACGCGCAGCGCCTCAGCTTCAACGACGACATGTTCGACGTCGCAGTCCTGGGGCAGTCGCTCGCGTACTTCGAGGATCCGTGGCAGGCGTTCGCCGAGATCCGGCGAGTCCTCCGCCCGGGGGGCCGAGTCGCAATCACCTGCCGCTGCCGGAGCCTGTCGACAGCGGCCCAGGAGGTCTTCTTCGAGCGGCTCGAGCGCCTCGCCATCCGGCGCCCGCGCACGCCGGCGCATCACGCGCTGTTCGGCGAGCCCTGGGTGCTCAGCGACATGCTCGAGATGGCCGGTTTCACTGATGTCCGCGGCACCCAGTTGCTCGTCGGCGTCCGCGCCGCCGACGTGCACGAGTGGACCGAGATGATGGAGTGGTCAGGCCCGTGGCCACACGCAATGATCGGACTGCTGAGCCCGGGGGCGCGCGCCACCTTCGAAGAGGAGCTGGATCGCACCATGCACCGCCTGGGCGAAGGTGACTACGCGTTTCACGGCGCATTCACCCTCGCTACCGGGCGGCTTCGCGATCCGTCCCCGGCTCAGCCCTCTTCTGAGTCCGCACCCGAGGAGACGCCGGAGGTCTCCTCAGTGCGCTCTTCGCTGTACGCGTCGAACTCGGAGCCTGCGTTCTCGGCGCCGTAGGCTTCGTGGTCCCCGTCGCCGTCGATCGCTGACCCGTTCTCGCCGGCGGGCGTCTCGTCGTCGTGCTCCTCGTTGTGTGCCACGGGCGCCTCGCCTGCGGCCGTCATCGCGATCGTCGCGTTGATGACGGCACCCTCGTCGACGCGCAAACGTCCGGCGAGCACTTCGCCGGCGAACGACGCCGTGTCGCCGAGCGTGACCAGTTCTCCGACGACCGTGCCCTCAACAGCACCCAACACGACGATGTCGCGCGCGGAAATCCGCGCACGCGCTGTGCCACCGACATGCACAGTCACCTCGCCGGTGGCGGTCACTTCGCCGTCGACTGTGCCCTCGATGCGCACGTCGCCTTCGACAGTCAGTGTGCCGACCAGCGTGTCGCGCGGTCCGAGGATGACGATGTTGGCCTGTTCAGACGCCGCGGGAGTCGCTGCACCACGACGCCCGCGAGCTCTGCTCGATGTCGACGGTCCGGTCTCGCTCGTGTCTATGGCGGCTCCTTCGCTACGGCTCGGCGGCATGTGGTCGCGGATATCGTACGGGTCGGTCCGGGGTGCGGAGTCAGGCGTGCGGGTTACGAAATTCGCAACGTTTCCGGTCGAAAATCAGACCACGAGATCGGGGCTGAAATCAGCGATCGCGGCAACCCCCGCGAGGCCCATGGCGTGGTCGAGCTCCTCATGGTAGCCCTGGAGTACTCGCTGTACGCCTGACGCTCCGGCAGCGGCGAGGCCCCAGAGAATCGGGCGTCCGACGAGCACTGCGGTGGCGCCGAGGGCCAGCGCCACGAACACGTCAGTGCCGCTCACGATGCCGCCGTCCACCAGCACGGGCGCACGCCCTCCAACAGCGGCGACGATCTCCGGAAGCGCGACGGCCGACGCGATGGCGCGATCCAGCTGGCGACCGCCGTGGGTGGAGACGACGACACCGGCCGCGCCGGCGTCGAGGCACGCTGCGGCGTCGTCACCCCGGAGCACTCCCTTGACGATCACCGGCAGCCCGCTGATCTCACGGAGCCAGGTGATCGTGTCGAACGTGATGGCCACGTCCTGGTCCATGCCGGCCACGATGTCCTCGACTGTCGCGCCGGCCGGGATATACCTCCCGGCGTTCACGAGGTGCTGCTCCAGGCTGACGGGAGCGGCGTGACCGCGGCGCTTGAAGCCGACATACGGAAGATCAACCGTGAGCACCAACGCTTTCGCCCCGAGGCCTGCCGCGCGGCGCACGAGGCCGTCGGTGATCCGGTGCTCTCGCACCACGTAGACCTGGTACCACCACGGCCCCGTGAGCTCGGCGACGATCTCCTCGAAGGCACGCGTCGCCCGGGTCGTCACGATCATGAGTCCACCGGCAGCGCTGACCCCCCGCGCAGTCTCGACCTCGCCTTCCGCGTGCGCAACCTGGTGGTACGCCGTAGGCGCGACGACGAGCGGCATCGCAAGTGGTGTCCCCAGAACCTCCGTCGACAGGTCCGGGGTGCCAGGTGCACGCAAGATGTGCGGACGCAGCCGGTACCGCCGCCACGCTGCTCGGGACTCCTCAAGGCTCAGCTCGTCGCCGGCTCCCGCCGCGATGTAATCGAAGGCCGCCGGCGCCAGCGCCGCGCGCGCGGCCAGCTCGTACTCCATGAGGATGTCGGTCAGCGCTCGCTCCACGGAGGGAATTGTCCGCTTGCCGGCACTCAGCCCGACGGGAGGGGCTGGTACGCGTTGAGCGGGACGATCGGCTCCGCCGCACCAGCCACCACGGCGCTGGAGCACTGGGTCAACTTGATCTCCTGCTCGCCCGGTGCCCCGACCAGATCGGTGAGCGCCGGACAGGTGTACGACGCGCTGTTGCGGGTCGGATCTGATGGCGGTCCGTAGGTCACGGAGTCCGTGAAGTAGCAGCTCGAGTCGCTGTTCGCGAAGACGCGATAGCGATGTGTGGCGAGCTCATCGACACCGGTGTCATGGACCGTGAGCGTGCTTGGCTGGCAGGTCTGTGCGTCGGTGACCCAGCACTGCGCGGCCAGCGAGGAGCCCTCCGAGGTCGCCCCACCTGCGCCAACAGACGCGACGCCGCACGACGGCACCGGCGCGACGGCCGACACGACCGCGGAAGCGCCGGTTGCGACCCCGAGAGTAGCGAGGATCACCAGGATGTTGCGCACCACATTGCGGAATGCGCCCCGCGCTCGGGTCAGCACCAACACACTGCAGATCAGCGTGTCTCCGCCCACCAGAACCGCGAAGGCGATCTCCGCAGCATCCGCGAAGCCGGTCACTGCCGAGATCACGATTGCCGCGACCAGCCCCACGATCTCTCCGATGACGTACCAGCGATTCACGAACCGGTGGCCCGCTATCAGCGCGAATGGGGCGAGAAAAGCCACGAGCAGGAGCGACGCCGTCACCGCGAAGCCGAGCCCTGCCCAGAAGCCCAGCGCGAACCAGGCGAGCAGGAGCCCACCCCACAGAATCACGTACTGGACGCGACCGCGCACTGCACTCACAGTGCGCGAGTCTATTGCTGCGGACCGGCCGCCAGAACGACCGTGGCCTGGTGCCGGCCACCGTGGGGATCGAGCCAGACGAGCGACACCGACTGCCCGCCGTGATCGCCTTGCAGCAGGAGTCCGAGCGAAGCCTGCGACGTGACCGCATTGCCGCCGAGCTCGATGATCACGTCCCCGGCTGCGAGCCCTGCTGCGGCAGCGGGGCTCCCGCTGACGACGCCCGTGGCGGCTCCGCAGCCGACGGCCACGAGAGCGCCGGCCTGCGCGATGTCGTCCTGTGCACAGACGCCCAGGAACGCGCCGCTCGGCGGTGCGGCGGGATGCGTCAGGAGCTGGTGGGCGTAATTGAGCGCGGTATTGATGGGGATTGCGAACGACTCGACCGCTCCCGGTTGCGGTCCATGGCGGCCACCGCTCGCGGCAGTGTCCATGCCGACCACCTGGCCATTGCTGTTGATGAGCGGGCCGCCCGAATCGCCCGGCTGGATCGGCGCGTTGGTCTGGATCATCCCGCTCAGCGTCTCCGTGCTATTGCCGGTCTCGTCGGATGCGGTGATGGTCTGCCCGAGCGCGGTCACCTGGCCGGTGGCCACCGCCGGCGATCCGCCCCGCCCTTCCGCGTTGCCGAGCGCCGTGACGCTGTCGCCAATCTGCACGTCCGAGGAATTGCCGATCGGCGCCGTTGCCAGGCCGCTCGCTCCTTCGATCTGCAGGAGCGCCACGTCGTGGATGGGATCGCCGCCGATCTCGGTGGCGGGGTACGTCTGGCCGGTCGATGTGACCCGGATGCTGATCCCCTGCTGACCGTCGACCACGTGGTAGTTGGTGAGCACCTCGCCGGATGCCGTGAGCACGATGCCCGTGCCTGCGGCGGCGGCGCCGTCACTGAGCGACGTGTCGATGTCAACCACCGCCGCCTGCACGCCGGCCGTGCTCCCCGAGCCGCCGAGACCTCGGGTGGCGATCACCGCAGTTGCGGCCGCGCTCGCGGCGAAGACAAAGATCACGACGGCCACACCCACCATGAGCAGGCGGGACGTGCGTCTCGGCGGAGGCGGCGGCTCGTAGGTGTAGAACGTCTGCGGCCACCATCCGGGCGCCGGCGGGGGCGCGGACGTCCAACCCGCTTCCCCTGGCCACGCCGGCGGTCCGGCGGGGACCTCCTCCTCGCTCATGCTCACCCTATTGTCGCCAGTTCCGGGTTTCAAGTGCATGAGCGAGGGGTTCCCCGCGGGCCGCGCCTCGAGCGCGCGGCCGCGGGCGTCCCCTGCCGGTGCACGTGGCCGGACCGGGATGGCCGGTCCGACCTGGCTACATGACGTCGAAGGTTTCCGCAACCTCGACACTCGAACCGCCGCCGAGGACCGGGCATCCCTTGGCGAGCGCGACCGCTGCGTCAAGGCTGTCTGCTGTGATCAGGCTGTAGCCGGTCGCGGCGTTTGCGCCACCTCCGTCAGAAACCGACCCATCGCTTGCGATGGTCCTCGCCTGGCCGACGGGGTTGCCGCCGTCCGCGAGCGCCGGCCCGAGGTTCTGGAACCAGGTTCCCCATGCCGCCATTGCCGCTGCCTGAGCTTCCTCGCCTTCGGGCATGCCGCCATCGCCGTGGTAGACGAGCAGATATTTCGCCATGTCGTGCCTCCTTGGTTGGTCAGTTGTTGTTCGCGCTGATCGCGCGGATGCCAGGTGGTTCGAGACGCGCCTCGAGGAGCGCGCGCTCCGATGGGTTCTCGGTGAGTTCGATCGCGCGGCGATCCGCGTCGGCCGCCTCATCAAGCCTGCCGAAGCGACGGAGCAGTTCCGCGCGTGTTGCCCAGTAGAGGTGGTAGCCGTCGAGCTCTGCCCGAAGCGCGTCGAGCTCTTCCATGGCCGGCACCGGTCCGGCGACGTGCTCCAGTGCGATCGCCCGGTTGAGCCGGACGACCGGTCCGGGGTTGAGTCGCGTCAGCGCGCCGTACAGCGCGAGGATCTGCGGCCAGTCGGTTTCCTCAAAAGTCGGTGCTTCCGCGTGACAGGCGGCGATCGCCGCCTGGAGCCAGTACGAGCCCGGGCGGCCGAGACGGCGTGCCTGCTCGAGAAGTCCGCCTGCCTCGGCGATTGCCGCGTGGTCCCAGCGCGAGCGGTCCTGGTCCTTGAGCAGCACGAGCCTCCCGTCCGCGTCGAACCGTGTCGCGCGCCGCGATTCGTGCAGCCGCATCAGTGCGAGAAGCGCCAGGACCTCGGACTCCTCGGGCAGCATGCGCGCCAGCAATTCGCAGAGCCAGAGCGCGTCGGCGCAGAGGTCGCGGCTCGTCGCGACGTCCGGTCCGCTGCCGAGGTAGCCCTCGTTGAAGACGATGTACAGCGAGGCGAGCACCTCGGCGAGACGGTCAGGGAGCTCCTCGGGCTCCGGGACTCGATACGGAATGCGCGCGCCGACGATCTTTCGTTTCGCGCGGACGATCCGCTGCGCCATCGTCGCCTCGGAGACGAGAAACGCATGCGCGATCTGGCTGGTGGTCATGCCCATCACGGCACGGAGCGTCAGCGCCACCTGCGCGTCGCGGGCGAGCGCCGGATGGCAGCAGATGAAGATGAGGCGGAGACGATCGTCCGGATCGGAGCGCACGTCAGGAGCCCAGCCGTCCGTCAGCAGTTGCAGCTTGCTGCGATAGGTCGCGTCGCGTCGCAACCGGTCGATGGCGCGCCTGCGCGCGGTCTGGAGCAACCATGCGGCCGGACGATCCGGGACACCATCAAGTGGCCAGCGCTGCAACGCAGCGACCACCGCGTCCTGCACGAGGTCCTCGGCAAGGTCGAAGTCGCCGGTGATCCGGACCAGCGAGCCGCAGATGAGGCCGACTTCCGCGCGGAAGACCTCGTTCATCGCCTCCGCGGTCGTTCCGTTCACCAGCGCACTCCAAGTCCCGCGCAGCTCAGGCGACCGGGTGATGCGGCATGTCGTCGTGGTTCACCACCGGGCGAATCTCGACGGCCTGGTCTTTCGGCGGCCACTTCTTGGCGATCGCGATCGCCTCGTCGAGGTCGTCCACATCGATCGTCACGAACCCGGCCACGTTCTCCTTGCTTTCCATGAAGGGGCCGTCGGTGACAAGCGGCTTGCCTTCCTGAAAGCGGATCGTGGTTGCGGTGTTCGACGCCTGCAACTCCTCACCGCCGATGAGCTTGCCGGCGCCGCCGATCTCTGAGAACCATTCGTCAATCGCCGCGTAGTGCGCGCGCACACTCGCCTCGTCGAGGACGTTCTCCTCGTTCTTGATGAACAGCAGCATGTATTTCACGGATGGCTCCTTGGCGTCTGAATACGTCGTCCCAATCATGACGACGAACGGCGAAGCGCCAAATCGACAGCGCCCGGTACCGGCGCCGTGGCAATCTCTCGCCCCATGACCGCCTGGACCGTCCGCGGACGCGCCCGACTCGACGCCGGCGATCGAACGCGCATCGAAGGGCTGCGGCGGGCGTGCCAGGCGGCCGAGCCCCTTGACCTGAAGATCGAGCTCGATGAGAGCGAGCCGCTCGACCGTCCGATTCACTTTCTGGCGATGGGCGGCGACGAGGTCATCGGGTACTCCGGCGTCACGCACGGCGATGAGGCCGAGGCGTGCGGGATGGTGCACCCCGCGTGGCGGCGTCAGGGCATCGGCACTGCCCTGCTCGGCGCCGTCCGAGGCGCGGCGGCGAGCCTCGGGCGCCAGAGCATCCTCGTGATCTGCGAGGACGCCGGACCGACGGCGATCGAGTGGATGCAGCGTCTGGGCGCAACCCTCGACTCGGCAGAACGCCGCATGATCCTTCCGCTCACCGGTCCATCACCGGTGGCGGCTGAGACACCACTGCAGATACGTCCTGCGACCGACGCGGACCGCGACACCGTGGTCGCGATCATCGGCGAGGATTTCGACGACTACCCGGACGAGCGCCGGCTCGTCGGTATCGACGGTGGCGAAGTCGTGGGCACGCTCCGCCTGACCGGATCGGCGCAGCGCTCGATGATTTATGGATTCGTCATCGACGAGAGTCGCCGAGGTCAACACCTGGGAACGCGAATGCTCGCGCCGGTCATTGACCAGTTGCGCGCAGAGGGTGTTGTCGAGGTGGGGCTCGAAGTCGATCCGGACAACACCCCGGCACTCCGCCTGTACGAGCGCTACGGGTTCAGGCCGGTCACGACGTACCGCTACATGTGTCTCGCCGTCACGCCACCAGCACTCCCGGGTCCATCTCCGGCTCGGGCGCCCCATGCAGGAGCTCCGTCACCCGGGGCTTGAAGACGAGCTGCGCGATGAGTGTCGGCACCAGCGCGGTCAGCACCACGACTGTCACGAGGATCGAGTACTGCGCGCGCGTGATGTATCCGTTGGTATAGCCGAACAGCGCTGCAATGGTGCCAAAGGTGAGCCCTGTGGACATCATCATCGTCGTGTACCAGGCTTCGCGCACTCGGATGCGGAATGGACGTGTCGCCGGAAACACGCCGATCACTTTGGCCGCGACCTTGACGCTGAACAGCACCATGATCGTGAGGCTTCCCGCGATCACGGCGGGTAGCGCGATCAACGTGCCCGCGCGGAGGAAGAAGAACGGCGTGAGAAACGTGAACGCGACACCGCGCACGCGACCAACCATCTTCGGATCCTTGTGGAAGATTCCGGCAGCGCCGAGTCCGAGCAGGTATGCCGGAAGCACGGCCTCGGACTTCGCCGCCGTCGCGAGTGCACCCAGTCCGAAGAGCAGCAGGAACACGTACTTCACCTCGGGCTCGCTGATCGGATGGCCGATGTGGCGGATCACGAACCGCAGCGAGCGAGGCAGAAACACCATGACGATCGCAGTGGCGATGCCGAACGCGATGAGCATGCTGTTGTAGTTCGCAAACACGGCGCCGAGCGCGAGCACCGTGCCGAGGTCGCACACGAAACACGCGCACAGGATCAACTTGCCGAGATCGGTCTTGTTGAGCCCGGTCTCGAGCATCACCGCGTACACGACGGCGACCGACGTGGTCGAGAGCGCGATGCCGGCGATCTCACTGCCGTGCATCGGCCAGTGCAGGACCACCAGTGCGAATCCCCACGCCGCAACACACGGCGCGATGAATCCGATGCCCCCGATGACCAGGCTCGGTTTCAGGAACCGGCGAAATGATTGCGGATCGATCTCAGCGCCCGCGAGAAAGGTGAGGAGCACCGACCCGAACCCGGCGAGAAAATCAATCCACTGATTCGACGACATGCCGAAGAGATTCCCGCCGAGAACGCCGATGAGAATCTCAACAAGCGCGACTGACAGACCGATCCGCACGGAGATGACACTCGCGACAAACGCGAGTGCGATCCAGAGCGTGGCGATGCCATAGGTGTTGTTGAGCGCGTCGAGAAAGCCGAGATGCAACGGGCAACAACTCACCGATCAACCTCCTATCAGCAGTTCTGATAGGGCCCATCAAGCCAAATGGCTGAGGACGGTGAGACCCATCACCGTTATCGCAATGTTGTGCGACGGCCCAAGAATATCACGGAGCGGTGCTTGAAACGATTCGCCCGATGGCGTTTCGTGACAGCAGCGCACGCGCGATGACGCGGTGAGTGTTAGCCGATGTGCAGGACTACCTTGCCGGTGACGCGCCGTCCCAGGAGATCCTGGGCGAGCTCTCCGCCCCGGGTCCAGTCGGCCTCCATATCGATATGCGGGGTGAGAATACCCGCCGCAATGAGCGCGCACAACCTGCTGAGGTCCGCGGCGGCACTCTGCGTGTAGCGCAGCTCGACGAACAGGAGCATGGCGCGCACCGTCGCGCCGACGTGCGCCCCGAACCACCGCGGGCCGAGTGCGGCGGGCTCAAGCAGCGTCGACGCATACGACACCACGGTTCCGTGCGGTGCGACCACATCAAGGCAGCGCGTGAGCACATCGCCCCCGACACCGTCGAGGATGTGCTCGTACGGCCCCTTGGCGTCCTTGATGTCGCAAAGCACTTCATGACACGCGGCGGCCGCGGCCTGGTTTGCCTCGGGGTTACGGATCTGCCCGGTCACATGCATCTGCGCGGCGCGGGCGATCTGGATCGCGAGGTGGCCGACACCTCCGGAGCCGCCAGTGATGAGCACGCTGCGCCCGACCGGAAACCCACCGATCGCGAGGGCTCGGTATGCGGTCATACCCGCGACGGGCAGGCATGCCGCCTGGGCGAGCGTCACCCCTTCGGGGATCGCAGCGAGGTAGTCCGCCGGAACGGCGACGAACTCTGCCCACGCTCCGTTGTTGACGAGCCCGACGACAGTGGTGCCGGCAGGAGGCCCGGCGCCGTTTTCGGCGGCACGCTCCACCACGCCCACCACGTCCCAGCCAACCTGGTCGCCGGCCTGGGAGTTCTTCGCCCGCCACACCTCGCCACGGTTGAGACTGGTCGCCTGGACGCGAACCAGCGCGTCACTTGGGGCCGGCCGCGGCTCCGGAACTTCGGTGATCTGGAGGAGGTCGTCGTTGCCGGTCGTGGTGAGCGCGCGCACCGTGCCTAGACCGCGCAGCTCTCGTCGGAGCAAGTGGTATCGGTGTCGCCCACGGCGACCATCTGGAGCGGATGCGAGGCGGTCCACGCCTCCTGCAAAGCGGCCCGAAGCGTTTCCGCGGCCTGGGCACCCGAGACTCCGTAGGCGCGATCCAGAACGAAAAACGGAACGCCGCTGATACCCAATTGGCGCGCTTCGAGCTCGTCGTGTCGCACATCTGAGGCGTACGCATCGCTGTCGAGCACCGCGCGGACAGTGGCCTCGTCGAGACCCTCCTCCACCGCGAGCCGGAGCAGCACGTCGCGGTCGCCGATCGGCTTTCCTTCCACGAAGTACGCCGCCATCAGCCGTTCCTTGACTGCGGCCTGCTTGCCGACCGAGTTCGCGTAATGGATGAGGCGATGCGCATCGAACGTGTTGCCCGACTGCGCCTTGTCCAGGTGGAAGTCGAGTCCCACGGTTGCGGCGTTGGCGGTGACCCGCGCCTGTGCGGCCTCGGCCTGCGCGCGGCTCATGCCGTACTTGGCCGCGAGCCGCTCAACCGGATCACCCTCTGACGTCGCGGGCGCGGTTGGGTCGAGCTGGAAGCTTCGATAGGTGACGCTCACCTCATCGCGGTGATCGAAGCCGGCCAGCGCGTCCTCGAAGCGACGCTTGCCGATATAGCACCAGGGACAGACGACGTCAGACCAGATCTCAACATCCATGACTCGTTTGTACCCCATCAGCCGGTGACTACGCGTGCCCATGTGTGCTCCCCGGCGGTCGGTTCAGAAATCCTGACCGCGGGTATAGAGATTCCGAGAAGCAAGCGCCGTTCGCCCAGGGGTGGACGGCATACCGAGACTGAAAATGGCTGAACTGACCTCCGAACTCCTGCCGATCCTGCAACTCGACGACGTGGTCGTCATGCCGGGGATGACCGCCACCGTCGCGGTCGAGAGCGACACCCAGCGTGCCGCCATGACCGCCGCGCAGAGCGGCAACCACCTCATTCTGCTCGTCCCCCGCGTGGGCGGCCGATTCTCTGGAATCGGCACGGTCGCCCAAGTCGTCGAGACCGGGCAGCTACCGTCCGGTGCCGAGGTGTCGATCCTCAAGGGCCTGCACCGTGCGCGTCTCGGTGGCGGGCAGTCGGACATCGGCGGCGCGCTCTGGGTACAGGTCGAACCGCTCCCGGACGGCGACCCGACCGACGCCGCTCGCGAGCTGGCACGCGAATACCGCGCGCTCATCGAGAACCTCCTGGAGCTGCGTGGCGCGGGCCGTGCCATCGAGGCGGTGCGCTCGGTTCGTCATCCCGGCCACCTGGCCGACCTCGCCGGCTACTCGCCGGACTTCAGCATCGAGCAGAAGCTGGAGGTGCTGGAGACGCTCGACATAGAGCAGCGCCTCACTCGCTTGATCGGATGGACCAAGGACGTCCTCGCCGACGCATCGGTGCGCGAGAAGGTGCGGACCGAGGTCAACGAGGGCATGGAGAAGACCCAGCGGGACTTCCTGCTGCGCCAGCAGCTCGAGGCGATCAAGAAGCAACTCGGCGAGGGTGGCGACGACGTTGCCGCCGACTATCGGGCTCGCCTCGAGAACGCCGGCATGCCCGAGGACGTGCGCAAGGAGGTCGAGCGTGAGCTGGACCGCTTCGAGCGGACGAGCGAGCAGAGCCCGGAACACGGCTGGATCCGGACCTACCTCGACTGGATGTTTGAGATCCCCTGGAACGTGCGGTCCGAGGACAACCTCGACCTCGCCGAGGCACGGCGGATCCTCGATGAGGATCACACCGGTCTCGAGGACGTGAAGCAGCGAATCATCGAGTTCCTTGCGGTTCGCAAGCTCCGCAGCGAGCGCGGCATCACCGTGCTTGGCGGTGGTTCCGGCGCGATCATCACGCTGGTCGGCCCCCCGGGCGTCGGCAAGACCTCGCTCGGTGAGTCGGTGGCGCGGGCGCTCGGACGCAAGTTCGCGCGCATCTCCCTCGGCGGCATCCACGACGAGGCGGACATCCGCGGGCATCGGCGCACGTACGTCGGAGCCCTCCCGGGCCGCATCGTGCGCGCCCTGAAGGAAGCGGGCACGAAGAACCCCGTGATCATGCTCGACGAGATCGACAAGGTCGGCAGTGACTGGCGGGGTGACCCGTCGTCCGCGTTGCTCGAAGTGCTCGATCCCGCCCAGAACAACACCTTCCGCGACCACTACCTCGAGGTCGACCTCGACCTGTCCGAAGTGCTTTTCATCCCGACGGCGAACGTGTGGGAGACGATCCCCGCCCCGCTGCTCGACCGCATGGAGTTGATCCGGCTCGACGGGTACACCGAGAACGAGAAGGTCGCGATCGCACGCGATCATCTCCTCCGCCGGCAGATCGAGCAGGCCGGATTGCGGCCCGACGAGGTCAGCGTCACCGACGAGGCGATCCTCTCCGTGATCACCGATCACACCCGTGAAGCGGGTGTCCGGAACCTCGAGCGCGAGCTCGGGAAGATGACCCGCAAGGTCGCAACTCGAATCGCGGGTGGCGACTTCACCGCGCCCCTGGAGATCACGCCGGCGCAGGTTCGCGAGCTGCTCGGGAAGCCGAAGTTCGACAACGAAGTTGCCGAGCGGACAGCGGTCGCCGGTGTTGCCACCGGTCTCGCCGTGACCGGCACGGGAGGCGATGTCCTCTTCATCGAGGCGGCGAACGCACCCGGGGACGGCAAGCTCACGCTCACCGGTCAGCTCGGTGACGTGATGAAGGAGTCCGCGCAGATCGCGCTGTCGTACGTGCGGGCCCACGCGGAGGAATTGGGGATCGACCCCGAGGCCGCCCGCCAGAGCTTCCACATCCACGTGCCGGCCGGCGCCGTGCCGAAGGACGGTCCCTCCGCGGGCGTCGCGATGACGACCGCCGTGGTCAGCCTCCTCACCGGAAGGCCGATGCGGAGCAGCGTCGCCATGACCGGCGAAGTCACCCTTCAGGGGCTGGTGCTCCCGATCGGCGGTGTCAAGCAGAAGGTGCTCGCGGCGCACCGCATGGGCCTACGCGAGGTCATCCTGCCGAAGCGCAACGAGAAGGACATCGAGGACGTCCCGGAGAGTGTGCGCGAGGCCATGACCTTCCATCTGGCGAGCCACGTCGAGGATGCGATCGAGGTCGCACTCGAGCCGATCGCCACCGCGGTGACCGCTGCCGCGTAAGCGTCGCTCCGACGAAACGAAAAGGGCCACCCCGCCGATGCGAGGTGGCCCTTCTGAGTCGTGGGGCAGATCGAGTTGGCTTTCCGGTCCGAGTTGGATCGGAATCGGATGCCCCGAACGATCAAACGTTGCCGACTGACGCCCAGTTGAATCGTCCCATGCATCACGTACTGCAAACGGTTCGCGCATACCGCAGCGCCGCGCGTCGTAACGCAATCGAAAGACGCTGCAGAGCAGTCTGATCGAACAGTGGCGTTAAACCCTTACGAGTCGCCGCGAGGGAGGTTGCGCGGTCGCGCCGAAGCGACTCGACGTCAGTTCCTGCTGATCATGGGCGGGCTCGCAACTGCTGGGGCATCGCTTTTCGGTGGCATCGAAGTGCTCAGGTTCATGTTCCCCGTTGCGTCGAGCAACGCACCTGCCTTATTCAAGACTTCGTTCAGCTTTCTCCAGCTGACCGGTGGCGTTGTGGGCGGCAAGGCTGTGACGCCGGTCAATGTCATCACTGACACAAACCATCGGGTGAGCGTCATCCTCGATGACGCCGGCATTTACGCTGTACTGCTCATCTGCACGCATCTTGGATGCACGCCGAATTACGTGTCCGACGTCGTGACGGGCTCCGGTGCACGAAAGCGCAGCAAATCCCGAACGGCTGGGCATGCCCATGTCATGGCAGCCGCTATTTCATCGATTCGACGAACTTCTACGGCCCTGCACCGCGCCCGATGGACTGGGTGAACATCGAGGTGACCCCGGACGGGTTCTTCGCGGTGGACCGGGCAACGCTGGTGGCGACGCGCGGCCCTGGCGACAACACAGCCCCTCAGTGGCGGTTGCTGGTCGGCTCACAGAAGAGCAACAACAAGACCTACGGCGTCTAGCCGCTCTGGAGCCCATCCGCCGCACGAGCGGCGTACGGGAAGTCAGATTCGAGGGATGGTCTGAGAGACTGGGATGGGAGGACCACGTCCAGGACCCCGGGACGCCGAGCATGAGGCCGGCCCCAAGGCAACGAGGAGACATCGGAATGAATCACCCCCTGCGGGCGCTTGCGTGCGGCATCGGGACTTGTGCTGTGATCGCGCTCGTGAGCGGCTGTGGCGGAACCAGCCCAACCCCGTCAGCGACTACCTGCAACGGCTCGGCAGCCGTGAGCGGGCTCGGAACGGTCGCCGAGACCGTCGACGCGACCGATGATCTCGTGTTTGTCCCCGCGTCTACGACAGCGAGCGTTGGCGATGTGGTCGAGTTCAAGAACACCGGGACGGTGGCGCACACCGTGACCTTCCAGGACAACAACGACGGCTGCCTCTCCGACGCGATGCTCAACCCGGGTTCCACCTGGGAGGTGAAGTTCACTGCTGCGGGCACGTACAACTACCTCTGCACGATCCATGCCCCGAACATGAAGGGCGAGATCACAGTCACGGGCTCCTGAGCAGCATCCCGGCGTCGACCCGCGGGTGGCTGCGGAGCGATTGCGATACTTCCGTCGTGGAGCCTCGCGTCTCGCTGATCACCCTTGGGGTGGCTGACCTCGAGCGTTCGTATCGCTTCTACAAGGACGGCCTCGGGCTTCCGACCACGGGCACTCCCGCTGACGGCGTCGTCTTCTTTCAGACCTCGGGGACAACGCTGGCGCTGTACCCGTACGAAGACCTGGCGCGCGACGTCGGCCCAGGTTGGCAGGAACCGCGCTCTCGATTCACCGGGATCTCGCTTGCTCACAACGTTCGCGAACGGCACGAGGTGGATGCAGTGCTCGAGCTCGCCGCCGCCGCCGGCGCCACGATCGTCAAGCCGGCCGCCGACACCTTCTGGGGAGGCTACGGCGGCTATTTCGCCGATCCGGACGACTACCTCTGGGAGGTCGCGTGGGGCGCCTTCGAATTCAACGAGGACGGCTCACTGCGCGTGCCCTGAGAGTCATGCGGGTCGCCCATCGGCTGCCACGTGGGTGCGCTCAACGTAAACTTGAAGCAGACGGCGATGGAGCTCGCCGAAAACCGCCTCTATGACTGATGGCTCCTGTTCACCGCCCTAGCAGGGAGAGCAGGACCACGCCATGGCAGAGCGATCGAACCAAAGTCCCGTACTCGGTCCGGCCGCGTCTCGCAGCCAAACAGCCGGCCAACTGCCGGTGGTGTTAGCAACGCCCGTTCCGACTCGGCCAATCAGCATGCTCTTCGCCGACGGCAACGAGAACGGGACCGGCGCAGAACCGCACGATCGCTCCTGTGCCTCCGACCTGAATCTCGATCAGATTGTCGCTGCCATCTCTCGCGTGCAGGAGGAGAAGGATTTCATCGCAGGCCTCCTCTACCAGCATGTTGATGACATCGACACCGTGCATTATCGGCACGAGGTCTTCCGTGACCTGGAAGACGCGTCGCTGCTCGCGAGCACCCGGGAGTTTGCCGATGTCGCGCGGACGGTCCGCACCCACCTGAAGCAGGCCGGGGAGATGCGGTACCAGTACCAGCGTGAAGGCTGGTTCCTGGATGCCGTCGCCGGCTATTGCGATGCGGTCCGAACTCTGGCCGGCGCGTTCACCACTGCACGCGTCACGTCACGTGCCCTGGTTGCCTTCCGCGCATTCTTGACGGAGTACGTTGCCTCCCCTGCATTCGTTGCTCTCGCGGCCGACACGAAAGGCTGCAAGGAAGCGCTCGCGCAGGTCCGCTACTGCACGCGCATTCGTGGAGCACGGGTCGACGTCACCCGATACGAGGGCCAGCCCGACTACAGCGCGGAAGTGCTGGAGACCTTCGATCGTTTCAAGCAGGGCGCCGTCAAGGATTACCGCATCAACTACCGGTTGGCACCCGGGATGAACCACGTGGCTGCGCAGATCGTCGACTTGGTGGCGCGTCTCTTCCCCGAAGAGTTCCAGGCGCTCGATGAGTATTGCCGCGTGCATGCCGGGTTCTTCGACGCGACGGTGCGGCGCTTCGAGCGTGAGATTCACTTCTATCTCGCGTATCTCGACTACATCGGACCGCTCCGCGATGCCGGCCTGAGCTTCTGCTACCCCGAACTGACCGCGACATCAAAGGCGATCTCTGCCACCGACACCTTCGACCTCGCGCTGGCGAAGAAGCTCGTCGCGGAGCACAGGCCGATCGTGAGCAACGACTTTCATATGGGCGGGCCCGAGCGGATTTTCGTGGTCTCCGGTCCGAACCAGGGTGGCAAGACGACCTTCGCGCGAACTTTCGGGCAGCTGCATCATCTGGCCGGCATCGGATGTCTGGTTCCGGGCAGCGCCGCCCGCCTCTTTTTCTTTGACAACCTCTTCGCGCACTTCGAGCGCAGCGAGGACATCACGAACCTACGCGGCAAGCTGGAGGACGACCTCCTCCGGATCCGACAGATCCTGCATGCGGCAACGCCCAACAGCATCGTGATCATGAACGAGATCTTCACGTCGACAACGCTGAGTGACGCTCGTTTCCTCGGCGAGAAGGTGCTGCGACAGCTCATCCATCTCGACGTCTTGGGTGTCTACGTCACCTTCGTTGACGAGCTCGCGTCACTCGGCGAGTCGGTCGTCAGCATGATCAGCACGATCGTCCCCGAGAACCCCGCCGAGCGCACGTACAAGGTGATTCGCGGGCCGGCCGACGGGCTCGCCTATGCGCTGGCGATCGCCGAAAAACACAACCTCACCTACGATCGGCTCCGGCCGAGGATCGTCGCGTGAAGGCATACCTGCTCTACAGCGATCAGGACTTCGATTTCGGGGCTGACCTGCCTCCGAACCATGCCGACCTGATCCAGGACCTCGAGTTGACGACCCTCCTCGACGCGATGGCGCGTGGAGACAAGTTCCTGCTCGAGGTCTCGAGGCGGGTCCTGCTCGCGTCCCTTGTCGAACCCGAGTCCATCGTCTACCGCCAGCAGGTTCTCGCGGATTGCATTGCTCAGCCTCACCTCATCCGAGCGATGTATGACATCGCCGTCGGTGCGCTCGAAGACAAGCGGGGCATCTGGGGATACAGCTCGCAATACCCGTCGTCGATTCTGTCGAGTGCCGTCAACCAGCTCGAAGCCGCTGTCGTCCGCCTCAAACAGCTGCGCGCGATCGCCGACTCCAACGCCGGGCAATTCACATCACCCGGCCTCATGACGCTGTTTCGCGCCTTACAGCACGAGCTCGACGACGAGTATTTCCGCACGATCAGCTTCCAGTTGAAGCAGCTGCGTTTCCGCAACGGGGAGTTGATCAGCGCAGGGCTCGACCGCGACAACAGCGGGATCGGCTTCGTCCTTCGAGCATCTGCAAGCGGAAGGCGAACCCTGAAGGAGCGTCTCGGTCTCGGCCCGCGTTCGTCGTACTCGTTCACCATCCCACCGCGTGACGACGCAGGATCCATCGCCCTCGGAGAGATCACGAGTCGCGGGATCAATCTCGTCGCCAATGCCGCCGCGCAGTCGAGCGACCACATCTGGAGCTACTTCAGCATGCTGCGCGCGGAGCTCGGGTTCTACGTGAGCTGCCTCAATCTGTGGGACCGGCTCGCCGCAAAGGGGGTCAAGACATCGTTCCCTCAGCCGCTCTCGCAAACCCCGCGGGTGCTCGCATCCACTGGCTTGCGCGAGGTCTGCCTCGCGCTCCGGTCAGAGCACGAGGTCGTCGGCAACGACTTCGATGCCACCGGGAAATCGCTGACCATCATCACCGGCGCGAACTCGGGAGGGAAGACGACCTTCCTGCGAAGCGTCGGCATCGCGCAGGTGATGATGCAGTGCGGCATGTTCGTCGCCGCCGAGACGTTCCAGGCCAGCGTGTGCACGGGAGTCTTCACCCACTCCGCCAGAGAGGAGGACGCGAGCATGACCAGCGGCCGGCTCGACGAAGAACTGACGCGCATGAGCGTTATCGCCGATCAGATCCGACCACATTGCCTCGTGCTCTTCAACGAGTCGTTCGCGGCGACCAACGAGCGAGAGGGATCCGAGATCGGACGCCAGATCGTCAATGCGTTGCTCGAGGCCGATATCACGGTGTTCTTCGTCACGCATCAATTCGACTTCGCCGACGGGTTCCACCGTAAGCGCACCGACACGACATTGTTCCTCCGAGCCGAGCGTCAGTCCGAGGGGCGGCGCAACTTCAAGCTTGCCGTCGCAGCACCGCTGCCGACCAGCTTTGGAGAAGACGTGTATGACCACCTCGGCGGCTGGTTGGAGACCGGCGACGATCGCCCCGCTCCTTCGGACTCCACGAACGCGCCCCGCGAGGGCGTGGCCGCGCGGTGACGCAAGGGGCGCCTGAGCGTACTGTTCCTTTCGTGGATGAACAACGATCCGCGCGTCCATACGCCGTTGGATCGGTCGTCTCCCGCGACGGCACCGCGATCGCCTATCGCCAGTACGGTGATGGCCCCGGGATCATTGCGGTGCATGGCGGTGCGCAAGCCGCACAGAACTTCACGAAGCTGGCCACGGCATTGTCGGATGCGTTCACCGTGTATGTGCCGGATCGTCGTGGCCGGGGACGCAGCGGACCGCCCGGAGACGATTACGGACTGCAAGCCGAATGCGAGGACCTCGACGCCCTCCTGACCGCTACCCGATCACACAACGTCTTCGGCCTCAGTTCGGGGGCACTCATCTCGCTCCAGGCCGCGCTAACTCTGCCGGCGATTCGCAAGGTCGCGCTGTATGAACCGCCGCTCTCGATCAACCACTCGACTCCGATCGACTGGGCGAAGCGCTACGACCGCGAGGTAGCCGCCGGCAAGCTCGGCTCCGCGATGATCACTGTCATCAGGGGCACGCAGACCGCCCCGCCACTCTTTCGTCTCGCGCCCCGATTCATCCTCGATCCGCTGCTGAACGCGGCAACGCGTATCGATGTCGAGAAACGCCGAAGTGCCAGGCCAGTGGATCCGTCGTCGGCGCGCGGGCGGGTGCTCCGGGTTCTGCTCTGGCCAGTCAGGAGCATGAACAAGAGGAACGAACAGGCCTACGACTCGGCCGCGGCGCGGGATGACGTCCCGCTCAAAGCGCTGGTGCCGACGATGCATTACGACGCGCAACTCGTCATCGAAAGCGAAGGATCGCTCGCGTCGTTCCGGGACGTGCGTGCCGAAGTGCTCCTGCTCGGGGGCGCACAGAGCCCGGCGTATCTGAAGAAGTCGCTGCTCGGGCTGGAACGCGTTCTTCCGAATGTGAGTCGTAGGACCTTTCCTGGGGTCGGTCATCTGGCCGCGGACAACAGTGGAAAGCCTGAGATGGTGGCCGCGGAGCTTCGCAGATTCTTCAGCGATCAGCAGTAACGCGACGGCCTCGCCGTCAGGACGTGCAGCGCGTTTCGCTGTCCTCCGGTTTCCTCGCGACAAAACGGATGTCGTAGCCGACCGAGACCATCACGTGGTCGAATCCGATCGTCTGGAGTCGGGGGATGAGCGAAGCCGGTTCGACCGGGTTGTAGATATCTCCGGCGTGAAAGTCGTGCAGATCGGTGGTGCCCAGGCTGTCGGACCCGACGAGGATTCCCGCCGGGCGCAGCACGCGCCAGGCTTCGCCCAGCACCCTGTTCTGCAGGGCGACGGTCGGCAGGTGATGCAGCATCGTGAACGTGCCGACGGAATCGAATGACGCGTCGTCGAACGCGAGTATCGACGCATCTCCCGTCAGCACCTCGACATTCGAGTCTGCGTACCGGGCCGCGAGCCGCTCTGCAGCTTCCGGGTCGACCTCGATCGCGACCAGGCGGCGGACGCGCTTGCGAAGCCATTCCGTGGCTGCGCCCGGACCCGGGCCAATTTCGAGCATCTCGTCACCGAGGTTGATTTCCGACAGCAGCGAGCCAAGCACCTCGCGATGGATGTGGTCGGCCCATTCGGGCGTCGCGCACAAGGCGTGGTTCTCATTCATGGGTTTGACGTTGACAGGCCCTCTCCCGAGCGGCAAGCGCGTACGCTGACAAGCCGTGTCGCAAGAACGACAATCCGCAGGCGTCCGTCCAGAGATGGTGCATGGAATTGCCGCCTGCATGTTTCCGATGGCGCCCGGGGATATGTTCGACTGGCACACGCATGACGACGATCAGCTCGCGTGGGCGTCGCGCGGTGTGATCAGCGTGGTCACCGACACAGCGACGTGGCTGCTGCCACCGTCGCGTGCGTTGTGGATTCCAGCGGGCGTGCGCCACGAGGTGCGCGCGCAAGGCACGACGACCATGCGGTCCCTCTATGTGAAGACAGCGCTCCTCGCGATCGACTGGACGAGTCCAACAGTTGTCGGAGCACGGCCGCTCCTGCTCGAGCTCGTCGAGTATCTCGGCGATGAAACGCTGAGCAGCGCCAGGCGCGAGCGAGCCGCCGCGCTGCTCGCCGACGTCCTCGAGCCACTCGCGGTGACGACCATCGACGTGCGGTTGCCGGCGGATGCTCGTGCGAGGACTGTCGCCGAGGCACTGCTGCAGGATCCTGCGGAGAGCCGGACGCTCACCTCCTGGGGACGGCAGGTGGGCGCGAGCGGCCGGACGCTGGAGCGGGCATTCCTGGCTGAGACGGGGGTGCCTTTCAGCAGGTGGCGCACGCTCGCCCGGCTCAATGCCTCACTCCCGTTGCTCGCTTCCGGGCGGGCCATCAGTTACGTGGCGCCCGCGGTCGGATACGAATCGACGAGCGCCTTCGTCGCGGCATTTCACCGCGAAGTCGGACTGACGCCGACGGCCTACTTTCGCGCGAAGTAACGCCGGCCGCTCATGTGACCACGGCGGGTTGTCGTTCTCGCGACAGGGGTTGTCAGGCCACGGGCTTGCGGGTACCGATGATCGTGGTCAGTGTGGTGATGACCAACCGCCTCGCCATGTGACGAAGGGAACGAAATGAACGATAAGCAACCGTTGAAGACGGCAATGGTCGGGTTGATCCGGCGCGCGGCGATGGAAGACGAACTGCTGCTCATCTCGACATCAGGCCATGACCATGTTGGCGACGCGCAACACTGGGCACCGGCACCGACTGTTGCCCACAACACGCAATTCAAACGCGAGCAGGTGGCTCGTCTCGAGGCGGTCCTGCGGCGCGAAACGCCGCCGGAATTCGCTGCCGTCGATCACGCGTCGGAAGCGACCTACGGTGCATTCGCGACCCTGAGTCACGCGCTCGTTGCCGAGACGAGCCGGCGAACCACGGACGATCTCGTCGACGCGCTTCTGCACCTGCATGATGACGACCTGATCGATCCCAGCAGACACGAGTGGCTTCGCGGCCGGCCTCTCTGGCTGCAGGTCATCGTTCGCGGCTTCTGGCACCCATTGGGACACGTGGGTGACTGGTATGTCGCCAACGGGATGACGGAGCGCGGCGTCGCGTTGCGACGCGACGCA
>JBEKKP010000040.1:0-23096 GCA_050010655.1 Candidatus Dormibacteria bacterium
TTGCCTGCGGTCAGCGTGGACCCGGATGGTCGCCTGCTGCGCCATCGTGCCGGTTGGGAAGAACAGCGCCGACTGCTTGCCGAGCAGGGCTGCGACCTCGGCCTCGAGGTCCGTGACGGCACCGCCGATGCCGTAGTAATCGATTGAAGTCCCGGGCGGGATGAGCGCTAGCAGCGTGTCCGCAGTGCGCGGTCCGTCGCCAGACAGAAAACGAGTGCACGAATCAGCCAGCGCCTCGAGCTTCGCGTCGCGCGAGAACGCAGGCGGGGTCTTGGTGGCCGTCGCGGAGTGGTGTTTGCGCTTGGCGGTCGGCATGCCGTGACGATACGAGACGCGGGCTCGTCACCGCGACACCGCGCATGGCGCTGCACTTAGAGTCGTCGCCGCGATGGTGAATGTCTCCGGAATCCTCAACGGCGCGCTCGTCCTGGCTCTCGTTGCATGGGTGCTGTACCGGCAGACCATCGCCCGCCCGGTGACTGCTCGCAGCCTGTGGCTCTTGCCCGGCATCCTGATCGTCATCGGTGTCGCCGGCATCTCCAACGTGGATGGCGGAAACCTCAGCACCACAGCGGTCACCTATCTGGCGCTCGACCTCGTGACATCGGCGGCGCTCGGCGCACTCCGCGGCTGTTTCGTGCGGGTCTTCGAGCGTGACGGTGTGATGTGGCGACAGGGCAGCGCGATCACGATCGCGCTGTGGATCGTCGCTATCGGGCTGCGCGTCGTGATCGCGATTCTTTCGACGAATTCCGGTGTCGGCAACGTTCTCGACGCCGCGCTCGAGGTGGCCCTCGGCGTGAGCCTGCTTGGCCAGAACGGCATCGTCGCACTCCGCGGCACGCGTCAGGGGTTCCACTTCGCGCCGGAAGGCACGCGGCGCCAGAGCGGGCGGGTGGGCTCGAGCCGGCAGTAACGTGACCGAGGCGTGGAGCGGCGTCGCGAGTGATACCGACGGCCCCCGACGCAGCCATCGACAGGCTGTAGAAGCGGCGATCGTTGCCAGTTGGGGCTCCGACACGCGCCACGCCTCGGAGCGGTACATCGCTCATGGGCGTCCGGGGGATCCCGCTCGCGGACAGTGCGGGGCGACGGCCCTGGTCGTTCAGGACTTGCTCGGCGGCGAGATCTTCGTGGGCGACGTGCTTGTGGGGACCGAGCGCATCGGCGTGCACTACTGGAACCGGCTCGAGAACGGCGAGGTTCTTGACTTGAGCAGCGGGCAGTTCGTCGAGGGGGAGGTGGTTGCGGGCGCCCGCACCGTGCAGCGAACACAGGGTGTGCCGCCGCACGGGTCCGAGGCGTACCTGCTGTTGCGTGCGCGGGTTGAGAAGTTGCTCGCCATGTCCGGCTGAGGCGGGCGGCTCCGACGTTTCTCATGAGCGTGCCGCCAGGCACAGAAGAGAAAAGGACAATGGCGAAGTGAAGTACATGATCTCGACGTTTGCGTCGCAGCAGAACTACGAGGAGATGGTCGGCAAGGACTCGGCCGGTCCTGCCTGGACCCCTGAGGACTACGCAGCAATTGGAACGTTCATGCGCGATCTCAACCAGGAGCTCCTCGATTCCGGGGAGCTCGTTGAGACGCGGGGACTGAGCGCTCCTGTGCACACGCGCCGGATCGCGCTCCGCCAGGGTGTGCCCGTCGTGACGGACGGACCGTATGCAGAGGCCGAAGAGGTCCTCGCCGGATACTGGGTCGTCGAGTGCGCGAGCTTCGACCGTGCCACGGAGATCGCCACTCGCCTCACGAACTGCCCCGGGCCGGAATATCTCCGAGCGCGGGCCTACGCGGACGTGCGTCCGATCGACGAGCACCAGCCTGATTACGAGGGCTGACCGGCCCGAAGGCTGATGGCGGTGACCGAGACAGAGACCGAGGACCTGCTGCGCCAGTTGGCGCCCCAGGTTCTCGGCTCGATCGTCCGTCGCTACGGCAACTTCGACCTGGCAGAGGACGCGACGCAGGAGGCCTTGCTCGCAGCCGCTCGGCAGTGGCCACGAGACGGCATTCCGACGAATCCAAAGGGATGGCTCATCACAGCCGCCTCACGCCGGCTCACAGATCTCCTGCGGTCCGACCAGGCACGGCGACGGCGAGAGGATCGGGTGGCGCAGTGGGCGCCAACGGAGACCTGGGATCCATACGGCGCCGACGACCGCGCCGGCGGCGCCGACGACACCCTGATCTTGCTGTTCATGTGCTGCCATCCGTCCCTTTCCGTCGCGTCCCAGATCGCGCTGACGCTTCGGGCGGTCGGCGGGCTGACCACCGCCGAGATCGCCCGTTCCTTCCTGATGTCCGAGGAGACGGTCACCCGGCGCATCACCCGATCAAAGCAGTCCATCAAGGACAGTGGCATTCGTTTTGCGATGCCCGAACCAGATGAGGTGTCGAGCCGTCTCGAAGCGGTGCTGCGGATCCTGTACTTGATTTTCAACGAGGGCTACGCCAGCACTGCGGGCCCGACCCTGCAGCGCGTGGACCTTGCGGAGGAGGCCATTCGCCTCACCCGCATGCTCGGCTTCGCGCTGCCTGAGGTTGGCGAGGTAAAGGGACTCCTCGCCCTGATGCTGCTGACTCACGCTCGGCATCGAGCGCGGAGCGCGCCCGACGGCTCGCTCATCCCAATGGCAGAGCAAGACCGGAACCTCTGGGACCGCGACGCCATCCGGGAGGGGATCGACCTCATCACGTCCACCCTCCCTCGCGGGTCTGCCGGCGCGTATCAGATCCAAGCCTCCATCGCCGCTGTGCACGACGAGGCGTCCACGTACGAAGCGACCGACTGGCAACAGATCGTTGCCCTGTATGGCGTTCTCCTTCGCCTCGACAACAACCCGGTTGTCGCGCTCAACCACGCTGTCGCTGTCAGCATGCTCGATGGCCCGGAAGCGGGACTCGACCTCCTGCGGCTGCTGGAGTCCGACGCGAGGATCAACGGAGACCGGCGATTTCATGCAGTGCGCGCGCATTTGCTCGAGATGACAGGCGACACCGCGGGTGCGCGCGACGAGTACGAGACGGCCGCACAGCACGCGACCAACCAGCAGCAGCAGCGCTATTTGCACCGGCAGATCGCGCGCCTGAACGAACAGGGATAGCGGCCGCGGTCGGACGACTTAAGCTACACTTTTGTGTGTGATTGCGTGTGCCATAAGTTGCGCTACCCGAGGTCTCGCCGGGGTGCCGGTGACGGTCGAGGCCGACATTGCCAATGGCCTTCCGGGATTCACGATTGTGGGCCTCACGGACCGGGCCATTCAGGAGGCGCGCGAGCGCGTCAAGCCGGCAATCCGTAATGCCGGGTTCACGTTTCCGCAGCGACGGGTCACCGTCAACCTGGCGCCCGCCGAGCTCCCCAAAGAAGGCACCGGCTTCGATCTTGCGATCGCGATTGCGATTCTTCGCGCTGAGGACCAGTCGATCGTCCTTGACGGGCTTGCGTTTCTCGGAGAGCTCGCGCTCGACGCATCGCTCCGTCCGGTGACCGGCGTTCTGCCCATGGCGAGATGCCTCGCCGCCGCAGGTATTCGCCGGCTCATCGTGCCAGTTGAGAACGCGGCGGAAGCAGCGCTCGCCGAGGGTGTCGAGGTGTTGGGCGCGCCCTCACTCCAGCGGTGCGTCGACTATCTGCGCGGCGACGGATCGCTTACTCCGGGCGTTCGTGACATGTCGCCCGCAGGAGCAGCGCCCGAACCTGACCTTTCGGCAGTTCGTGGGCAGGCGCAGGCCAAGCGAGCCCTCGAGATCGCAGCCGCGGGTGGACACAACGTGTTAATGACAGGTCCGCCCGGGGCGGGAAAAACGATGCTCGCGCGGACGTTCCCGTCGTTGCTTCCTGACCTGCCGTACGAAGCGGCGCTCGAAGTTGCGGCGATCTACTCGCTTCGCGGCACGCTGCGCGAACGACCGCCCACGACGCTGCGACCGCCGTTTCGCGCGCCGCACCACAGCATTTCGCGTGCGGGGTTGGTCGGCGGCGGTACGGGTCTCGCACAACCCGGCGAAATCAGCCTCGCGCATCGAGGAGTGCTCTTTCTCGACGAGCTCTGCGAGTTCTCGCGCCAGCACCTGGAGGCGCTCCGCCAGCCGCTCGAGGAGCACGCGGTCACGGTCGCTCGAGCGCGCGCCGCGGTGACGTATCCAGCGGACTTCATGTTTATCGGTGCTTCGAATCCGTGCCCGTGCGGCCACCTCGGCGACGCGCAGGGATGCAGCTGCGAGCCCCGCCAACTGACCGCGTACCAGGGCAAGATCAGCGGACCGATCAAGGACCGCATCGACCTCGTTGTCGCCGTGCCGCGTCAGGAGTACCGCGAGATCTTCGACGGCGCGGCCGAGGAGAGCTCATCGTCCGTACGGGGGAGGGTCGAGAGCGCTCGAACGCGTCGGGACGGCGGCGCGTCGCACGGCAACGCTGCACTCACCGGCCGCGAGATTCTCGCTGCGGCTCGTGCCACGGCTCCGGCGCGGCGACTCCTGGCACTGTCGGGCGAACGCCTGCATCTGAGCGCTCGCGGGTTCTTCCGGGTCCTCCGCGTCGCCCGCACGATCTCGGACCTCGCGGGCGAGGATCGAGTCGGCGAGGACGCGCTCGCCGAGGCGCTCCACTATCGAGTCGAGATGGCGGGATGACCGAACCGCGCTGGATCGAGCCGTCGTCTCCGGACTGGCCGGAGCGCCTCGGCCACCTCGAATCTCCTCCCGCCGGGCTCTGGCAACTGGGAACCATCCGTCCGAGCCAGCCGTGCGTCGCGATCGTCGGTTCGAGACGCGCCACTATCGGTGGCGTCGAGATCGCCGCGTCTATAGCCCGCGACCTGGCGGCTGCCGGGATCCAGGTGGTCAGCGGCATGGCCCTCGGTATCGACGCGGCCGCCCACACCGGTGCGCTCGAGGCTGGCGGCTCGACGGTTGCGGTGCTCGGCTGCGGGATCGACATCTGCTACCCGTCCCGGCACTCAGAGTTGCGGCGGCGAATCATCGCCGGCGGATCCCTGATTACCGAGGAGCCGGCGGGCACGCCTCCCTTCAAGTACAACTTTCCGAAACGCAACCGCATCATCGCGGCGCTCGCTCAGGCCGTCGTCGTGGTGGAGGCAACCGAACGGAGCGGCGCGCTCAGCACGGCGCGGTGGGCGGCCGACCTCGGACGTGAGGTGCTTGCGGTCCCGGGGTCGATTCGCGCCCGGCAGAGCAGTGGGACCAACCTCCTGCTCCGGGACGGCGTCCGGCCGTTTCTGAGCTTCGGCGATCTCCTGGACGCCGTCCCGGAGCTCCAAACCGCGGTCGCGCAAACAACCCTGGACTTCGTCCAGGCCAGGCCCGGTGGTGGCACCGAGCGTTTCAGCCCACCGCTGCGGGAGATACTGGCACGCATGGGAACGCAACCGGTCCACCCGGACCAGGTCGGGGCAGCGCTTGGCCTCTCACCCGCGCTGGTCGCCAGCCGGTTGGGTGCGCTGGAGCTTGCCGGAGCCGTAATGTCCCTGCCCGGAGGCCTCGTGGCCCGTACCGTATAACCGGCGCCAGAGCCCCCATAGGAAGTCCAGAAGTGTCACGTCTGATCATCGTCGAGTCGCCCAGCAAGGCGAGAACACTCGCCCGTTTCCTCGGGTCCGAGTACGTCGTTCTCGCCTCGATGGGGCACGTACGCGACCTCCCCAAATCGAAAATCGGAGTCGACGTCGAGGCGGGTTTCGCTCCCCAGTACGAACTCATCAAGGGCAAGGAGAAGCAGATCCGCGATCTCCGCGCCGCCGTGAAGAAGGCGTCGTCCACGCTGCTGGCGGCTGACCCCGATCGCGAAGGCGAGGCGATCGCGTGGCATCTGGCCGAGGCGCTCGGGCTCAACAATCCGGATCGAATCGTCTTCCACGAGATCACCAAGCTGGCGGTGGATGCCGCACTCGCGCATCCTCGGAAAATCGATCGCTCGCTCGTCTCCGCCCAGGAAGCGCGCCGGGTGATCGATCGCCTGGTCGGGTACCGGCTGTCGCCGCTGCTGTGGCGCAAGGTGCGCGCCGGCTTGTCGGCGGGCCGCGTGCAATCCGTGGCGGTGCGCCTCGTCGTCGACCGCGAGATGGAGATCGACGCATTCGTGCCGGTCGAGTCCTGGACGATCGACGCGCTTCTTGTCAAAGATGGCATCAACCCATTCACCGCGCGGCTCGTCGGCAGGCGCGGCGACAAGGACACCGCCGAGCGCGAGAAGCTCGAGCTGGGCACCGAGGCGGAGGCGCACGAGGTCATCGCGGCGCTCGGTCTCGATGACCAGGGTGCAGTGACGGCGCGCACGCCGGCGTTCATCGTGCAGTCGATCGACGTAAAGGAGCGGTCGAGCCTGCCGCAGGCGCCGCACACGACCAGCACGCTCCAGCAGGACGCAAGCTCGCGGCTCGGCATGCCACCAAAGCGCGCGATGAGCGTCGCGCAGCAGCTGTATGAAGGTGTCGACCTCAGCAGCGGCGGGTCGACCGGACTCATCACCTACATGCGTACCGACTCGATTCGCATCAGCGACGCAGCCAAGGACGCCGCGCGAAAGCACATCACCTCCGCATTCGGCAAGGAATACGTCGGCACCGGAGCGGTGCGCGGCAAGAAGGCAGCGCTCAACGTGCAGGACGCGCACGAGGCGATCCGGCCCACCGACGTGAGCCGCACACCCGACTCGGTGAGCGCGGACCTGTCGCGCGATCAACTCCGGTTGTATGACCTCATCTGGCGGCGCTTCGTCGCCAGTCAGATGAGCCCCGCCAAGATCCTCAACACGAGCGCGACGATCGACGCAGCCGACTACGTCTTCCGTGCATCCGGGTCCGTGGTCACGTTCGAGGGTTTCCAGAAGGTCTGGAAGCGCGAGGAGGACAAGGACAAGGACATGACGCTGCCCGTCCTCGTCGAGAAGGAACCGCTCAACTGTCTCGAGATCACCTCGGAGCAGCACTTCACACAGCCACCGCCGCGATACACCGAGGCGACGCTGATCAAGGAGCTCGAGGAACGCGGTATCGGCCGTCCGTCGACGTATGCCGCGACGATCGAGGTCATCCAGGAACGGCAGTACGTGAAGCAGGTCGAGCGCCGGCTCCATCCCACGGAGCTCGGCAAGACCGTCGACACGGTGCTGCGGCAGAACTTCCCGGACATCGTCGACATCGCGTTCACCGCCGACCTGGAGAAGCGGCTCGACTCGGTCGAGGAAGGCACGCGTGAATACGAGCCGACCGTGCGCGAGTGGTACGAGCCGTTTGCGGAGACGCTCGAGCGCGCCGAGCGCTCGATGGAGCGTGTCCGCGTCCCGGCTCGCGAGACCGGCGAGGAATGTCCTGAATGCGAGATCGGCCGGCTCGTCGTGCGCGAAGGAAAGTTCGGCGAGTTCGTCGGCTGTTCCCGATTCCCGGACTGCACGTACATCAAGGATCGAAAGAAGAGTGAGGCCGTCGCCACCGGCGAGGCCTGCCCGCTCTGCGAGAAGCCGCTGGTCACGCGGCAGGGGAGACGCGGCCCGTTTGTCGGCTGCTCCGGCTACCCAAGCTGCACATACATCAAGAGCGACGCGCCGCAACCAGCGGAAGGAGCTGACGGCGCAACCCCTGAAGTGCTCGGTCCATGCCCCACGTGCGGCAAACCGCTGGCGCGACGGAGTGGTCGGCGCGGTTCCTTCGTCGGATGCACCGGATACCCGGACTGCAAGTACATCCAGCCCGGCGCCGCCGGCGCGCGGCCGGCAGGACCCACACCGGAACCAACCGGTGAGGCCTGCCCGGAATGCACCAAACCGCTCGTGACCCGACAGGGCCGCTACGGGCCGTTCGTGAGCTGCTCGGGCTATCCCGCCTGCAAGTACCGTCCCCCGAAGGTCGCGCACGGATGACGCCTGCACACGCGACGACCGTCGTGGCGGTGCAGCGCGGCGGAACGGTGGCGGTGGCCGGCGATGGCCAGGTGACCGTCGGCGACATCGTCATGAAGGCGCGCGCATCGAAGGTCCGGCGTCTCTTCCACGGCCAGGTGGTCTGCGGTTTCGCCGGAGCGGTCGCTGACGCGCTCACGCTGTTCGACAAGTTCGAGCAACACCTCGACAAGCACCAGGGCAACCTCGTGCGCGCCGCGATCGGCCTGAGCAAGGAGTGGCGCACGGACAAGTACCTGCGCCGCCTCGAGGCGATGCTGATCGTCGCCGACGCCAATCGCATCCTTTTGTTGAGCGGCGATGGCGAGGTGATCGAGCCGGATGACGGCGATGGAGTCGTCGCCATCGGCAGTGGCGGTCCGTACGCGCACGCTGCAGCGGCGGCGCTGCTGCAGAGCACCGACCTCGGCGCGGAGGAGATCGCGCGCCGCGCGATCCTCATCGCGGCGCGCCTCTGCATCTACACGAACGACAACATCACCGTCGAAACCCTCGAGCTCGCGGCGCCGGCGCCGGCTGCGCCCGTCACCGCGTGACCAGCGCCGTGGCCGTCGAGCCCGGCCCGCAGCAGATCCCGGAACCGCACCACGACCTGGTCGAAGCGGTGGCCGGCGAGACGCTCCGTCCCGCCGAGGTCGTCCGCCGGCTCGACGAGTACATCATCGGCCAGCACGAGGCCAAGCGATCCGTCGCCATCGCGCTGCGCAACCGGGTGCGGCGCCGGATGCTGCCCGACGAAATGCGCAACGAAGTGCTGCCGAAGAACATCCTGATGATCGGCCCGACCGGCGTCGGCAAGACGGAGATCGCCCGGCGTGTCGCGCGGCTCACCGAGTCGCCGTTCATCAAGGTCGAGGCCACCAAGTTCACCGAGGTGGGCTATGTCGGCCGCGACGTCGAATCGATCCTCCGCGACCTGCTCGAGCAGACGATCACCGAGTTGCACGAGGACCGCGTCGCCGACGTCGAACCGCGGGCGCGTGTGCTCGCCGACTCGCGACTGGTCGACAACCTCCATGAAGCAAACGAGCGCAAGCGAGCTGCAACGGGCGGCTCGCCTGAGCAGGCGGCCGACCCCGAGCGTTCGGCAGGTGACGCACGCCGCAGCCGCGCGCGGCGACGCCGGCTCGCGCGCCGGCTCGAGTCAGGCGCCATGGAGGACGCACCCGTCGACATCGAGGTCGACGAACCGTTCCAACCCGCATTCGAAGGGTTCACCGGGACCGGACTCGAAGAGGTCGGCGTCTCGCTCTCCGACTTCTTCTCGCAGCTGGCACCTCCGCGCAAGCGCAAGAAATTGATGACGGTGTCCGACGCCCGCGACGTGCTCATCGACGAGGAGACCGACCGGCTCATCGACATGGACCGCGTGTACGACGACGCGATCCATCTCGTCGAGGACTCGGGTGTCGTGTTCATCGACGAAGTCGACAAGATCTGCGGACCGGCGTCGGATCGTGGCCCGGACGTGAGCGGCGAGGGCGTCCAGCGCGACCTGCTCCCCATCCTCGAGGGCTCGACGGTCCACACCCGCTACGGACCGGTGCGCACCGACCACGTGCTCTTCATCGCGGCGGGCGCGTTCACCGCGGCCCGGCCAAGTGACCTGATCCCCGAGTTCCAGGGCCGCTTCCCGATCCGCGTGGAGCTCAAGCCGCTCAGCGAGGACGATCTCGTGCGCATCCTCACCGAGCCCGGCAACGCCCTGACGAAGCAATACGCGGCGTTGCTCGGCACCGAGAAGGTGACCCTGGACTTCACGCCGGACGGGATTCGCGAGCTCGCCGCCCAGGCGTACCGCGTCAACGAGGAGGACGAGAACCTCGGCGCCCGCCGCCTCTTCACGATCATGGAGAAGGTGCTCGAGGACGTCTCCTTCGGCGCCGAGGAACTGGCCGACACAACCGTCGTCATCGATGCCGCGTATGTCGGTTCGCGGCTCGGCGACCTGGTGGGCAACGAGGATCTCCGCCGCTACGTGCTCTGACCCAACTCGGGGCAGGTGTAGGGGACGGTCAGGGCTGGTACACTCGGCTCATCTCACACGTCCGGTTTCACGCGGCCGGCGGGTGCCCGGTGCCCCCGGGTCGCCGCCGCGGTTCACCCCGGACGGAGGCACCACACCACCCCAACAGGAGCGACCGCCCATGCCGGCAGTAACACTGCGTCAACTGCTGGAGGCTGGAGTTCACTTCGGCCACCAGACCAGCAGATGGAATCCCCGGATGCGCCCGTACATCTTCACGGCGCGCAACGGCATCCACATCATCGATCTCGAGCAAACCCAGAAGCAGCTCGACGTCGCCTGCGAATACCTTCGGGACATCGTCGGGAGCGGCCAGAAGGTCCTCTTCGTTGGTACCAAGAAGCAGGCCCAGGACGTCATCGAGGAGGTCTGCCGCAACACCGGGCAGGCCTACGTGACCCATCGTTGGATGGGCGGGATGCTCACCAACTTCACGGTCATCCAGCGCCGCCTGCGCCGCCTGGCCGAACTGCGCGTCATGCAGTCGAAGGGCGACTTCGAGCGCATGAGCGGCAAGGAGGCCAACGACGCGAAGGACGACCTCGAGCGCCTCGAGAACAACTTCGCGGGCATGGCCGACATGAAGCGACTTCCTGGCGCGGTCTTCGTGATCGACTGCAAGAAGGAGCGCATCGCGGTCACCGAGGCCAACAAGCTGAACATCCCGATCGTTGCGATCGTCGACACCAACTGCGACCCGGATGACATCCAGGTCGTCATCCCGGGGAACGACGATGCGATGCGCAGCTGCCGGCTCATCGTGAGCGAGATCGGCAAGGCGATCGCCGAGGGACTGCAGCAGTTCAGCGAGCGCGAGATGCTCGAGCGGCAGGAAGCCGAGAAGCGTGAACACGAAGCGGCCATCGCTGCGGAAGCGGCGGCGGTCGTCGCGGCCGAACAGGCCGCAGCAGCAGCGGCGCATGCCGACGCGGTCGCAGCGGAAGCTGCCGCTGCCGCAACCGAGGAGCCGGTCGCTGCCGGCGCGACAGCCGCAGAAGGGGAGGCAGAAGCCTGATGGCAGCAGTCACAGCAGCAATGGTCAAAGCCCTGCGCGAGCGCACCGGCGCCGGGATGATGGACTGCAAGCGAGCCCTCGTTGAATGCGACGGGGACATGGACAAGGCCGAGGACTGGTTGCGCGCCAAGGGAATCTCGCGTGCGGCGGCCAAGGCGGGGCGCGTTGCCAACGAGGGCATCGTCGACGCCTACATCCACCACGCCGGCGGCATCGCCAAGCAAGGCGCGCTCATCGAGCTCAACTGCGAGACCGACTTCGTCGCCAAGACCGACGACTTCAAGGACCTTGCGCACACGCTGGCACTCCAGGTCGTCGGCGCCGCGCCGACGTACGTCCGCCGCGACGACGTCCCTGCGGAGATCGTCGAACGCGAGCGCGCCGTCTATCGCGAGCAGGTGCAGGGCAAGCCTGAGAATATCGTCGACAAGATCCTCGCCGGCAAGCTCGATGCATTCTTCTCGCAGATCTGTCTGCTCGAGCAGCCGTGGATCAAGGACGACAAGAAGAAGGTCGGTGACCTGGTGACGGAAGCCATCGCCAAGCTTGGCGAGAACATCTCGGTGGCGCGATTCTCCCGCTTCGCCGTGGGCGAGGAGAGCGCCGACAGTGACGGCGCCGACGCGCCGGCGGCCGAGTGAGCCTCGGAGCACCCCACGTGGAAGTTGCCGCGATCGCGGAGCACCCGAGTGACGGACGGCGCCCGGTTTTCGGGCGCGTGATCCTCAAGCTCGGTGGTGAGGCGCTCCTCGGTACCGCGGGGTACGGCATCGACTACGGCGCCGCCCGCCATATCGCGGAGCAGTTGCAGCACATCGTCGCGCGCGGCGTTCAGGTCGCCATCGTCGTGGGCGGCGGCAACATCGTGCGCGGGACCGAGGCCGCGCAGCACGGGATCGACCGCGTCACCGCCGACTACATGGGAATGCTTGCGACGGTGATCAACGCGCTGGCCCTGCGCGATGCTATCGAGCAGTTCGGCATCGACTGCCGGTTGCAGAGCGCGATCGCCATGCAGCAGGTCGCCGAGCCGTTCATCCCGCGCCGCGCCATTCGCCACCTCGAGAAGGGCCGCCTCGTCATCCTCGCCGCGGGCACCGGCAACCCGTTCTTCACGACTGATACAACAGCGGCACTTCGCGCTGTCGAGATCGGTGCTGATGTCCTGCTCAAGGCCACCAAGGTGGACGGCATCTACAGCGCCGATCCCAACAAGGTCACCACGGCGACGCGGCTGCCGAACCTCACCTATATGGATGTCCTCAACCGCGGACTCGCGATCATGGACAGCACCGCGGTGACGCTCTGCATGGACAACCGCATGCCGATCATCGTCTTCGACCTGTTCACACAGGGCAATATCGAACGCGTGATTCTCGGTGAGCAGATCGGGACCCGCGTCGATGCGGAGGGGGACGTCGAGTGACCGACCGCGAGAGGCCGGACGACCCAGAGCAACAGATCGCGCAGCGCATCGCTGACGCGAATCTGCGCATGGAGAAGAGCGTCGAGGCGTTGCATCGCGAGCTCATGACCGTGCGCACCGGACGCGCGTCGCCGGCACTGCTGGAACGCTTGCACGTCGACTACTACGGCTCGCCGACACCACTCCAGAGCATTGCCGGCATCAGCGTCCCGGAGGCCAGCATGCTGGTCATCTCACCGTATGACCGCACCTCGCTCGGCGCGATCGAGAAAGCCATCCAGAAGAGCGACCTGGGGTTGAACCCGAGCAACGACGGCCAGGTGATCCGCGTCGCGATTCCGCAGCTCACCGAGGAGCGGCGCAAGGACCTCGTCAAGGTGATCCACCGCAAGGCCGAGGAAGCGCGTGTTGCGGTGCGCAACATCCGCCGCGACGAGGTGGACCACCTCCGACGCGTCGAGAAAGAGGGCCACGTCAGCAAGGACGAGGTGGCCACGAAGCTCATCGACGTGCAGAAGATCACCGATCAATTCATCGCGAGAATCGACGACGCCATCCAGAGGAAGGAGGCTGAGATCCTCGAGGTCTGACGGAGACCCGCGCCGAAACGGCTGATGCCTTCGGGGCGTTCTGACCCCGAGCCCCACAATGCAGCGCCCACCCGCTCCCGCCGCGATCCCGCTCCCCGCGAGGGCAGACCTTCCGCGACACGTCGGCATCATCATGGACGGCAACGGTCGCTGGGCACGGCAGCGCCATCTCCCTCGCGTAGCCGGTCACCGCGCCGGTGTCCGCGCCATCCGGCCGGTGATGGAGGCGTGCCACGAGGCAGGCGTGCACATCCTCACGCTGTACGCCTTCAGCACGGAGAACTGGCAGCGCCCGCGTGGCGAGGTCACTGCGCTGATGCGGCTCTTCGGCGAGACGATCGATCGCGAGGTCGGCGAGTTGCACGAGAACGGCGTGCAGATTCGGGTGCTCGGCGATCGCGCCCGGCTCAGCGAATCGCTGCAGCGCAAGGTGGCCCAGGCTGAGGCGCTCACCGCCGGCGACACATCGGCAATCCTCAACGTTGCCATCAACTACGGCGGACGGCGAGAGCTCGTTGACGCAGTTCGCGAGCTCGCCGAGGCGGGAGCCGATCTCACCGCGCTGGACGAATCCGTGATCAGCGACGCCCTCTACACACGCGGCCTCCCGGATCCCGACCTGATCGTGCGCACTGCCGGCGAGTTGCGTATCAGCAATTTCCTGCTCTGGCAGGCCGCGTACGCGGAGCTCTACGTCACCGACACGCTCTGGCCCGACTTCGGCGAGAACGCCATCCACGATGCGCTCACGGATTACTCGAATCGCGAGCGGAAATTCGGAGGCATCCCGGAGCCGGACCAGCGCATCCCCGCGCACGCGCTCCCGACGGAATGAACCTCGCCCTCCGGGTCGTTTCCGGAGTCGTCCTCGTGGCGGTGATCGTCGGCGCGCTCTGGATCGGGACGCCCGCAGTCGCGACCGTTGTCGGCGCGGGTGCCGTGATCGGCGCGTGGGAGTTGCGCGCGCTGCTCGGACGCACCGGCCCGATGCCACCGGTGTGGCTGATGCTGCCCCTCAGTCTCTGGCTCGCCATCCGGTTCGTCCTCCCGGCGGCCGACATGGCCGCGGACTGGGGGTTCGCGGCCGCGGTCGTCGTCGGGCTGCTGGCCGGCCTCGGCATCCGGCAGAGCTTCGCCGGCTGGGCGCTCGCCACAGGCGGCGCCACGTACATCGGCCTCGGACTCGGGTTCTGGGTCGCGATCTACCGCTGGCACGTCCCGGACACCACGCATCTCGGGTTCCGGCTCGTCGTGCTCGCCCTGGCCGGAGCAGTCATCGGCGACACCGCCGCGTACCTCGTCGGCACCGCCATCGGGCGGCATCCGTTCTTTCAGCGAATCTCGCCGCACAAATCGCTGGAGGGGGCTGTCGCCGGTGCCGTCGCCTCGATCCTCGTGGGAGCGATTGCCGGCCCGTTGCTGGTCGGCCTCAGCGTCCCGCTGGGAGCCGGCCTCGGCGCGCTCATGGCGATCGCGGCGCAGGGCGGTGATCTCGTCGAGTCGGCGATCAAGCGTGAGGCCGGCGTCAAGGACTCGGGGACGTTGATCCCCGGCCACGGCGGCCTCCTCGATCGTGCCGACAGTCTTGTGCTGCTCGCACCAGTCGTATATTGCTATCTGAAGCTGATCGCATTCTCGTAACCGCGACGAAAGCGGTGGCGTGCTCTGCTCTACTGAGAACCGAGGCATCTCTGCACAAGTGACCCATTCCACGCCCCGCCGACGCGTCGTCCTCCTGGGCGCGACCGGTTCGATCGGCCGTCAGGCGTGCGACGTGATCGCCCAGTTCCCAGACCGTTTCGAGCTCGTCGGCGCTGTCGCCGGGACGGACGGCGCTGCGCTCGCGGCGATCGCCACACGCTTCGGCGTCACCCGCACAGCATTGGTGCACGGCGATCCGAACGGCGTGCTGCCGGCAGGCTGCGCAATCGGAATGGACGCCGCCTGCGAGATCGCTGCCATGGACGCCGACGTTGTCTGCGTGGCGATCACCGGGGCCGCAGCGCTGCGGCCCACGCTGGCGGCGATCGACGCGGGAGCCACAGTCGCCACCGCCACCAAGGAAGTCCTGGTCATGGCAGGCGAGCTCGTCAAAGCTCGCGCAACAGCAGCCGGCGCCCGCGTCATCCCGATCGACAGCGAGCACTCCGCGCTGTGGCAATGCCTCCGCGGTGAGGATCCCGACTCGGTGCTGCGGCTGGTGCTCACGGCGAGTGGCGGTCCCTTCCTGCGCCGACCGCTCGACACCTTTGCGTCGATCACCCCGGCTGAGGCGCTTGCGCACCCCACCTGGAATATGGGCCCGAAGGTGACGATCGACTCCGCGACGATGATGAACAAGGGGCTGGAGATCATCGAGGCGCACTTCCTGTTCGACACGCCATACGCGTCGATCGACGTCGCCATCCAGCCGACGAGCATCGTGCACAGCTGGGTCGAGTTCCGCGATGGAGCCGTTGTGGCGCAACTTGGTGTCCCGGACATGCGCGTGCCGATCGCACTGGCGCTTGCCGACGGTGAGCGCCTGCCGGGAGTTGGCCCGCACCTCGATCTTCGCGACGCGTCGCCGCTCGAGTTCCTGACCGTCGATGGAGAGCGCTTCCCCGCGATCGCACTCGCAAAAAGCACCGGAGAGCGCGGCGGCCTCGCCCCGTGCGTGTTCAACGCCGCCAACGAGGAGGCGGTGACCGCGTTCACCACCGGGCAGTGCCGCTTCGACGAGATCGTCCCGCTCGTGAGCGCGGCGCTGGCCGCGTTCGGTGACGGCGACGCCTCGACACTCGACGGCGTCCTTGCAGCGGACACATGGGCGCGTGATTTCGTCCGCACCAATACCGGCCAGGCTGTCGCGGCGCGATGACCCAGTTCCTCATCTACGCACTCGCGTTCATCCTGGTGATCGTCACCGTCATCACGGTCCACGAGTTCGGGCATTTCCTGGTCGGCAAGCTCTCGGGCATCAAGGTCGAGGAGTTCTCGATCGGGTTCGGTCCGAAACTCTATTCACGCACCATCGGCGAAACCATGTACGCCGTCCGGGCGATCCCGGCGGGCGGCTTCGTGCGCATGGCCGGCATGCTCGGACTTGTTGGCGAAAGTGATGCGGGAGAACGCAACTTCTATCGCGCGTCGCGTCCTCGCCGCTTTGCGACCGTCGCGGCAGGCATCGTCTCGAATTTCGTGTTCGGCGGGATTATCTTCGCGATCGTCGACATGCAACCGACGCCGTACCTGTTCGACGCGCATGCCGCATCCGGCGTGGCCGGCCTCAAGTCGGGCGACACCATGCTCGCGATCAACGGGCACGTGATCCGCCAGGACAACATCGCCGACGTCACCACAGACCTTCATGCGGCGACGACCTCGAGCAACGGGTACCCGATGACCGTCGTCTACAGCGCGTCGGACGGAAGCATCCACACCACGAAACTCACGCCGAGGCTGACGATCGAGAATATCCTCGCGAACCCGAAGGCCATCGCCGGCGGCAAGCTCCCGCTGGGCGGGCTCGTCGTCACCTCGATCAACGGTGCTCCGGTGGGCAACGGTGACCCCGCCACCCTGCTCGGCGCCGGATCGCCGGTGACCATCAACGGCTACCTCGAGAACGAGGACGGCTCGCCGTCCAGCTATTTCACCAACGTCACCGTTTCTGGGATCAAAGACGGCTACGCCACCAACAACGCCATCCGCGCTGCGTGGATCATGGGGGTCGTCCCCGGGGTCGACGGTGAGAGCCCGCCCGCCGCCATCGCAAGCGGGTTCAGCGCGATTCCCGGCTTTATCTGGGGTGAGTTCACCGGGATCTACGGCCTGATCGTCCATCCGCCGCAGGGCGGCATCAACGGACCGCAAGGATTCACCGGACCCGTCGGCATCGCGCAGGAAACCGCGACTGCCACCAACAACGGATTCCTCGGACCGAACGGACTCGTCTGGTGGATCGGCTTCATCAGCATGAACCTGGGCTTCGTCAACATGCTCCCGATTCCCTTCCTTGACGGCGGCAAACTGCTGTTCATCCTCATCGAATCGGTGCGTCGGAAACGCCTCAACCCCAAGGTCGAGGCGGCAATCACCGCAGTCGGTCTGGCGGTGATCCTCGTCTTCGCCGTGTATGTCACCATCGGAGACGTGACCAGGCTATGACCGAAGGGAGCTCGCCCGTCAGCGCGCGCCGAAAGACGGTTCCGGTGCGCGTGGGGAATGTCGTCATCGGTGGCGCCGCACCAATTGCGGTGCAGACGATGACCAAGACGCAGACCGAGGATGCGCCGGCGACGATCGCGCAGATCCAGCGCGCCGCGAAAGCGGGGGCCGACATCATCCGGGTCACGTGCGACACGCGCGAAGCCGCGGCGAGCCTGCACGAGATCGTGCGCGAGTCACCGATCCCGGTGGTTGCCGACATCCACTACGACGCGCCGCTCGCGCTGCTCGCGCTCCAAGCGGGTGTGCAGTGCCTGCGGCTCAACCCCGGGAACATCACCGACAGCGCGAAGGTCGCCGATATCGCGCGCGAGGCGAAAGCACGCAACGTCCCGATTCGCATCGGCGTGAACGCCGGCAGCATCCCGCAGCGCAAGGAGTTGACGCGCGGCCGTGGCGGCACCATCGACGAGATCGCGCAGAACATGGTCGCCGCCGCGCTCTCGCACATCCGCGTGCTCGAGGAGCTCGATTTCCGCGATATCAAGGTCTCGTTGAAGGCGAGCGACGTGCTCACCAACGTCGCAGCGAACCGCGCCTTCGTGGCGCTCGGTAATCGTTATCCGCTGCATCTCGGGCTCACCGAGGCAGGTCCGGTGGACACCGGGAGCATCAAGAGCGCTCTCGGGATCGGCCTCCTGCTCGCCGAGGGAATCGGGGACACCATCCGCGTTTCCCTCGTCGGCTCGCCGGAGGAGGAGGTCCGGGTCGCCCGTCAGATCCTCGCCAACCTGCAGGAGAAGGGCGACGGCCCCAACCTCGTGGCCTGCCCGACCTGCGGGCGGCTCGAGATCGACATGGTGCCGATGGTGGCGCAGGTCGCCAAGGCCCTCGAGGGCGTCAAGCGAACGATTACGGTGTCGGTCATGGGCTGTGTCGTCAACGGACCGGGCGAGGGGATGCACGCGGACATCGGCATCGCGGGTGGGCGTCAGAAAGGCATCCTGTATCGCAAGGGCAAGGTGGTCTCGACGCTTCCGGAGGGCGAGCTCGTCGGCGCGCTGCTCGCGGAATTGCACGAGATTGCCGAGGAAGACGCTCGATTGATCGCCGAAGGCAAGCCGTTGCCGGTCGGTTTGAGCGAGCGCGAGGGTGCCCTCACGTAGACTGCTCCGTCATGGCTGACGAGAAGCGGATCACGGCGCAGAGCGAGGATTTCGATCGCTGGTACACGGACGTCGTGCGCCGTGCGGAGCTCGCGGATTATTCGCCGGTGCGCGGTTGCATGGTCATCCGCCCATACGGATACGCGCTGTGGGAGAACATCCAGCGCGCGCTCGACGACATGATCAAGCGCACCGGGCACGAGAACATGTACTTCCCGCTGTTCATCCCGGAGTCGTACCTGCAGAAGGAGGCGGACCACGTCGAGGGGTTCGATCCACAGGTGGCGTGGGTGACCCGCGGCGGTGGCAAGGACCTCGAGGAGCGCCTCGCCGTGCGTCCCACGAGCGAGACGATCATCTGCTCGATGTACGCGGACTGGATCCATTCCTGGCGCGATCTCCCGGTGAAGATCAACCAGTGGTGCAACGTGGTGCGCTGGGAGCACCGCACGCGTCTATTCCTGCGCACGACAGAGTTTCTCTGGCAGGAAGGCCACACGTTTCATCAGCTCGACAGTGAGGCCGCGGACGAGGTCGAGACAATGCTCGACTGCTATCGCGAGCTTACCGAGGACTGGCTTGGGATCCCCGTGATCAAAGGGCGCAAGACGGAATCCGAGAAATTCCCCGGCGCGCGCTACACGGTGAGCATCGAGGCGATGATGTCGGACGGGTGGGCCTTGCAATCGGGCACGTCGCATCACCTCGGCCAGAATTTCACGCGGGCGTACGGCATCGCCTACAGCGATCGAGAAAACCAGCGTCAGCATCCGTTCCAGACCTCATGGGGTCTGTCGGCGCGGACGGTCGGCGCCGTGATCATGGCGCACGGCGACGACATGGGCCTGATCCTGCCGCCAAAAGTCGCGCCGCTCCAGGTGGTCGTCGTGCCGATCACACGAAGCAACGACGAAGCGGGCGCTGCGGTGGTGGAGGAGGCGGTCGCGAAGATCGAGGGTGAGTGCCCTGCCGGAGTCCGGCTGCGAGTCGATCGTCGCGACGGAATGCGCCCCGGCGAGAAGTACGCGCACTGGGAGCTGCGCGGCGTGCCGCTCCGGGTCGTGGTCGGCGCCAAGGATCTCGCCGCTGGAAACGTGACGTTGGTGCACCGCGTCGACGGCACACAGGAAACCGTGCCGCTCGCCGGCTTTGCCGCGAAGCTGCCCGATTTGCTGGCTGCGGCGCAGCAGGCGATTTTCGCGCGCGCTCGCGCGCGTCTCGATGAGCGCAGCGTCGACGTCGCCACGCTCGACGAGCTTGTCGCTGCATTCGCCGATCGCCCGGTGTTCGCCAGCGGCCCGATGTGCAACACCGAGGAGTGCGAGAACGCGCTCAAGAATGCGGTGCACGCGCTCACGGTTCGAGTGCTCCGCGCCGACCGGCAGCCGGATGGCGCGCCGTGCATCGCCTGCGGGAAGCCCGCCGACTCCGTCGCGCTGCTCGCCCGCTCGTACTGAGGCCCGCCCTCAGGACTGGTCGATGGCGATCCGCTTGAGGTGGTCCCAGAACGCTTCGACGGCGGGAGTATGGAGGTCGCGCCGCCGCGCGGCGGCGAACGATTGCGAGACGCTCCGCCCGGGGAGCGGAATGATCACCAGGCGGTGGTCGATGATGTCCTGCTCCACGACCGAACGGGGCATCGCGGCGAACCCGAGCCCGGCAAGCAGGGCCGCATGCAGAGCGCCCTCCTCGAGCTCGAGCGTGTTCTCGGGATCGACGTGGGTGCCGAGCGCGTGGGCGGCGAGCGCCTCGGTGGCACTGCCGCGTTCATGGGCGAGATGGCGATGGTTGACCAGGTCGCGAACCGCCGTCTTGCTCGAGGCGAGCGGGTGATGAGCAGCAACAACGGTGACGAGTTGCGTGTGCTCGAGCACCACCGTCTCGATGCCCGGCTCCCGAACGGACGAGCCGGCCAGGATGATGTCGGCTCGTCCCTCGAGGAGCATCGTCACCAGCGAGCGCATCGGGGCCAGAGCTAGCCGAACGTCGATATCGGGGTGCTCGGCGACGAATGGGGCAAGCCAGCCTGAGAGGCGGTGCGCGCCCATGACGCGTCCTGCGGCGACGGTGAGCTCGCCGCGCTCGAAGGCGAGATATCCCGCGCGCAGCTCCTCGATCTGGCCGACGTCCTCGAGCACCCGGACGGCGAGCTGGCGAAGCGCGCGGCCGACATCGGTCAGCTGGACGTTGCGACCCACCCGCTGGAGAAGCGGGAGCCCGAGCGTCGACTCGAGGCGGCGCACCACGCCGCTGACCGATCCCTGGGAGAGGCCGAGCGCCTCGGCGGCCGCCGTGACGTGCTCGCGCTCGGCGACGGCAAGAAACGTGTGCAGCTGGTCGAGGGTGATACGGGGCCGCGGATGCCGGGGTCGCGGCTGCGGCGTACGCATTGCGGCGCTAGCCGCGAGACGCCGGTTCTGGGAGCAGGCCGCTTGCGTCGATGGCCGCAAGAACGGCGGCGACCGACTCATCGACCGTCTGCGACCCGCTGTCGACGATCACGTCCGGGGCGTCAGGCGCCTCGTACGGATCGGAGACCCCGGTGAAGTGGTCGATCTCGCCGGCCAGCGCTTTCTTGTACAGACCCTTGACGTCGCGCTCGGAGAGCACGTCGATCGAGCAGCGTACGTAGACCTCGACAAAGCGACCGATCCGCCGGCGCACTTCAGCCCGCGTGTCCGCGTATGGAGAAATCGCCGCGGTGATGGCGACAACGCCGTTGCGGGTCAGCAACTCGGCAACGAAGCCGATGCGGCGGATGTTGATGTCGCGGTCTTCCTTGCTGAAGCCGAGCCCGGCGCTCAGCGTCTGGCGCACTTCGTCGCCGTCGAGCACCTCGACATTCAGGCCGCGGTGTCGTAATTCGGTTGCGACGCGCTGTCCGATCGTCGATTTGCCCGCGCCGGAAAGACCGGTGAACCAGACCGTGAGACCGCTCATCAGGCCACCGGCTCCGCAACCGCATAGGCTGCGCGCAGGATCTCGGCGACTTCCGGACGCGTGAATTCGTGTGGGATGGGATCGCCTCGGGTCAGCACCTCGCGCACGCGAGTCCCGCTCAGGATCACGCGATCGTCAGCGCCGTGCGGGCATGTCTTGGTGCTGGCCATGCCCTCGCACGCCTTGCAGTAGAAGGAGTGCTCGAACTTGTACGCCGCGAAACCAAGACGTTCGGCGCCGCCCAACTCATCGAACAGCGTCTGCGCGTCGTAGGTGCCGTAGTAGTTGCCGACGCCGGCTGCGTCACGTCCGATGATGAAGTGCGAGCAACCGTAGTTGCGGCGCACCTGCCCGTGGTAGATCGCTTCGCGAGGTCCCGCGTAGCGCATCGCACCCGGAAAGATTCCGAGCACCACGCGGTTCGGCGGGTAGTAGCCGTCGAGCAGCACCCGGTAGCACTGCATGCGGACCTCGAAGGGAACGTCATCACCCTTGGTCACGCCGGAAAGCGGATGCAGCAGCAGGCCGTCGACCTGCTCAAGCGCGACCTTGGTCAGGTACTCGTGTGCGCGATGCACCGGGTTGCGCGTCTGAAAACCCACAACGGTCGACCATCCGCGGTCATTGAGCATTGCGCGCGTCTCGGCCGGTGTCGAGGGAACGTCACCCTCGGGTTGCGCGGCGACGCGCACCGGCCCGGCAAGGACCGTGGCCCCCTGTGCGAACAATGCGGCGACACCGGGATGCGCCTGGTCCGTGGTCCGGTACACCTCGCGTGCCTCGGCTTCGAGGTCGCGATCGAAGATTTCCGTCACTGTCAGTGCGCCGAGCAGATGACCGCCTTCGTTGCGAAGCGCAACGACCGCACCCTCCTGCAACGAGCGGCCGTGATCACCGGCCGGCAGCGTGATCGGCAGCGTCCACGGCGTGCCATCGCTGAGCGCGGCGTGCTCGACGACGCTCGTGTAGTCACTCTTGCTCTGAAAACCGTTGATGGGCGAGTAGGCGCCACTGCCGAGGAGCGCGAGATCGGCCGATGCCGTCTCGGAAATACGCAGTGAAATGAGGTCATCGGCGCGCGCGCTGAATTCAGCGAGCTCGTCTGGTGTCATCTGCAGATCGACAAGCGCTCCCCCGAGCGGTGAGACGAGGCCGTCCTCTTTCTCTGCCACTCCGGGCTCACTTGATTCCAGGGTCATTGCCACGAGTTTACCGGGTCGACCCCTCCGAACCGCCTTGGCGTTCCATTGCGGCTAGCAATCAGTCGCTTGCATTCACTCGTTGGAGATACTTTCGTTACATCGTGTTTGAGAGCGCCGCTCTGGTCCTACACTCGTAAAGGCCGTGCCTATCACTGAGCTCATGGCTCGCGTCGACTACCTCCCGGCGGAGGATCAGACCGCGATCCAGCGCGCCTTTGAAGTCGCCGATCGCGCCCATACGGGGCAGACCCGGCTGACCGGCGAGCCGTACATCGAGCATCCGCTCGCGGTGGCGGGCATCCTCGCCGACCTGCGCCTCGACCCGGAAACGCTCATGGCGGCGCTCCTCCACGACACCGTCGAGGACACCGAGGTGACCCGTGAGGATGTGCGTGTCCTTTTCGGCGACCAGGTCGCGAAGCTCGTCGACGGGGTCACCAAGCTCGGCAAGATCCACGTGCGCAGCGCCGAGGAGCATCAGGCGGAAAACATTCGGAAAATGCTCGTGGCGATGGCCGAGGACGTGCGTGTCGTGCTCATCAAACTGGGTGACCGGCTGCACAACATGCGCACCATCAACGCGCATACCACCGAGCGCCGGTTGCGCATCAGCCGCGAGACGCTGGACATCTACGCACCGCTGGCCCATCGCCTCGGGAT
>JBEKKP010000041.1:0-45794 GCA_050010655.1 Candidatus Dormibacteria bacterium
GACGCCGAGTTCACCGCCGCAGCAGGCTGAGCCCGTCAGCGCTTGATCGCGCGCTCCATGTCGCGTTCGGCGTCACGTTTGGCGACATCCTGCCGCTTGTCCCAGAGCTTCTTGCCGCGGGCAAGGCCGATCTCAACCTTGACCCGGTTGCGAACCAGGTAGAGCTTCAGCGGGATGATCGTCAAGCCCTGGGTGCGAACCCGGCCGTCCAGGTACTCGATCTCGCGCTTGTGGAGGAGCAACCGGCGGCGCCGTTCGGGCTCCGGGTTGTTGCGGTTGCCGTGCTGGTACGACGCGATGTTCACCTGCATCAGCCACGCCTGCCCGTTCTCGACCCGCACATAGCCGTCGCGAAGCTGGATCCGGCCGGTCCGGAGTGACTTCACCTCGGTGCCCGTGAGCTCGATGCCGGCCTCGAGCGACTCGACGATGCTGTACTCGTAGCGGGCGCGGCGGTTGTGCGCCAGGAGGTCATCGCCCGGCTTTCTCGTCGGAGGCACTTAGCTGCCTCCCCCGCTGGCTCGCCTGCCGCGGAGCCACGCTGCCGGCGTCATGGCTCGTTTGCCCGGAGGCGTGATGCGGTCAACGCGATATCCGCCGTCCCGAGTTACGACTACCACCGACTCGCCTTCACGGGCGGCAACGCTTCCGGGCGCTACGCCCGGATCCACATTCACGTGACCACCGGACTGGATCTGGACCTCGACGCCCTCGATGGGTGCCACCACCCCCGGCCAGGGTTGCAGGGCACGCACCATGCGATCGACTTCGACTGCGCTTCGGGCAGCCCAGTCAACGCGTCCGTCCTCGCGGGTCAGGCGCGCCGCGTAGGTCACCCCCGCTTCAGGTTGGGGCGTCGCGCTTGCCGCCCCGTGCTCGAGCGCGCCAAGCACGACGACGAGCTCCGAGGCGCCGAGTTCTGCGAGCACTCCCGTGAGTTCGGGGGTCGTGGCGTCCGCATCGATCGGCACGCTCACCGTCGAGTACACGGGTCCGGTATCGAGGCCCGCCTCCATGCGCATGATCGAGACGCCGGTCTCCGCGTCTCCCGCCAGGATGGAACGGGCAATCGGCGAAGCCCCGCGCCAGCGCGGCAGCAGCGATGCATGGACGTTGACCGCGCCAAACGGCAGCGGGTCGATGAGCGCGATGGGCAGGATCTGCCCGTATGCAGCGACGACCACGCAATCCGGGATCAGGTCGACGAGGCCTCGCACCACTTCGGGCGCCCCGATCTTCGGCGGCATCAGGACGGGAAGACCGAGTCCGCGCGCAGCGTCGGCTACGGGACGTGGCGCCGGCTTCCCCCTATCCCCGAGCCGATCCGCGCGGGTGACCACTGCCAGGACCTCGTGGTCGGCAGCGCACGCTCGGAGCGACGGCACCGCAAACGCCGCGGTGCCACAGAAGACGAGCCTCACACGGCGCTGACGACGCCGGGCTCCTCAGCCTCCTCTGCAGGTTCGACCTCGCGAAGTGTTCCCTCGTTCACCCTGCTCGTGAAGAGGATCCCGTCCAGGTGGTCCAACTCGTGCTGCACGGCACGGGCAAGCAGGCCGTCTCCCTTGACGCGGACCTCCTTGCCGTGGCGGTTCAGCCCTTTGGCGACGACCCGCTGACGCCTGGTCACCTCGCCGACCCACCCGGGGACGGACAGGCAGCCCTCGTATCCGGTCTGGTCGCCGTCGGTGCGAACCATCTCGGGGTTGGCCAGCTGGTAGATCTGGTTGTCGACGCGGAGCACGATGACACGCAGCGACACGCCGATCTGGGGTGCGGCGAGTCCGACGCCGTTGGCGTCGAACATGGTCTCGACCATGTCGTCCATCAGACGGCGTATCTCATCGTCAACCCGCGGCACGCGGATTGCCTTGGTGGTGAGCACGTCGTTGTGGTCGCTGACCAGAACGATGGGAAGGACTGCCACGCTGTTGTCTCCGTTTACGCCCCGGGGTCGACGTCGATGCTCCAGCCCCGGGCCCTGGGAAGGTAAGGAAATGCCCTCTCGATGTCGTTGCCCCGCACCGTGAACTGCCAGCGATACTCGCCACGCAGGCGGTGGAGAAAGGCCGGCGTCGGACCGAGGACATCGAGCCCGGCGCCAATTCCGAGTGTATCAGACACTCGCTGAGCCTCCCGTCGAACTTCGATCTCGGCTTGCTGATCTTCCTTGTGGACAAAGGTGCAGACGCACAGTCGCGCGTACGGCGGGAACCGTAATGCCTTGCGCACACGGATCTCGTCGCGCGCGAATCCCAGGTAGTCGTGCGTGGTCGCGTGACGGACTGCGTAATGGCCGGGGCTGTATGTCTGCAGCACCACCCGTGCGGGCTCGTCGCCGCGTCCCGCGCGCCCCGCCACCTGGGTGAGCAGCGAAAAGGTCAGCTCACCGCTGCGATAGTCGGGGAAGTGCAACGACGTGTCCGCATTGACGATGCCGACGAGACGCACGTTCCCGAGGTCCCATCCCTTGGCCACCATCTGCGTGCCGATGAGGCAGTCCGCCTCGTGACGGCGGAATTTGTCGTAGATGTCGAAGTACGCGTCGCGCGAGCGCGTGGTATCGCGATCCATGCGAATCAGGCGCAGCGCCGGAAACCGTTCCCGTACCTCGCGTTCGAGCCGCTCGGTCCCCATGCCGAGCGCACGGATGGTCCGTGACCCGCACGAGGGACATGCGACCGGCAGCGGGATGGTCCGCCCGCAGTAATGGCAGTCGCAGCTCGCGCGATCCACGTGATACACGAGCGACACGCTGCAGTTCGTGCACGTCAGCGCCTCACCGCATGTCCGGCACAGCACCACCGTCGACGTGCCACGTCGATTGAGGAACAGAATCGACTGACCGCCGTCGCCATGACATTCCTGCATCGCGCGATCGAGCCTCAGCGACAGTGCGTTGGTGTTGCCGGCTTGCAACTCCTCGCGCAGGTCCACGACCTCGATCGGCGGCAGCGGCCGGCCGCTGACGCGTTCCGGCAATGTCGCGAGTTCGAGCTCCCCGGTATGCGCACGGAAGAAACTCTCGACGCGTGGCGTGGCGCTGCCCATGATCACGGGCGCGTCGCACAGCGCACCGAGCATCAACGCGACATCGACGGCGTGATATCGGGGAACGCGGTCCTGCTTGTACGCCGGCGCATCCTCCTCATCGACGACGACGATGCCGAGGTCGGCGACCGGCGCAAACACGGCGCTGCGCGAGCCGATCACGACACTGTGCGCGCCACTGCGAATGTGCCGCCACTCGGCCGCGCGCTCCGCGTCAGTGAGTGCCGAATGGACCACCGCGATCCGGCCCGGGAATCGCACGGTGAAGCGGCGAATCATCTGCGGTGTCAACGCGATCTCGGGCACGAGGACGATCGCCCCGCGTCCGGCAGCGAGCGCGGCATCGATGCCGGCGAGATACACCTCGGTCTTGCCGCTCCCCGTGACGCCGTGAAGCAGGATGCGGCGGTGCGTGCGCGTCGCGATTGCCTCGAGCAGCGGCTCGACCGCCAGGCGTTGCGCGTCGTTGAGGACGGGCGGCGGTTCGGGAGGACCGAGCCCAGCAGCTTCTGCAACCGCGCGTGACATCGAGCGCGGCCCGGCGCGGCGGAGCGGGCGGTTGCGAACGCCCTTGGGCAGCATGGCGCGCAGCACCTCACCGAGTGGCGCGCAATACCGATCCGCGATCTGCCGCGCGAGTGCGACCTGATGGGCGAGGATGAGCCGCGGCTCGTCGACGACGCCATCGATGGCGCGGACTTCCGCGAACTCCGATTCCTCGGTGCGCTCGACGACGTAGCCGAGAATCGATCGCTTCCCAAAGGGGATCTCGACGCGCACGCCCGGGAGCACCAGCTCGGCGAGGTCGTCAGGAATCGAGTACGTATACGAGTCGCGTGGGAGCTGCGAGCGGGTCTCGGGGACGACGGACGCGAAGCTCACGAGAGCCTGCTCAGAATGATTCGAACGATCGCATCGGCAACGACCGACTTCGGCGCACGCCCGATCGTCACGAGCGTGCCGTCGCGTCCGATGACGGTGACCTCGTTATCGTCCGCGCCCATCCCGATGTCGGCGCGCGACACGTCATTCACGATGACGAGGTCAAGGTGCTTGGCCTCCAGCTTTGCACGCGCATTGTCGATCACGTGCTCAGTCTCGGCAGCGAACCCCACTACGTAGACGCCGTTCGCCGCGTCGTCATCACGGAGCGAGCGCAGGATGTCGACCGTCGGGACCAGGTCGATGCTCATCGTGTCCGCGCCCTTCTTGAGCTTGTGGGGTGCGTAATCGCGCGGGCGCCAGTCCGCGACCGCAGCGGCCATGATCAACACTCGCGCTCCAACCAGCGCGGTCCGAACCGCGGCGTGCATCTGGTCGGCAGTCTCCACGGTCACCACGGTGAGGCCGCCCTGCTCAGCGGGCGGCGGCGCCGCAGTCACCAGCGTCACCTCGGCGCCGTGCGCGAGCGCTGCGGCGGCAAGTTCGTTGCCCATCTTTCCGCTGGACCGGTTGCCGATGAACCGCACGGGGTCGATCGGCTCTCGAGTCCCACCCGCTGTGACCACAACGCGCAAACCGGATACGGCGGGGTCAGGCCCCTCTGACAAGGAACTCCCTCACCACGGCAACGATCGCATCGGGTTCGGCCATGCGTCCCGTGCTTTCGTGCCCGCTCGCGAGCCTTCCATGCACTGGGCCGATGATGCGGGCCCCGCGGGCGGTGAGCGTGGCCGTGTGGCCCTGCGTCGCCGGGTGCTCCCACATCGCCGACTCCATCGCCGGCGCGACGAGCAGCGGCGCGCGACAGGCGAGCGCCGTGGCGGTGACCGGGTCGCTGGCGAGACCGAGCGCGAGGCGCGCGATAAGGTCGGCCGACGCGGCGACCACCACCTGCACCTCGCACCACGACGCGAGATCGAGATGGTTCATGCCGTGACCCACTTCGGCGTCGTCTTCCCAGATGCTGGATGCGACGGGATGCCCGCTCAGCGCGCGGAGCAGCGTCGGGGTCACGAAGTGCGTTGCGGCGTCGGTCATGGCGACCTTGACGTCGACACCGAGGCGGCGCAGGTCGGTCACGACCTCGCACGCTTTGTATGCGGCAACGCTGCCGCCGATCCCAACGAGGACCCGATGGCCATCGAGCTCAAGAGTCATGCGGCGTCCCCAGCGTTCGAGGACCGCAAGCCTTCGATGATCGCCTCGATCTCCTGCGCCGCGCGCCTGGCGTCGTCGTTCACCACCTGATGATCGTACGTGTCCTTGAGCGCCAGCTCCGCGACAGCGAGCTCCTGGCGGGCATGCAGGCTTGCCGGGTCCTCGGTTGCGCGTTCGACGAGGCGGTGTTCCAGCGCCTCCAGGCTCGGCGGCAGCAAGTAGATGTAGGTGGCGCGTGCGCCAAGCTGCGTTCGCACTTTCTCCGCTCCCTGGACATCGATTTTGATCACGGTGTCGCGACCGGATGCGATGGCCTGGTCGACGGTTTCGAAGGTGCGCCCCTTGAGCTCGCCGTAGACGGTCGACCACTCGAAGAACTCATCGCGGTCGATCATGGCCCGGAAGGTCGGCTCGTCCACGAACCAGTACGACACGCCGTTCGTCTCCCCCGGGCGCGGCGGCCGAGTGGTGTACGAGATGCAGTACTCGAGCGCCGGGTCGAGGGCGAACAGCTCACGCAGCACGGTGTCCTTGCCGACACCGCTCGGCCCGGTCAGCACGACCAGCAGACCCGCCGAGCTCATTCGGACGCTGGACGAAGCCTGGCGGCGGCCGCAGTCAGCTCCTCGGGCACCGGCGACTCGTATGTCCGCTCCGCGCCGTCGGCCGGGTGGCGAAGGCGGAGACGCATCGCGTGCAGCGCGGGACGCGGCAACAGCGGATCCGGGCGTCCGTACACGGTGTCGCCGATGATCGGATGACCGATCGACGCGAGGTGCACGCGAATCTGGTGGGTGCGCCCGGTACGCAGCGACAGTTCGAGGACGGTCGCGCCGGCAAGGCGCTCGACCACGCGAAAATCGGTCATCGCCTCGCGGCCACCCTCGACGATCGCCATGCGCCGCCGGTCGCGCGGGTGGCGGGCAATCGGCGCGTCGATCGTGCCTGTGTCCTCACGGAAACCGCCGTGGACGAGCGCCCAATACGTTCGTCCGAGCGAGCGATCGCTGAGCTGGCGAGCCAGGTTGCGATGTGCTGCCTCAGTCTTCGCCACAACAAGAAGACCACTCGTGTCGCGGTCCAGGCGATGCACGATGCCTGCGCGCTCGGCGCCACCGAGCAGCGACCAGGTCGTCCCGCGTTCCTTGAGCGCGTCGGCGAGAGTCCCGGTCGGATGCCCCGGTGCGGGATGGACGACCATCCCCGACGGCTTGTCGACGACGGCAAGCCAATCGTCCTCATCGACGATGCGCAGCTCCAGCCCGGGGGTGCCCGGGTCCCGGCGCGGCGTGGCCGCGGCGACGAGGGTCTCACGTGGTGGCGTGACGACGACCTCAGCGGTATCGCGAACGCGCTGCCCCGGTCTGCCCGGGCGTCCGTCAACGGTCACGAGACCCGCGTCGATGAGCGTCCGTGCCGCGTGGCGCGTGATCTGTCGCGAGTCCGCGAGCCAGAGATCGAGCCGCGGTGCGACCACATCCGCGGTGGCAGCGCTCACGACGGTGCCGACGACGTGGATGAGGTCGGCTTGTGCGATGTCGGCACGAAGCTCAGCACGAGCAGCGCGATGATCGCCACGACGATGCAGCTGTCCGCCACGTTGAACACCGGCCAGAAATGGAAGTCGATGAAGTCCACCACCGAGCCGTTGATCAAACGGTCGACGCCGTTGGACAGCGCACCGCCGAGGATCATGCCGATGAGCACCTGCCGGTACCACGTGGTGCCGTATTTGTATCCCGAGAACACGATGTACAGGCTCACGATCAGCGCCACAGCGAGGTACAGCCAGTGCAACTGGGGCAGCACACTGAACGCGGCGCCGCTGTTCTCGACGTGGTCGATGGACACGAACGACCCCGGCCAGATCTGCTGACCGACGTACAGGTGCGTGGCAACGAGCCACTTCGTGATGTGGTCGACGATTGCCACCGTCGCGGCGGTACCGAGGAGGACCACGTAGATCCGGCGCCGCGAAAGGGGCTGGCCGCCGGCTACCGCTGTACTCCCAGCCAGCATCGTGCACCTCCCAGCTCGCCTTCCCACTCCGCAAGCACGGCGTCACGCCGGTCCTCGATCGCTACCGCAAGCGTCTCCCCTTGCAGCCACTCGCGATGTGCACTGACAGCCCGCGCTGCATCGCCGTCGGCGTCAACGAACAGCGTGATCCGATCCTCGACGCGGAGTTCTGCCTGTTTGCGCAGGTCGTTCACCTTGCGGCTGATCTCACGCGCCAGCCACTCGAGGCGGAGCTCATCGGTGATCGTGGTGTCAAAGACGACCGCGGCATGTGCGCCTTCTGGATCCACGTAAGCGACGCTCTTGACGTTGAGCTCTTCCATGAAGATCGCCTCGATTTCGGGACTCAGCGGAACGCTCGCGAGAGTCGCCGAGGCGAGTGGCTGGCGAACGCGGACACCGGCTGTCGTTCGCGCCGCGAGTCCATCCTCGACCAGACGCCGCAGCCTGCTCATCTCGGCGATGACGTCCGGGTCGCGCCAGACTCCCTGCGCCTTGGGGAAGTCGGTGAGGTGCACGGAATCGGGCGCTCCCGCGGTCGACGGCGGATCGCCGTTGAAGCCGCTCAGGTTTCGGTACATGCGCTCTGCCACGAACGGCATGAACGGCGCGACGAGGCTCGCGAGTGATAGCAACACGGTGTTCAACGTTGCGAAGGCCGACGCGGAGTCGTCGCTCGTCCCGGCGCTCTTCCAGAAGCGACGGCGCGAGCGGCGTACGTACCACTTGGAAAGATCCTCGACGAACGCTTCGACGGCATGCACCGCGTCCGACGCGTCGTAGCGCTCCATGGCATCGCGCACGCCATCGATGGTCTCGGCGAGCCGCGCGAGACACCAGCGGTCGAGCGCGGGGCGCTCCAGCACTGCCGGAGCAGCCGACGCGGGGTCGTACCCCTCGGTGAGCGCGTAGGTCACGAAGAACGAGTAGACGTTCCAGAGGGTGAGCATGAAGAGCCGCACCACGTCCTGAAACGACGCGGGGCTGACGCGCAGCTCGGCATTCTCGACGCCCTGCGCGTAGAAGTACCAGCGAGCCGCGTCTGCGCCGAACTGGTCGAAGATGGTGTCGGGCTCGATGGTGTTGCGCCTCGACTTCGACATCTTCTTGCCGTTCTTGTCCTGCAGCGTGCCGACGACGACGCAGTTCCGGTACGCCGGAAGGTCGAAGAGCAGCGTCGACTCCGCGAGCAGTGAGAAGAACCAGCCGCGTGTCTGGTCCACGCCTTCGCAGATGAAGTCCGCGGGATGCGTATGCTCGAAGAGCTCCTTGTTCTCAAAGGGATAATGCTTCTGGGCAAAGGGCATCGCGCCCGAGTCGTACCAGGCGTCGATGACCTCGGGCACACGGTGCATCACGTCGCCACACGCCTTGCACGGCAGAGTCACCTCGTCGATGAACGGGCGGTGCAGATCGTCGTCGACGGTCAACCCGACGTCGGCCGCGCTCCCCGCGCAGATTTTCTCGTCGCACTTGTCGCATACCCAGATGGGAAGCGGCGTGCCCCAGTACCGGCTACGCGACAGGTTCCAGTCGATGAGGCTTTCGAGCCAGTTGCCCATCCGGCCGTCGCGGATATGTGCCGGCTGCCAGTGCACGCTGCGGTTGTGCGTGAGCAGCCGATCCTTCACCGCGGTAGTGCGGATGAACCACGACGTGATCGCGTAATACAGCAGCGGCGTGTCGCATCGCCAGCAGAACGGATATGTATGCAGGATCCGTTCCGCGCGATACAGACTCCCCTGCTCCTGCAGATCCTCGATGATCTTCGGGTCCGCGTCCTTGACAAAGAGTCCGCGGTAGCGCGTCTGACCGTCGAGGAAGCGGCCGTCGAGACCCACCACGTGACGGATCGCGACACCCTTGCGCTGGCAGAGCTCGAGGTCGGCAACGCCATATGCCGCAGCGGTATGCACGATTCCGGTGCCCTCTTCCATGCTCACCAACTCCGGCGCGTCGAGCACGACAAACGCGAGTCCGTCGGGAAGCATGTCGGTGAAGAGCGGTTCGTACGTCAGGTCGACGAGGTCGCGGCCGTCCATCTCATCGATGACTTCGTAGTCGCCGTCGAGGATCGACAGCCGTTCCTTGGCGAGGATGTATGTTTCATCCCCTTGCGCAACGCGGACATACGGCTTGCCGGAGTGCACGGCCAACGCGACGTTGCCCGGGAGCGTCCATGGGGTGGTGGTCCACGCCAGCAGGAACGTCTTGCCGTCCGAGTCGTTGAGCCGGAACTTCACGTAGACGGACGGGTCCGACGTGTCCTCGCGGTATCCCTGGCTCAGCTCGTGCGATGAGAGCGTTGTCTGGCAGCGCGGGCAGTACGGCGTGACCTTGTAGCCCTGGTAGAGCATTTCGTCGTCCCACAGCTCTTTCAGGCTCCACCACACCGACTCGATGTATGTGCCGTCGTACGTGCGATACGGATGGTCGAAATCGAGCCAGAAGCCAAGGCGCTCGCTCATCTCGCGCCACTGGTCGATGTACTCGTTCACCGACGCTTTGCAGCGCGCGTTGAACTCCGCGATGCCGTATTCCTCGATCTGTTTCTTGCCGCTGATCTTCAGCGCGCGCTCCACCTCGAGCTCGACAGGAAGCCCGTGGGTGTCCCAACCGGCCTTTCTCGCAACGGAGAAACCGGTCATCTGCTTGTAGCGCGCGAACACGTCCTTGTACGAACGGGCGAGGACGTGATGCAGGCCCGGCAGCCCGTTGGCGGTGGGCGGTCCCTCGTAAAACACGTACGGCGGCGCGTCACGACGCATCTCGAGGCTGCGCTCGAACACGTGGGTGCGCTGCCAGAGTCCGAGGATCTCGACCTCCGCCTCGGGAAAACCCGCGCGTGCGCTGACAGCTGAATACCTGGGCATCACCTCAAGGATACCGGCAGATCGTTCGCAGCCGAACTGCCGGAAGGCCCTAAACCACTCGCTCGCCGAAGATTGCCCGGCCCACACGCACCATCGTGGCGCCCTCTTCGATTGCCACTTCGAAGTCGTTGCTCATCCCCATGCTCAACTCGGGGAGCGCCCAGCCGGTCGCGTGCTCCATGTGATCGCGGACGTGCCGCAAGCGGGTGAAGGTCGCCCGCGCGTCCTCGGGATCCTCCGAAAAGGGGGCGATGGTCATCAGTCCCATCAGATGAATCGCCGGGACGTTGACGAGCTCCTGCACCACTCCTTCGACGTCGCCCTCGTGCACACCAGAACGCGTTGCCAGCCCGGTCAACTCCACCTCAAGCAACACGCCGATGGGATCGAGGCCAGGAGGCCGATGCGTCGACAGCGCTTCGGCGACGCGCCGGCTGTCGACCGAGTGGACAAAATCGAAAAGCGCAGCCGCTCGGCCTGCTTTGTTGGTCTGGAGATGCCCGATCAGGTGCCAGCGGGCTGTCTGGCGCACCTCGGCTTGCTTGTCCTCAGCTTCCTGGATCCGGTTCTCGCCAACGTCCTCAACCCCGGCGCTGATCGCCTCGTCGACCCGTTCGGCGCCCACGCCCTTGGTGACGGCGATCAGGAGGACGTCGAGCGGGTCGCGATCTGCCCGCGCAGCCGCAGCGTCGATCCGGCCACGAACTGCTTCGATCCGGTCAGCGACCGGCACCGCATCCTCCACGACAGCAGCCTATTTGCCGAGGTCGAGTGGGAGTTCGCGACCCTCGGTATCACGGCGCTTACGCTGCCGGCGGGCAGTGTCGGGGCGGGTTCCAGGAGGATGTGCCAGCACGTCCTCGATGGTGGCGCGCATCTCCTGCGCGTCCTTGAAGGATCGATACACCGAAGCGAATCGAATGTACGCGATCTCATCGATTTCTCGCAGGCGGGCCATCACCATGGCGCCCACTTCGCGGCTCGGGACCTCCGAAAGGTTCTGGCTGCGCAGGGCGTTCTCGATGTCGGCGACCATCTGCTCGAGATTTGCCGGGGCAAGGCGCGTCTTCTTGGACGCGATGACGAGCCCGGACAGAAGCTTCTGGCGGTTGAATTCCTCTCGCCTGCCGTCTTTCTTGACCACGTAGAGCGACGGCACCTCGACGCGCTCGTACGTCGTGAAACGCTTGCCACAGACAAGACATTCGCGGCGACGGCGAATCGCCTCACCGGTCTCGGAATCTCGCGAGTCGACGACCTTGATATCCGTCTCGCCGCAGAACGGGCACTTCACGTGCTGCCCCCTAAGAGCTTGGGATCGGCTCCAGCCGGCCGCGCGATGGCCACCGGCGGAGCCGATCCCGGCCCAAACCTACCGACGGTCCCTCAGAAACGCCGGAATGTCCAGGTCGTCCACGCTGTACGGCCCGGTGGGCTTGCCACCGACGGTGAACGCCGGCTGGCGCTGATCCGACGAGACGGGGCGCGCCGACGGCTCGTAGCTGAGGGTGCCGATGACATCGATCTGGCCGGTGAAACCGGTGGCGATGACGGTGATCTTCACCTCGCCCTTCATGTGCTCGTCGATGACGGTGCCGAAGATGATCTGCGCGTCCGCGTCAGCAGATTCGCTGACCAGTTGCGCCGCCTCGTTGACTTCATACAGGGTGAGATCCGGGCCACCGGTGACGTTGAGGAGGATGCCCTTGGCGCCGGCGATGGTGGTCTCGAGCAGCGGGCTCGCAACCGCGTCCTTGGCCGCGTCCGCTGCGCGCGTGTCGCCGCTGCCGAACCCGATGCCCATGAGCGCCTGACCCTGCCCCTGCATGATCGTCTTGACGTCGGCGAAGTCGAGGTTGATCAATCCCGGGAACACGATCAGGTCGCTGATGCCCTGCACGCCCTGACGAAGCACGTCATCCGCAACCTTGAAGGCGTCACCGATCGGGGTCTTCTTGTCCACGACCTGCATGAGCCGCTCGTTCGGAATGGTGATGAGCGTGTCGACGCGGCCCTGGAGGTTGGCAATTCCCTCCTCGGCCGACTTCTGACGGCGGAGCCCCTCGAAGCGGAACGGCTTGGTCACCACGCCGATCGTCAGCGCTCCGGACTCGCGTGCGATCTCGGCGATGATCGGCGCGGCACCGGTGCCGGTGCCGCCGCCCATGCCGGCCGTGATGAAGACCATATCGCTGTCAGCAAGCGCCTTGGTCAGCTCTTCGCGCGACTCCTCGGCCGCGTCGCGGCCCTTCTGAGGATCGCCGCCGGCACCGAGGCCACGGGTCAGCTTGCCGCCGATCCGGATCTTCAGGTGCGCGGACGACGAGCTGAGCGCCTGATGATCGGTGTTGATCGCGATGAACTCAACGCCCTTCAGGTTGCTCCGGATCATGCGGTTCACGGCGTTGCTGCCGCCGCCGCCGACCCCCACGACGCGGATGCGGGCGTTGCCGTCTAGTGTCCGGTCGAGGTCTGCCATTCCTGTCTCCTCGCGTTGGGTTGATTCACGGGTTGGGGGCGTATTGGGAGATCTCCGACGAGCCAGGGCATCCCCCGGCTGGTCGAGTCCGTGCGTGCGTAGATGATCAAAAGAGGTCACGAAACCACCTCGAGAGTTTGACCCCGGCGGCCGGGCCGTCCGAGCTCTTGCCGTTGGAGCGTGAGGGTTTGCGGCCGAGGTTGCTCCGGGCTCCCCAGCGCAGCAGCCCGACCACGGTTGCGTGGCTCGGGCCGCGGATTTCGTCGTTCATCCCCTGCAGACCCTGCGGCGCGGCAATGCGCGCGGGGAGGTTGGTCTGTTGCTGCACGATTTCGGCGAAGCCGCGCAACAGCGCGCCGCCGCCGGTGATGACGATGCCACCGGGGAACATGCCGAGTGGCCCGGCGCGCTCCACCTCGGCCGCGATCATCGACGCCATCTCCCGTGCGCGCGGTCCGATGATTTCAGCGAGATACCGTTGCGGCACACCGACCGGCTCGTCATAGCCCATCGGTGTCAAGGTCACTTCCGCGTCCGCGGGAAGGGTCAACTGCAGGCAGTGACCGAAGTTGCGCTTGACGGTCTCAGCGGTTTCGAGATCGCAGCGCAAACCGACGGCGAGGTCCGCGGTGACATGGTTGCCGCCAACTGGGATCACACTCGTGTGCACGATGCTGCCGCGCGCGAAGACCGCGATATCACTGGTGCCACCGCCGACATCGACGACGACGACGCCGCGCTCGATCTCGTCCTCCGTGACCACCGCCTCCGCGGACGCGAGCACCTGCAACACCATGTCATCGACGTTGAGTCCTGCCTTATGGACAACCTTGACCACATTCTGGATCGCGGTGTTGGCGCCGGTGATGATGTGCGCGTCGACCTCGAGGCGATTGCCCGCCATGCCGATGGCATCACGCACTCCCTCCTGCCCGTCGATCGTGAACTGCTGCGGCAGCACATGCACGATGCGACGCTCGGAAGGAACGCTCACCGCACGCGCAGCGTCGATGGCGCGGTGCACGTCCTGGTCGCGGACCTCGCGATGCCCGGCCTCGACCGCGACCACCCCGCGGCTGTTCTGCGAGGTGATGTGGCCACCCGCGATCCCGACCACGGCGGAGTCGATCGGCACGCCGGACATCTGCTCGGCCATGTCCACGGCTTCGGCGACAGCCTCGGCCGCCCGATCGATCTCGACCACGGCGCCCTTGCGAACGCCCCGCGAAGCCACGAGACCAACGCCCAAGACTCGGAGACCGGTGGGCTCAAGGTCTGCGACGGCGCAGCAGACTTTGGTCGTTCCGAGATCGAGTGCGAAGACGCGGCGTGGACGGGTCACTGTATGGGTCTCCGAGTGTAGCCGTCACGGCTGCGCCATTCAAGGGTTTTCAGGCGCAAAACCGCAAGATGCTGGGTTCGCGCCTCCAGTATGCCACAACATGTTGGTTGTCATTGAGAGGTCGGAAAGCCTCGCGGCGCCATTCATGAGGCCATTCCCTGGGCCGTGGGATTGCCTGGTCTCCACCACCCTGGAGACACGGACAGGGCCTCGCCACTGCACCTTCTGGACGAGGCCCTGTGCGCCGCGGTCAGTGTGGACCGCTGAAGCTGCGCAACCGTAACACCGCTTGTCTGTGGCGTCTACGCTTCGAGGACGATTTTCCCGCGCAATTCTCCTGCTGCCATCTCGGCAAACGCCGTCGCTGCGTCAGCTAGTGGACGCGTGGAGCCGATCAGCGGCCGCAGCGCTCCGGTCGCGATCAGGTCGACGAGGTGGCGCAACTCCCCGCGCGTTCCCATGGTCGTCCCCGCGACGGTGATGCTCCGGAAGAAGATCCGGTTGAGCTGCGCCGGCGGATTCGGCCCGCCGGTCGCGCCCGGTACCACCACCACACCGCCCGGACGGACGGCCCGAAGGCTCAGATCCCATGTCGGCTCGCCGACCGTGTCGATCACGGCATCGACACCCAGTCCCCCGGTTGTGCCAATGACGGCGCGTGCCGTCTCGCGCGCTACGGGGAAGGCGGCCTCGGCACCCAGGTCGACCGCAAGCGCTCGCTTGGCCTCATCGCGTGAGGTCGCGTAGACGGTGATCCCCGCGAGTCGGGCCAGCAGGATCACTGCCGTGGCGACGCCGCCGCTCGCTCCCTGCACGAGCACGCTCATCCCGGGTTTCAGCGCGGCGCGGACGAAGAGCGCCCGGTATGCGGTGAGGTATGCCGTGGGCAGACACGCCGCGTCCGCGAAGCTCACCTGGTCGGGCAGCGGGACGAGGTTCGTCGCCGGGATCTCCACGTACTCCGCAAGCGCACCGGCGAGTGGCCCTTCGCTGAGCATGCGAAACGACCTGCAGTTGAGCGGCTCGTCGGCGAGGCAGGCCGCGCAGTGGCCGCACGCGACGATCGGGTACACCACCACGCGGGCCCCTGTCGCCGGAGCGCCTTCGGGAGCCTCGCCGCCGTACGACTCGACCTCACCCGCAGCGTCGCATCCGAGGATCTGCGGCGGCGTCACCGGCGACGACGACACGCCGCGCAACGTCCAGAGGTCGTGGTGGTTGAGTGTCGCGGCGCGCACTCTGACCAGCGCCCAACCGGGCCGGGGAACGGGTGCTGGGAGCTCTCCGACGGTGAGGTTGGCCAGGGGATCGTCGCCGCCAACCGCCGACGCATACGCCGCAAGCATTTGGCGGACCGTAGCATGGTGTCCACCATGCGTCTTGACACCGTCCTCGAAGGGCGCCGCCAGCCCGTCTTCTCGTTCGAGTTCTTTCCTCCGAAGACTGACGAAGGGGTGCTCGAGCTCTTCGAGGCCATCTCGCACCTGCGTGAACTCGAGCCGACCTTCGTTTCGGTGACCTATGGGGCCGGCGGTTCGGTGCGCGCTCGAACGGTCGATCTCGTCACCCGCATCCGTCGCGAACTCGATATCGAGCCGGTGGCGCACCTGACCTGTGTCGACGCGACCGTCGATGACCTGCAACGCATTCTGGACGGGCTTCGGGACTCCGGGATCGACAACGTGCTGGCGCTCCGTGGCGATCCACCCGGGGGTGTACTGCCCTTCACGCCCACCGAGGGCGGGTTGGCGTATGCCACCGACTTGATGGAGCTGATCACCACCCGGTACGGGTTTTGTGTCGGCGGTGCCTGCTATCCGGAGAAGCACCCGGAATCGGCCGACACGGATGAGGACGTGCGTGCTGCGAAGCGCAAGGCGGATTCGGGAGCCAGCTACCTGATCACGCAAATCTTCTTCGACAACCGGACGTATTTCGACTTCGTCGCCAGAGCACGCGCGGCCGGGGTGACGATTCCGATCCTTCCAGGGATCATGCCCGTCACCAACGTGGGGCAGGTCAAGCGCTTCACGTCGAAGATCGGCGCCACGATTCCGGATGCGCTGCTGGAGGCGCTGCGGTCGCGGGAGGACGACCCGGATGCAGTCCTGCAACTCGGTGTCGCGTGGGCTACGCTCCAGTGCGCCGAGCTGCTCGCCGGTGGTGCTCCGGGCGTGCACTTCATCACGATGAATCGGTCCCCCGCCACGCGCGCGATCCTTTCCGCGTTGCGCGCCGCGCGCCCCTGGGATCGCGTCCGCTAGACCGAGCTATTCAGCTTCTTCTCGCGGGTGCATGGGCAACCGGAACACGAGGATGAAGGCCGCGGCGAGTGGCACCAGGCAGGCCCAGGCGGTGACCCGCAGCGCGTCGGTTGCGAGGTGATTGGCGAAGGTTGCGAAGAAGACGGTGCCCAGGACGGCGACGCCGAGTGCGGTCGAGAGTTGTTGCACCGCCTCGAACACACCTGAGGCGGATCCGACCTCGTCCATGGTCACGCTCGTGAGCACGAAGCGAAACAGCTGACCGATGCTCGCGCCGAGGCCCATGCCGATGAAGAAGAGGCCGGGGACGAGGTCCCAGCTCGAGGCGCTCGGACCAGTGAGGATCAGGGCGAGGCCGACAGCGCCGGCAGCGATCAGCACGATGCCGATATGGAGCAGGTGGCGTTGCAGCCGCTTGACGAGCGCCATGGAGCCGAGCATGCCGAGGATCATTCCCACGATCATCGGGGTCAGCGTCAGCCCGGCCTCGATGGGTGACCAGCCTTCGCCGAGCTGGCCATAGAGCGAAACGCAGAGCAGCAGGCCGCCGAAAGCGCCAAAGAGCGCGAGTGCGACTGCAGTGCCGCTCAGGTAGGTCCCGTTGGTCAGCAGCGACGGCTCGATCAGGGGATTCTTGCTGCGCCGTTCGTGCAGCAGGAAGCCGACCAGCAGGAGCGCACCGGCGGCAAGCATCGCGAACGACCAGGCGGGCCACCCGTCGGTCCGTCCCTGGATGAGGGGATAGATGATCGCGACAAGCGCGACGCCGACCAGGCCGACGCCGGCGAGGTCGAGCTTCAAATTGGGGTGGCTCGCGCCGCGGGGCAGTGAGCGGAGCGCCAGCGGCAGCGCCAGTGCGCCGATCGGCACGTTGATGAGGAACACCAGACGCCAGCCCGTGTCCCAGAGGTTCCAGTCGATCAGGGCGCCGGCAAGGACTGGAGCGGCGAGCAACGCCACACCCGTCGCCGGACCGAACAGACCGAGTGCTTTGTTGAACTCGGCCTGGTCGGTGAAGACCTCCTTCATCAACCCGAAGCCCTGGGGGATCATGAGCGCCCCGAAGGCTCCCTGGAGCACGCGCAACGCGAGGAGCACGCCGATGGTCGGGGTGATGGCGCACGCGGCAGAGGTTAGGGTAAAGCCCGCCGAGCCCACAAGGAACATCCGGCGGCGGCCGAGGATGTCCCCGAGTCGCGCGCCGGCGATGAGGAGCACTGCGAAAGCGAGGGTGTATCCCGCGCTCAGCCATTGGATGGTGCTGGCTCCACCACCGAGCTCGCGATGGATGGAGGGAGCGGCCACGTTCACGATCGTGGCGTCGAGCAGGTCCATCACATTGGCGGCCAGGACAACGGCCGCGACCACCCAGCGGAGCCGGTATGGGCTCTTCCTGGCGGTGCCGGCCGGCGGTGGGGCGGGGAGTGTGGCGGTGGTCATGGGGTTCCTCGTAAGTGTCGAACGTCGTTCGCTACGAACACTGTACGTTACGGACAACGTTCGAGTCAAGTAGAGTTCGATCCGCCATGTCCCTCGACCACGGTCCGCGATCGATGAGCCCTTCCGACCCTCGCCCTGATCGCCACCGCTCCACGCGCGACCGCCCCGCAAAGGCTCCGCTCAGCGAGGACGCGGTGGTCGACGCCGGGCTGGCGATCCTTCGGTCGGACGGTCTGGAGGCAGTGACGATGCGCCGGGTGGCAGCCGCCCTGGACACGGGAGCAGCTTCTCTCTACGTCTACGTCTCGGGCCGAGAGGGCCTGTTGCAGGCCATGCTGGACCGCGTCACCGCGACGATCACGCTCGAGGCTCCGGACCCTTCACGGTGGCGCGCGCAACTGCACACAGTGCTCCAGCGCATGCACGAGGCACTGGTTGCGCATCCCGGTATCGCCGCGCTGACGCTCGAGGATCCACCGTCGACCGAGGTCGTCTTTCGTTTGACGGAGAACATGCTGGGGATCCTGCTCGCCGGAGGGATCGATCCCCAGGACGCGGCCTGGGGGTGCGACATCTTCGTATCGCTGGTCACCGCTGTGGCCAGTGAGGACGACGTGCGGCGGGCTCGCGGCCGGGGCAGCGAGGCCGACCGTCAGGCGAATGCCGGCGAGATGTACAAATCCTTCCTGACGCTGTCTCCCGAACGTTTTCCGCTGCTCGCGGCCCACGCCACCGAGATGGTCGCCGGCACTGGGGACGAGCGGTTTCACTTCGGCATCGACGTTGTCATCGACGGCCTCGTCGCGAGGTCAGCTCCGCAGTAAGGACCCGGCCTACGGGCTTGGTGTGGTCGCCGGCGGTGTGATCAACGTGATGGTCGGGGTGGGTGTGGCGCTCGGCGTCGGTGTCGGCGTCGGCGTCGGACGCGGGGTCGGCGGCGCGGTTGGTGGGGCCACTGCCGATTGCGCTGGTGGCGGCTGCACCGACGGGGCGACCGGCAGCAGCGCCTCGGTTACCTCGGCGGGCAGTCCGGGGCTCCCGCCGCTCACCGGATCGGCCGGCGCCTCCACGTCGATGTAGCCAAAGGTCGGTTTCACGAAGTTCAGCTGCCCTTTGAGCGCAGCGAGCGTCTCGACCTGGGCAGGGAGCGCCTGCAGGGCCGCGTCGGTGTCGAGGTCGCCGAGCACGGCGCGCCATCCGCTGCTGGTCCAGATGCTGACGACGTCGTCCGCCCCCCAGAGAAACGCCTCCACCGAACACCCGAAGACGCTCGGGAAGCGTTGCGAGATCGAGCTCAGCAACTGCACGAGGACCGGGTTGATCGGCTGCGGGGTTCCGGCCCGGTCATCGATCAACACCGGGATGCCGCTGCGCGCGGCGGCGGTGGCGTCGATCCCGGGGAGCGTCGCACCGTCCGACGCCACCAGGGTGTCGGTGCCGTCGCGGCGGATCCGCAGCATCGGCGCGCGCTCGACGACCGATATCTCCACGGTGGCGGGCAACTCCGTGGTGACGAGCGCGCTGGCGACCCACGGGAGGGCCTGCACGCGGCCTTGAATCGCGGCGCCGTTGATGGTGAAGATGCTCTGCTCGGGTACCTCGGCGGCCGCGACCACTGCGCCGGTGGTGAGCAGATGCGTGCCGATCACCGTCACTTTGCGCACCTGGAACCCCGGGAGTGTCAACGCCAGGGCGAGAAGGCCGACCTGCACCGTCAGGGCGGCAGCGGCGATGAGGCGCCGTCTCCACGAGATGTGCCGCCGCGGACCGGGCGGAGGTGGCGGCGCGCCCCGGCGCGCATGGCGGCGCTTGCGAGGTGAGCGTGCGAGCTTCGCGCCCGGGGTGACGACCAGCTTGCGCACGGAACGCGACGAGTCGGCGATGAGCGCCGCCTGAGCTCGGACGAGGGCGACATGGCGCGACTGCTCGTCGAGCATCTCGGTGCTCACAAGGCGTGCTCGGTGTGGCGGGTACGGTGCATATACGCAGTGCTGAGACGTGTGCTGGAAGACGAGGAGTGAGACGTTGCGGCCGTACGGGGCCGGGCCGATTATCTCCCAGCGGAACCCGATGTGACCGTTACGAACGCGCCGCGCGCGCCGCGGGGAGGTACGTGTCCGGCAGATCGTTGGCGAACAGCACCACGTCACCCGGGACCGCCAGCGTCTGGAGCACTGCCGTGGCATCGGCGAGGGTGTCGACAACATGGATGCGGTCCTCGCTCAAGCCCCCATCACGGAGGCCGGCGCACAACGCCGCGCTTGTCTTCGCCGACATCACGATGACGTGGTCGCAGACCTTCGCCGCGTGCTCACCGTAGCGCCGGTTCTCAGCGTCCTCGACACTGCCAAGTTCGACAAGTCCCGGCGTGATCAGGAACTTGTGCGCGCCGCTCATCGCCGCGAGCACTTCGAGGCCGTTGTGCACGCCGACCGGGTTGGCGTTGTACGAGTCGTCGATGACCGTGAGCGGACTCGCGGTTGTCATCACCTCGAGACGGTGCTCCACCTGCTCCAGCGATGCCGCCGCAGCGATGGCATCGTCGATTGAGTATCCGAGGGTGAGCACAGCGGCGAGCGCCGCGCTGACGTTCGCCACCTGGTGCCGTCCCAGGAGCGGGATCGTGACCTCGCGATCCAGGCCCTCCTTTTCCCAGCGCCAGCGAAAGGTGGATCCGTGCTCCGTGATCCGGATCGACGACGCGAGGATGTCCGCGCCGGCCGGCTCGCCGTCCGTGTCGAGCGCGTAGCGGATGACGGAACGCTGCTCGTCCTGCGCACGCTGTGCAAGGGATATCCCCGACTCGTCGCCGGTGTACAGGATCGTCGTGCCCTCCGGCGGCAGCGAGGCGATGACCTCGTACATGGCGTCGGCAATGCGGTCGATCGTGCCGAAGCGCTCCATGTGCTGCGGGCCGATTGCGGTGATGATCGCGATGCTCGGGTGCACGAGATTGCTCATGGCCGCGATCTCGCCCTCGGCGTATGCGTCCATCTCGACGACGAACACCTTGTTGTCCGGCGTCAGATCCTCGTTGATCACGCGCGTCACGCCCATCAGCGTGTTGAAGCTCTTGCGCGTCGGGAGCGTGTTGACATTCGGCTGCAGCAGTTGCGCGAGGATATGCTTGGTGCTCGTCTTGCCAAAGCTGCCCACCACGGCAACGACGATCGGATCCACCTCCCGGAGGCGCTCCGCCGCGAGCCCCAGGTAGTGACGCCGTATCCGCGCCTCCGCCGGCTTTGTGACGACATTGGCAGCAACCAGCAGGATCTCGCTCATGCCAGTGACCAGTCCTGCGGCGATGAGCACGAGAATTGTCGAGACGACAGGATGCAGGGCAACAATGCCGAGCGCGAGCCCCGCAGCGAGCAGGACCGCGAGGAATCCCCCGGCGATGAGCAGCCGGCGCATACGCGCGGTCATCACGAGCGGCCGCTTCGGTGATGTCCATCGCCACGTGAATTGCGCAGCGGCTGCGGAGACGAGCCACGCCACCGCGATACCGACCGGTCGCCCGGCGGGCCACACCGCGGCGACACTGAGCGCAACCGCTCCGACCAGGAGGCCGAGCCAGACGGCGCGGTGGGCAAGCCACTCGCGGGTCAGGCCCCAGCGCAGAAACCGAACGGACTCGTACTCCTCGATCTGGAACATCCGCGCGGCGACGAGCACGATCCGGAACAGCAGGATGAGCCAGACGACGGCTGCAATCGCGACCAGTGGTCCGACAAACGGGCTCACTGCGTGATGTCCGATGGATCGTCGTGCAGAAACACCTCGACGATCCTGCAGAAGCGCGCGGCCTGCTCGAGGTATGCGTAGTGCCCGGCACCTTCGAAGACGACAAGTCCCGCATCTGGAATGAGCCGCTCCATGAGCTGCCCGTCCGCGATCGGCGTCTCGGTGTCCTTGTCGCCCCAGATGAGCAGCACCGGGAGATGCAGCTTCGGCAGGACCGGTGTGAGGTCCTCGTTGACGATGCGCACCAGCGTGCCGCGCATCACACCGGAGACCGCCCTGTAGTCGGCAGAGCCACGCTGATCAGCGCGCCGCCGCGCCGCCCGACGCACCGCTCCGGGGAGCAGACCGGACCGCTCCACCATGCGGAGCGCCTTGTAGTAGCGCACGCGTGCGGCGCCTCGCAACGTCTGACGCGGGCGGATGCCGGCGCTGGCGGTGAGCACCATCCGATCGATCCGTCCTGGGTAGGTCGCTGCCATCACGATGCCGATGCGGCCGCCGTTGGAGTGACCGATCAGGTCACACCTCTGCACGCCGAGGCGGTCGAGCAGCGCGATGCACCAGGCGGCGTAGTCGTGGACCGACCACGGGGTGTCCGGCTCCGTGGTGGCGCCAAACCCCGGAAGGTCAGGAACGATCAGGCGCCGGCCCTGCTGCAGCGCATCAAGGATCGGATCGAACAGCTCCGATGACACGCCCCAGCCGTGGAGCAGCAGCAGCGGGCGCCCGTCACCGCGCTCCTCGAACGCGGCGCGCGGGATCTCTCCCGTCGCTCCGGCCACGGTCGCTCGATCCCCACTCAGGTTGCTGTTCAGCCCGGCCGACCGGTGAGCAACCACGTGTCGATCGACGACGTGGTGGCCTGCTGCTCGCGGTGTCGTTCCATCGCCATGTCGATCAGTTTCGGACGCGCGTGACGCCGGCAGCGCCGATGACGCGAAACGACGCCTTCGCCGTTTCCTGGATGCGCGCAGTCAGTGCGTCGGAGAGCGGAGCGGGGATGATCCGCTGCGAATTTTTCATTCCGCCGGCCGGAGCCTTGCTCCCTCCCTTTGTCTTGGCGCCACTCAGGTATTTATCCGCGTAACTGAGCGTGCCGCCACTCACGGGCTGCTCGCACACCGATGCCTCGACGTCATCGCCCCATCCGAGCACTGAGCAGTTCACTTCGATGCTGCTGTCCTGCGCGGGCTCGGCGAGAATGGAGGTGTCGTAGCCGAACGCGACCTCGAGCGCTTCGCGCAGCTGCACGTCGCTCTCGACACGCGCGACGCCGATGCTCGATCCGAGCCGGCGCGGCTTCACGTACATGGGAAAACCGGGGGTCTGGGCAAGCTCCGCAGAGACGGCGTTCGGCCGCTCGAGCCAGCGTGACCTCGACACCATCACATCGTCGAGCACGGGAATGCCCGCGCCGCGCAGCACACTGCGCGATATCCGCTTGTCCATGCTCACTGCAGCGGACACGACGTCGCAGCCGCAATACGGGAGCGCTGCCAGCTCGAACAGACCTTGCAGTGTGCCGTCCTCACCATTGGATCCGTGCACGAGCGGCATCGCGACATCGAATCGCGCTGCAGTGCGAGCACCACCGCCGAGCAGACCGCGGCGCGCGTCGACTTCGATGAGCTCTCCCCCACTGGTCGGGTCCGGGCGCATGGTCACCCGCGTCGACGCGGCGATGAGTCGATCGATGTCCTTGTAGCGCTCCAGCTGGAGCAATTGATCGCCGGTGTACCAGGCCCCTGACTTCGCGATGTAGACGGGAACCGGGACGTAGCGATCAGCGGGCATGGCTGCCATCGCCTGCTGCGCCGTGATGACCGACACCTCGTGCTCCACGGACCGGCTGCCGAAGAACACGCCGACCCTGAGCCGCTCAGCCACGATGCTCTCCGGCGGCCGTCTCACCCAGGACGATGATCTCCCGCTCGAGGTCGACCCCGAACTGTTGCTGCACGGCGTCGTGTGCGACGCAGACGAGACTCAGCACGTCCGAGGCTCGCGCGTGATCGACGTTGACGATGAAGTTCGCGTGCTTCGGTGAGATCTGCGCGCCACCGGAGCGCCGGCCCTTGAGGCCCGCAGCTTCGATGAGACGTCCCGCCTTGTCATCCGGCGGGTTTTTGAAGACGCTGCCGAGGCTGCGAATGCCGTATGGCTGCGAAGCCTTGCGCTCGGCCTGGATCGCATCGGTGCGTTCACGGACGGCCGCCGGGTCATCGGCGTGCACGCGCAGCCGCGCGCTCACGATCACGTTGCCGCGCAACTCGTACTTGAAACGCGAGGAGCGATAGCTGAAGTCGCACGCCTCGGCAGTAAGCGTCATCGCCGATCCGGACTGATCGAGCGACGTGCACTCGATGAGAACATCCGACATCTCGCTCCCGAACGCACCAGCGTTGCCATAGACGCTCGCGCCAAGGGTGCCGGGTACGCCGATGCCGAACTCGATACCCGCGAGGCCGCGTGTCGCGCAGTCCAATGCCACGCGCGGCATCATGGCGCCCGCGCCAAGGTCGATGGTCTCCGCGTCGACAACTCGCATTCTGCGATCGTTGTGACGGATCACGAGCCCGTCGATCCCTGCGTCGCTGATCAGCGTGTTGCTCCCGGCACCGAGCATGGTCACGGGGACGCCTGACTCGTGACAGCGGCGCAGCAGGTCAGCGAGCACGGCGATATCACGTGTGGTGCTGAACCATCGCGCAGGTCCACCGACTCCAAATTGACTGTGGCGCGCGAGCGACTCGTCGCGCAGCACGCCCGGCACACTGTCGAGCCAGTCACCGGCGGACACCCTGTGCCTCCAGGGCGTCGCGGAGGCGCGGCGCCAGCTTGTCGAAGCCGCCGAGCGACAGCACCAGGAGCACATCAGCTGGACGGACGAGGCGCATCACCAACTCCACCCCTTCGTCACTCGAATCGACGACGTGCACGGCGTGCGCGGCGCCGGCGCGATCCGCGACGTCCTGACTCGACACGGTCTTGGGCATGCCGCGCTCGCGGGCTTCCTCAATGGGACCGATGATCACGACGTCGGCGCCGGTGAAGCTCCGCCGGTAGTCCTCGAGAAGGCGGCTCACGCGCGAGTACGTGTGGGGCGTGTGGATGGCGATGAGGCGGCGGCCGGGGTAACGCTGGCGTGCCGCGTCGATCGCGGCCCCGACCTCGGTCGGGTGGTGCGCGTAGTCATCGACGACTGCCACGCCGTCCACCTCACCGAGGATCTGGAAGCGACGCGCCGGCCCAAGGAAATCCGCGCACGCGCTCACGGCGACTGCCTGGTCGACGCCGGCGAACTCGGCGAGGATGAGCGCCGCGCAGGCGTTCTGCGCGTTGTGGATGCCGGGAAAGGTGAGCGCAACATCGAGCGCGGCCCGCTGCTTCCGCTCCACCCGGAAATGCTGCAGGCCGTCCTGCTCGCGCGGCTCGACGATCAACCAGTCGCTGCCTTGCTTCGTGCCATAGGTGACTGCAACACCTTCTGCGGCGTTGCGAAGCGCCAGGCATTCGGGATCGTCGGCGCAGAGAGCGAGCACGCCATCGCGCGGCATGGTCGCAGCAAGCTCGAGAAAGGGTTCGCGGTACGCATCGAGCGTGGCATAGACGTCCGGGTGATCGAGCTCGAGGCGCGTCACACATGCGCCGTGAGGTCGCGTGTGGAGGAACTTCGGGCGCGGATCCCATGGTGCGGACGTGTACTCGTCGCCCTCGAAGACGAACGGTCCAGTCCCCAGCCGCGACGTGCCGCCAACGTCGAGCGACGTGGAGCCGAGGCGGAATCCGGGATCCATGCCCGCGCGTTCGAGGATGTGCACCAGCAACGCCGACGTCGTGGTCTTGCCGTGGGTGCCGCACACGGTGAGGCGGGTTCGGTCGCCGGCAAGGCTCACGTAGAACTCGATCTCGCTCACGCACGCGATACCGCGCCGGCGCACCGCCTCGAGCTCGAGGTTCGCGGGGCGAGTCTGATTGCCCACGACCACGAGGTCGGGCACGCCCCAGCGATCGAGGTTGTCCGGATCGCTGTGGTTCTCCCATTGGATCCCCGCAGCGGTAACCGCGTCGCTCATCGGTGGGTACGCGTGATCGTCCGAACCCGTGACACGGTCGCCGCGCGCCAGTGCGAGGTTTGCCGCGCCAAACGTCGCGTAGCCGCAGATACCGAGAACGTGCACGTGCATCGTCAGGCTGCTTTGCTCCGCGTCGGTCCGGCTGCCTCAACGATCAACTGGACCACCGTGTCGGTGGCGTCCGGAAGGCCGAGCGATGCGCTCGCTGCAGCCATCGCTCGCCACCGGGCCGGGTCGGCTACCAACGCGGCGATCTCTGCGCTCAGCCGCTCAGGTGTGCACTCGGCGTCGTCGATCAACATCGCGGCACCACCGGCCACATACGGGGCGGCGTTATGCCGCTGGTGTCCGCCCGCGTGTGGATATGGCACAACGATCATGGGACGCCCGAGCGCCGAGCACTCGGCGAGCGACGATCCGCCCGCGCGCATGACGACGAGGTCGCTCGACGCGATCCGCACTGCCATGTCATCGAAGAAAGCGCTCGCGGTATATCGCGCCGCGAGGTTCGGGGGCAATGCTTCCGCGGCTCGTTGCACCGCCTCGTAATCGAGGCTGCCGCACTGATGCGTGATGGTGAGCTCGGGGTCGCTGCTGAGCAGTTCGACCATGCACCCGGCGACCGCTCGATTCAGCCGCCGCGCACCCTGGGAGCCGCCGGTCACGAGAATCGCGCGGAGGCGTTCACCGATCGGGCGCGCCGTGAGCGCGCGCACTTCGGCACGGATGGGATTGCCGGTGTGGACAACTCGTGCGTGAGGCAGATGCGCCGCGGTTTCGGCAAACGACGCGGCCACGACACGGGCTCGCCGGGCGAGCATTCGCGTTGCTCGCCCCGGGACCGCGTTCTGCTCGAGCAGCACCACCGGGATTCGCTGCGCGAGCGCCGCCACCACCACGGGGACCGACACGTATCCGCCGACGCCGACAACGACATCGGGACGCATCGTGCGCAGCAGGCGGCGGGCGGCGATGGTGGCCCGGGTCAACTGCGTCGTCGCTCGCGCGACGCCTCCCGCGGAGCCGACGTCGACGCCACTGATGTCGAGCGTCTCGAGGCGGAGCCCGGCCGCGACCACGAGCCGCTCCGCCACGCCGTCCCGGCGGCCGACCACGGCCACCTCGTCGTCAGGCCTGTTGCTTCGAAGCGCGAGCGCGACCGCCAGTGCCGGAGTCAGGTGACCCCCAGTTCCCCCCCCGGCGATCAGCGTGCGCACGATTGGTTGTCCCTTGCCGTCGACCCTGGGCCGAGATGTTGAGCAGAATGCCCATGCCCACGAGGGTGGTCGCCAGCGAGGTGCCACCGTAGCTGATGAAGGGCAGCGGGATACCCGTTGTCGGGATGACCCCGGTCACCGCCATCACGTTGATGAACGCCTGCATGCAGATCCACGACGTGATGCCTCCCGCGAGCAGGGCGCCGAATCGGTCGGGCGCCCGGAGCGAGGCGCGCACACCGCGCCACGCAAGGAACAGGAACGCCGCGAGCACTGAGACGGTTCCGATCAGCCCGAGTTCCTCACCGATGATGGCGAAGATGAAGTCCGTGTGTGCCTCGGGCAGCCACTCGTACTTCTGCACCGAGTTGCCGAGGCCCACGCCAAAGATCCCGCCCGAGCCGAACGCGTAGAGGGCTTGGCAGTTCTGGAACCCCGATCCGAGCGCCGCCGCGCAAGGGTTGAGGAAGTGGACGAGACGATCCGCCCGGTATGCCACCAGCCCGACCAGCGCGGCGCTGCTGGCACCGAGGCCGATGACAATCATGAAGAGGTGGCGTTTTCGCGCCCCCGCGAGCGCGAGCAGGATGAGCGCCGTCGCCGCGATGACGATCGAGCTGCCGAAGTCGCGTTCGGCAAGCACGAGCCCGAGCAGGACCACCAGCACGATGACGTAATCGCGGACGCCGCGGAAGCTGCGGATGGTTCCCTCGCGGTCGGTGAGCCAGCGCGAGAAGAAGACGATCGCGACCCCGACGGCGATCGCCGACGGCTGCACGGAGAGCGGCCCGAACTGGAACCAGCGTTGGGCTCCGTCGTGCTGGGCGCCCACGTGCGGGATGAGCACCACCACGAGGAGCACGATCATCACCGCCATTGCCGGGCGAGCGAGCCTTGAGAGGCGGTGGTAGTCGAACCGCGCGGCGACCACGAGTCCCACACTGCCGAGCGCGGCGCCGATCAGCTGGTGGGCGAAGAAGTAGTTGGGGTCGTTGAACCAGAGGAATCCGAGCGCTTCCGATGCGCTGTAGACCATCACGAGCCCGAAGCCCACCAGCCCGACGACGATGATCATCAGCCAGCCGTCGACACCTGCGGCCGCGGCGGCTCTATCCGCGGAGGCGAACGCGCCGGCCACCCCGGCGCCGCCGCGCCAGCGCCACCGTCTGGCGAGACCGCCCGTGAGCTTGCCGGTCTGCGTTGCCATCAGGCGTGGCTCACTGGGTGGGTCGCGAGCCGGGCGACCGCCTCGCCGAACGCGAGCCCGCGGTGCTCGAAGTCAGTGAACTGATCAAAGCTCTTGTACCCGGGCGCGAGGAGCACCACGTCCCCCGGCCGCGCGAGTCCTGCGGCGGCTGCAACCGCATCCTCGAGCGCGGATACGACGAGTCGCGCCTCGAAACCGCGCCGCGCCAGCGCCTCGTCGAGCTCGGCAGCGCTGGCTCCGTTGAGCACGGCGAAGCGCGCCCGCACGACGACTTCGTCGGCGAGCGACTCGATGGAAGTGCCGGCGCCCTTGCCGCCGCCGATCCAGACGATCGTCCGGTCTGGAAACGAGCGCAGCGCCGCAATCGCTGATTCGACGTTGGTCGCCTTGCTGTCGTTCACCCAGAGGACGGCGTCCTCGTCGCGAACGGTCTGCAGGCGATGCGGCACGGCGTGGAAGTCGCGAACCGCGCCGGCAATCGGCGATGTCGCAACGCCCGCCGCGCGAGCGACGGCCACGGCCGCGAGCACGTTCTGAAGGTTGTGGACGCCAAAGAGCGGAATGTCGGCCACGGGCAGCACCGGCGTCGTACGGCCGCCCTCGGCGATGACCACGTCCTTACCGTCACGCGTTGCGCCGTCCGTGATCCCTGGTTCCAGGCCGAACTCGTGCACGGTGCACGTCGCGACGGCCGCCATTTCGCGGGTGATCGGGTCGTCGAAACCGAGCACCGCATCGTCGAGCGCGAAACGGACGAGGCGCCGCTTGGTCTCCGCGTACGCCGCGAAATCGCCATGACGGTCGAGGTGGTCCGGGGTGACGTTGAGCACGCACGCGATTGCGCATCGCGGCTCGAGCACCGACTCGATCTGAAATGACGAGAGTTCGAGCACCACCCAGTCGGAGTCGCCCACGCTGTCGAGACGGTCGAGCATGGTGACGCCGATATTTCCGCCGAGGTGAACTCGCTCACCGGCGCGTTCGAGAATCGCCGCGACGAGTGCCGTCGTGGTCGTCTTTCCGTTTGTGCCGGTGATGCCGCAGATCCGCGCGCGGCACCGTTCGAACACGAGGTCCATCTCGCTGCGCACGGGCACGCCGTGCGCTCGCGCGATCTCGAGCTCCGGGGCATCCCATGGAACGCCCGGACTCGGACAGACCATGAACGCGTCCGCCGCGATGTCGTCGGGATACCCGCCGAGCCGGACCTCGACACTTTCCGGGAGCTGCGCGATACGGTCGCGGATTGCCGGCGAGTCGGAGCGGTCAACCAGGATCACGTGGTGCCCCTCGCGCGAGAGCGTTGATGCGCACGCGAGGCCACTTCTGCCCGCGCCGATCACCACCACCAATGTGCCGGTCACGAAACCGGTCCGGCCACGTGCGCGAACAGGACGGTGATGGCGACGCCGGCCGCGGCAGCGGCGGCGAATGCGCCGACGAGACGTTGTTCGCGGAGTCCGAGCTCCTCGAAGTGGTGGTGGATCGGGCTCGCGCGGAACACGCGGGTTCCGAACCGTCGGATTGCGGTGACGTTGATGACGACGCTCGCCGCCTCCACGACGAAGACGATGCCGAGCACCGGGAGAAACCAGATGAGGTGCAACTCCGTGGTGAGCGCGACGATCCCGCAGCCGAGCGCGAGCGATCCGGCGTCGCCCATGAAGACACGTGCGGGAAACCAGTTGAAGAGCAGGAACGCCGCAAGGGCTCCCGCGAGCGCCGCCGCAAGAACGGCAACCGCAAGCTCGTCGCGCGAAACCGCGATGATCGCGATGCCGATCAACACCAGCGATGAACACGAGGCCGCGAGCCCATCGGCACCATCGGTCAGGTTGACGGCGTTGCTGGTCGCGACCACGGCGATGGCAACCACAACCGCGAGCCCCCAGCCGAGATTGGGCGCCCCGAGTCCGGGAAAGAACTGATGCGTGAAGCCGGCGATCGTCAGGCCGATTCCGACGAGCACACCGGCAACACCCTGGAGGCCGAGCTTCTGCCAGACCGTGAGCCCGAGCCTGTTGATGTCGCTGATGTTGATGACGTCATCGAGGCCACCCGCGATCGCACCGGCGAGCAGCGCGAAGACGATGAGGAACCCCGAACGCGAACGGTCGACAGCGAGGAAGGCCACAATCGCGATAAGGCAGAAGAGCGCCCCGCCGAGGGTCGGCGTGCCTTCCTTGGCGCGGTGCGAGGCGGGGCTGTACGAGGCGACGTGCTGACGCGCGCCGAGGCGGACGAGCAAGCCGATGAACGCCGGGTAGAGCACCACGCCGGCGACGAACGCGAGCACGCCGACGACGATCGTCTCTCTCACGGCTCGATGCGCCAGTCGTCGATCATCATCTCGGCCACCTGCCTCCAGATCGGGGCAGCGAGGATCGAGCCGAAACGGTTCCCGGCAACCACCTGCGGGTCATTGAGGATGACCATCATCGTGAACTGCGGGTCGGTGGCCGGCATGAAGCCGACGAACGACGCCACCACGTTCGGGCCATAGCCCCCACCGTTGGGGAGTGCGACCTGCGCCGTTCCCGTCTTGCCCGCGATCTCCATGCTGTAGCCGGGGATCTTCGCCCGCTTCCCTTCGGCGCCGGGATCATTCACCACGCCCACCATCATCTTCGCGAGGGTAGCCGCCGCGGCGGCCGACATGACGCGGCGGGTCACCGGGACGAACGGCGTCGTCTTGCCGGTATTCGGGTTGATGATCGCGTCGACGGCATGCGGCTGCACCCAGACACCGCCGTTGGCGACGGCATTGATCCCGGCGAGCATCTCGACCGGCGTGGTGACGAGCCCCTGTCCGAAGGACGCCTCCGCGTACTTGAGCAGGTTCCACGACGACGCCGGCGCGAGCGGGTCGTTGACCTCGCCGGCGAGATCGACTCCGGTCGGCGCGCCGATGCCGAAGGCGAGCAGGTTGTTGTAGAAGGCGCTCTCACCCTCCATCTTCATGGCGTCGATGGCCCCGTTGTTCAAGGAGTCGTCGAGCACCCACTGCATGGTCACGTCACCATGCGAGCGCCGATCCCAGTCGTGGATGAGGAAGCCGTCGATGCGTTGCTGCTTCTCGTCGATGACCGTGCTCGGCGTGAACGCGTTGTTGTTGAGCCCACCGGCAAAGGTGATGACTTTCATGACCGATCCCGGCTCGTAGGGCTGGGTCACCGCGAGATCGCGGAAATCGGCGATGTTCGACGTCGTGTAGTCGTTGGCGTTGTACGACGGGTACTGCGCCCACGCGTCGATCGCGCCCGTCTTGGTGTCCATGATCATGATCGTGCCCGACGTGGAATGCGACGAGTTGACCCCATTGGCGAGCGCCAGCTCCGCCCAGTACTGGATCTGCGTGTCGAGGCCGAGCTCGAGGTTATCGCCATTCTCGGCAGGAACCATCTTCTGCTTGCCGAGAACGATCGCGTTGCCGTTGACGTCGGTGAGCGTGGACTCGTGGAGCAGGTTCGCGGCGAGCGAGTCACCGGGTACGGGCGAGGGCTCGTACACACTCTCCTCCGACGGAATCGTGCCCAGGCCGCTCAACCCGAGGGCCTGCAGCTTGTCGTTCACGTCCTGGGAGACACCCTTGGCGAGATAGTCGAATTGATTGGGTTGATTCAGCGCTCGCAGGATCTGCACCGAGCTCAGCTGCAGGATGGGCGCGAGCATGCCGGCGACCTGCTGACGATCCGATGCCGCGATGAGCGCCGGATCCGCGAAGACGTCGAACACCTGCACGTTGCTGACAAGGACGCGTCCGCTGCTGTCGAGAATCACGCCGCGCGTGGCGTGCAGCGTGATCGACGTCGTGTGCGACTGGGCTGCCGCCAGCGCGAGCGACTTTCCCTGGATCACCTGGATCTGTACCAGGCGGCCGAACACCGCGGTTGCCATTGCCAGGAAGATGAGCACGAGCCAGAGTCCGCGCCGGCGAAGGTCCGGTTCCGCGGCGAACGCGTGCGCGTGTGCTGCGCGTGCGGAACCCGACGAGCGTCGACGAGGATTCATCGACCGGCGCCACCGAAGGCGCCGTCGAGGGCACCGACGAGCTGCTGCAGGGGGGTGCCGGAGTCATCTCCGGTCAGCTGCTCTTCCGGTGGCGACGAGATCACGTTATGCGGAGCCGCGACAACGAACGCCCACTTCGCCGCCGGGCGCATGCCCATGTCCTGCGCCGCGGCGATGATCCGTTCCGACGACTCGAGTCGCGAGAGTTCAGCGCCGAGCTGCAGGTTCTCGGCGACGAGCTGCTGCTGACGCGACTCGAGCTTTGTCGCCTGGTACGTGGCCGTGGTGACGTGCGCCGTCTGGTTGACGTACGCGATCCCGATGCCAGCCGCGACCGCGATCACCGGCAGCAACGGCAGCGGCGTCCGCGGTCCGCCGCGGCGGATGCGCAGCCGCCGGACGAGCGGCTCGAAGGGAACGTCGTCGACGCCGGCGGCCGTCGGCGTCGACGCGCGGTCGACACCATGTGCGAAACGAAAGTTGGGCACTGCCCTGGTCTCCAGTGGTGAAAACGTTGAGAGGGACGATGGAGGGGCACCGACGGTGCCGGGTCGACGAAGCGAAGGTGGCGGGGGGAGACGCGCAAGGCACGGCTCCCCCCTGGGGCGCGAAGTGAGGCGTAAAGAAGGACGTTGCGCCCGTCACCCCTGGGTGGCGAGCTTCTCCGCAACTCGAAGGCGAGCCGAGCGAGACCTCGGATTTGTCGCCAGTTCGGCCGCTTCAGGCCGGATCACCTTGCGGGTGAGGAGAAAGAGTGTGGCCCGGTGGACGCAGGTGCAGTGGGGCTGTTGGGGTGGACAGACACAATTCTGAGCTGCGACGTGGAGTGCGTTCTTTACAAGGGTGTCCTCGAGGGAGTGGAAAGAGATGACCCCAAGACGCCCACCGGGCCGGAGGATGCTGATTGCTGCCTGCAGGCCTCGTTCGAGGCTTTCGAGCTCGTGGTTCACCGCGATGCGAAGCGCCTGGAACGTGCGCGTCGCCGGGTGAATCCGCTTTGGCCAGAACCGCCTGGGCACCACCTGCTCGACGAGCTCACGGAGCTGCGTGGTGGTGGTGATCGGGGTTCGCTCGCGCGTTCTGACGATGCGAGTCGCGATCGCTCGTGCGAATCGCTCGTCGCCGTAGTCGCGGAGCATCGTCATCAGCTGATCCGCCGTGAGGGAGTCGACGAGATGCGCGGCGGTGACCCCGGACGTCGGGTCCATGCGCATGTCGAGCGGTCCGTCGAAGCGGAAGCTGAAGCCGCGCGCCGGGTCGTCGAGCTGGAGTGACGAGATACCGAGGTCGAAGGCGACGATGTCGACCGCCGTCACGCCGAGTGCGTGCACGATGGCCTCCAGGTCTGCGAAGTCACCTCGAGCGATCTCGACCGCGGCGCCGCTCGCGCCGAAACGGGCGCGACCAGCGTCGACAGCGCTCTGATCGCGATCGATCGCGATCACCCGGCCGCCCGGGGTGACGCGCTCGAGGAGCGCGACGGTGACCCCGCCGGCGCCGAATGTGGCGTCAACGGCAATCTGCCCGGGCCGGGGCTGCAGGCTCTCTATGAGGGGTGTGAGAAGGACCGGCCGGTGGCCCGCGCCGTCAGGCGACGGGAAACCGGGCGTGGCGTCGTCGAGAGTCCCCATGCCGGCCACGAACGACAGGGGGATGGTCATGTTTCGGGGCGGATCCGTCTGGGGCGCTCACGCCGGCGACGGGGAAGCGGACGTGCCGCGTTGGTGGACGACGTCCCAGAGTTGCGTGAACTCTTCGGGGGTGATCGGTTCCTCTTCGGCCTTCCAGATCTCGTCGGCGATCACTTCGACGCCGGTCCCGATGCCGACGAAGACGACCTGGTCGACGATCTGCGCAAACGCCCGCTGTGCGGCGGTCAGCAGGAGGCGGCCCTGCGCATCCACGTCGAAGTTCGAGGCCTTGGCGTGGAGGATGCGCATGAAGCGGCGCCGCTGGGCCTCGGTTTCGGCAGTCCGCAGGAAATACTCGGTGTGCCGGGCCCACTCGTCGGGAGGCCAGATCATGAGCCGGTTCTCAGCGCCCGTCGCGACCATGCTGCCTTCGGGAAGGAAGCGGCGCATCTGAGCGGGTATCGCAACGCGGCCCTTTTCGTCAACATGGTGGCGGTAGGTTCCGCAGAGCGGGGCGGCATTCAAGTCGACCTGCGTTTGCTCGAGCCTCACCGTCGTCACGTCAGGGTCCCCACTACTCACCATTCTTCTCCACCGGCGCGCCGAACCCTAACAGGTGTGTGGTGAGGCGTCAACGCAAACAAATGTACGTCGCGGAACTCGCCGCGGTGGCGTTCAGACGTCGTATCGGGGCGTTTCGAGAAGCAGTGCGGAGAGATCGGCACCGCCTCGAAGCTGCTGGGGTTCCGCGTCCCGCCGGAACAGGACTGCCCCACCAGTCCCCACGAGCCGCATCGACGGTCCGTCGATCTCAAGCCAGCTCTGCTCGCGCAGGCCCACAACGGTGACGTCGTTCTCCTCGAGGAACTCGCGAAGCCGTTCCTCGCGCGTCTCCCCGATGCGCGCTTCAGGCGGCGGCGGATCGATGTAGTGCGGGTTGATCTGGAACGGCACCAGGTTGAAGGCGGCGAAGCTCGGCGGTTGCACGATCGGCATGTCGTTCGTGGTCCGGATGGTCGGACATGCAACGTTGGAGCCCGCGCTCGCGCCGTAGTACGGGACGCCCCGTTCGATTGCCTCGCGCACGGGCTCGATCAACCCGAGACGATGCAGCGAATTCACCAGCCGGAAGCTGTTGCCACCGGTGACGAACACGGCATCGGCGGCACCGATCGCAGCGGCTGGGTCATCGGCGGTGTGCACGCCGGTGATCTCGACGCCCAGTGGGTTGAGCCACTCCGCGAATCGGGCTGTGGCTCGATCGTGGTCGCTCTGCGCGTACGGGATCATCACGGCGCGCAGCCCACCGCGAAGGTGTTCGATGACGGCAGACCGCGCGGAGGTGCCGTCACCACCGGCATGAAGCAGCAGACGCTTGTGCACGCTTGGGGTGTCTCCCGATGTTTGATGTCGATGGCGGGGAGCCACAGAGGATAGACTCGACGGGCAAGCCGGCCAGACGGTCGCGGGCGCGTTAGCGTCCGAGGAAAGTCCGGGCTCCGCAGAGCAGGGCGCTGGGTAACGCCCAGTCGGGGTGACCCGAAGGAGAGTGCCACAGAAATGACACAGCCCCGGACCCGTCCGGGGCAACGGTGAAATGGTGGGGTAAGAGCCCACCGGCGGCCGGGTGACCGGCCGGCCAGGTAAACCCCGCCCGGAGCAAGGCCGAACAGAGACCGAGCGTTTCGGCGCTCAGGAGTTGCTCGCTTCGTGTGTCTCAGGTGGGCCGCTCGAGGCGCCGGGTAACCGGCGTCCCAGATGGATGACCGTCCCTTGTCTGCCGCGCGGATGAGGACAGAACCCGGCTTATCGGCCGGCTTGCACTTCCTTACGAACCGAGCAGCGCCGTAACGGTCGCTTCGCCGTTGTGGAGCAGGTCGACTGCGGGAAGGCGGCGGAGCAGTTCGGCCCATCCGGGCTCGCGGGTCACGATGTCCGCGAGGAGCGCCTTTCCCTCCTCCACCTTGCCGGCATCGGCCATGAGGATCGCCGACCAGAACGCCGCTTCATCGTTGTCGCCGAGCAGCGGTCGAGCAAGCTGGTACTCATCGAGGGACCTCGCGAGATCCCGTGCGATCTCGTGCGTTTCCGCGGCTTCCATGTGCTGGTATCCGCGGTGTACGTCAATCAGCCGGTGGAGTTCGGCAAGCGGGTCTGGAGCGTCATCCACGCGCAGATCGACGATGCGATCACGCCAGGGTTGACCAGAACTCTGGCCTTTGACGATGAGCATCGCGGCCGACTGCCGTCCGCGGATGTCACCACCGGCCGCCTCGGCCGCATCGAGCGCCGCGAGAAGCCTGTCGGTCAGGTCGCCTTTTGATCCTTTGTACGCGTCGAGCATCGCCGGCCAGACACCGGCGCCGCGCATCATGTTCGCCTGCACCGAAACGCCATCCGACGTGAGGTGGCCGGCCGCCTCGATGCAGAGCGTCCCCGTGTGTGTCGCGACGCGACCGCTGGCGTCGACGAACGCGACCTGGCGCCGCGCCTGTTCGGCATCGGCACTGGTGAGGGCGCGCAATGCCGTCTCGGGGTCGACACCAAGGCGCATCAGCGCGAGGCCGCGAGGGCCGTACGCGGGCTCGGCGAAGGACTGCGTGGCAATTGCGCCGACGCCGGACTCCGCCCACGTCACCACCGAGCCAACCGAGAACCAGTGCGATTGCACCGCGACGCCGAGATCGCCTGTCTCCGGGTCGCGTGCCACGATCGAATAGGTCATCGTCCATAGCCTCCGCCGGCTGCGCCGGCCATGATCCGCTGCGTCTCCTCCACCGCGAGCTCATCCACACGCTCGTTCCCTGGAATGCCGCTGTGGCCGCGCACGTGCTCGAAGCGAACGCGCGCGTCAACGAGCGGATCGATCGTCGGGAAGAGATCGAGATTCTTCTTGCGCTTCCAGGAACCTGTGAGCCAGTTGATGACACCGAGACTGTCGGTCCGTACGACGATTCGCCAGGCGGGGTCGTCGCCAATGCGTGCGCGAACGCGCAGCAGCGCTTCGCGAACCGCCTTCAACTCCTCGCGGTTGTTGGTGGTGTCGAGATTCCCGCCAGCCGCCTCATCGACGGAACCGTCAGGCCATTCGATTCTGTATGCCCAGGCTCCCGCGCCGGGATTGCCCGAGCACGCGCCGTCGGTGTACGCGATCACCGACGCCGTCACGGCGCGAGAATGCGGTCGCAGTTCGCGCACTGGGTGAGTCCGGTACCCGTGCGCACGGCGCGCCGCTCCTCGTTGGACACGGGCATGTGGCAACCGGCACACGACTCGCCTGCAAGTCCCGTGACAGCAGGGCGACGGTGTGCGGCAATTCGCGCGTAGAGCGACAGGTCGCCCGGGTCCGTATCCGCCCGCAGCGCGTCGCGCTCCGTGTTGAGCACATCGCGCTCGGCGTTGAGCATGTCGAGACGCGCGCGCAGCGGTTCCAGCGCGGCGGTGCGTTGCGCGTCGCGCGCGGCGACGGCGGCAGATGCGGTTTCGAGGGTCGCCTGCGCCACGTCGACGTCCTCCATGCGTCCGAGCGCGTCGTCTTCGGCCGTCGACAATTTCACGCGCATCGCGTCGAGCTCGCGCTGCATCTCCATGAGTTCCGCCGGGTTACGCACGGTACCCCCGTACAACTTGCGATCGAGCTCGCGAATGCGCGCCTGCAGCGATGCGGCCTCCAGCTCCGCGAGCTTTGCGCTCGACCCGAGCGCGCGGTGCTCCTCGTGCGCCGCAGCTTCGGCAGCGCGCAGGCGGTCGAGCTCGGGATCTCCGCGAAGCGACGCCTCGGTGACCGCGATCTCCGAGGTCAGCGTCGCGATGCGATCGTCTATCTGCTGCAGGCTGAGAAGCGACGAAGCCCGGCTCATGCTGCCGCCGCCGCGTGAGACACGCGAGCAAGTTGTTCCAGCGTGCGACGCGCGGCGCCGGAGTCGATCGACTCGGCAGCGACGGCGATGCCGTCGATCAGTGTGGTGACCTGGTCGGCAGCGAACAAAACGGCTGCTGCATTGAGCAGCACGACGTCGCGGCGCGGACCGCGCTCACCGTCGAGGATGTCGCGAATGATGGTGGCGTTCGTCTCCGCATCGTCGCCTCGGACCGCCTCGAAGGATGCAGCCTCGAGCCCGACATCGCGCGGGTCGAGCGTGAATGGACGAACGCCTTCCGCGGTCACCTCCCAGCACGCAGCGCTGCCGCCCACACCGAGCTCGTCAACACCGTCAGGTCCCGTGAAGACGATCGCGTGGACGTGTCCGATTCGATGCAGCACCTCGGCCATCATCGGCGTGAGCCTCGCGTTTGAAACACCGAGCGATTGATGGCGTACCCGCGCCGGGTTCGCGAGCGGACCGAGCACGTTGAAGACCGTCCGGAACCCGAGCTCTCGGCGTATGGGACCGACGTGCCGTAGTGCCGGGTGAAAGTCGGGAGCGAAAAGGAATCCGATCCCGGCCTCGTCGACGCACCGGCGAACGCCTTCCGGGGACAGCGAGATCACCACACCGAGCGCCTCGAGCACGTCAGCGCTCCCACATCGCGACGACGCGGCGCGATTGCCATGCTTGGCAACGGGGCATCCCGCTCCGGCGGCAACCAAAGCGGCCGCGGTCGAGATGTTGAACGTCCTCGCCGCATCGCCGCCGGTGCCACATGTGTCGACGGCCTCGACGTCGAGCTTCACCTGCGTTGCGTGCGCCCGCATCGACTCGACCATGCCCGCAAGCTCGTCGACGGTCTCGCCCCTGGTGCGCAGCGCGGCGACGAGCGCTCCCACCTGGGCAGGTGTCGCCTCGCCCTCCATCATCGTGTCCATCACGGCGCGGGCGGTCGCCGCATCGAGGGAGCCGCCGGACACCACCGTCTCGAGTGCCTGCCGCATCACCTCCTCACCCATCGCGGGCGACGGTATCACCGAGCGTCACGAGGACGATCCATATACTCGATGGCATGACCGCTCGTACGCTCGCGCCTTTCGACCCGGACGTCGTGCGTCCGTGGCACCTCGGCGACGGGCCTCGGGGCGTCCTCTTGATCCACGGCTTCGCGAGCACCCCACCGGAGCTACGCCGCCTCGGCGAGGTACTGGCCGCAAACGGCTTCCGCTGCCACGCGCCGGCGCTGCCCGGTCACGGCACCACCCCGGAGGATCTCGAGCGCACCACCTGGGAGGACTGGGCGGCGTGCGTTGCCGCTGAGTTCGACGAGCTCGCATCGGAGTGCGACGACGTGATGGTCGTCGGCCAGTCGATGGGCGGGACCCTCGCCCTTCACCTCGCGGCCCACGACCTCCGTGTGCGCGCCGTCGCGACCCTTGCGGCGCCGATCTGGTTGAGCGGTCCGGTGGCGCCATTGCTGCCAGTGCTGAAACGGGTGGTGCGCTGGCACCGTGCCGGCGACGACATCGACCTCTGGAATCCCGACGCCGTCGAGGAGCTATTCAGCTATGGCATCCGGCCGACCCGTAGCATCGATGAACTCCGCCGCCTCTGCGGCGTGGTGCGCAAGGAGCTCGCGGCGATCCGCGCCCCCGCGCTCGTCATTCACGGTCTCCGGGATCGATCCATTGATCCGAAATGTGCCCGGGAGATCGCCCAGCGCCTCATCAACAGCGAGGCCGTCGAGCTGGACTTGCTGCCGCGCAGCGGCCACGGCATCTCCGTCGACGTCGACCGCGACAACGTGAATGCCGAGATCCTGGGCTGGTTCGAGCGCTTCGCCACGGCGGCGCGGCCCTCGGCTGCCGTCGCCGCGGGGCGATGAGTCAGCTGGAGTCGCGACTCGCCTGCAGGAGCCTGGCGGCCAGCTCCGGATCGATCACCGGGTTCTCCGGAGGACCTGCGTCGAGCTCGCGATGACGTTTCGAGGTATGGCGTTGCGGCGCCTGAACGGACTCGCGCGCGCTGTCACGAATGACCTCGCCGCACCCCGTGCAGCGCAACACTGCAGCCGACGCCCCCTTGCCCGCGTACTCGCGATGGGAGAACCGCAGCTCGGCGCCACACGACGGGCAGCGGCGGCGCGGTTTGCTTTCGGCGGGCGGGTCGCTGGGCATCGGTTCAAGCGTACGGGGTCCGGCGCGCGATGACGGACTCGTCATCGATCGTCGACCGGCTCCGCGCGGCAGTTCGCCGACCTCCGGAGCTCACACCGCCCGTTCCGGAAGGCCAGCGCCCGGCGTCGGTGCTGCTCCTCTGCGACCCCGCGACACCCGGAGTGCCCCTGCTCTTCGTGCTTCGTTCTGAGGAGCTCCGCCAGCATCCAGGTCAAATTGCGTTTCCGGGCGGTGGGGCCGAGACCTTCGACAGCGACGTCGTGGCGACGGCGCTGCGTGAGGCAGGCGAGGAGCTCGGCATCCAGTCATCCAGCGTCGAGGTGCTCGGTCTCCTCACGACCTTCTCCACAGTGGTGTCCGGCCGATGGCTCACGCCGGTGGTTGGGCTGCAGCGCGGGCCCATCGATTTCAAGGCCGACGACTTCGAGATCGCCGAATGGTTCCGGATCGATATCGCGGATCTGCTCGTGGCGCCACACACCGTTCGCGAGCTCGAACGCAACGGCATGCACGCGCGCATCCACTACTACGAGGCGTCCGGACGGGTTATCTGGGGTGTGACCGGCGCGATCCTCCACGAGCTGCTCCAGCGGCTCGGGAGAACCGACTGACGATCAGCTCGAAGCGGCGACGATCTTCTGATCCTGGGCGAGAGCAACCGCTGCCGCATACGCTGGGTCGACGGTCGCCGCGGAGTTGACGACCAGGATCACCGAGATCACATCGCCATCCTGAAATACGATGCCCACCTGGCTGTACCCGGTCGACGTGGTGCCGACAAACGCTTCGGCCTGACAGCCGAGTGCGGACGGCGACGATGTGTCCTTCAGTGTCGTGAACAGCGCGCCGGTCGTTGTCTGGAGCTGCGGGTAATCGGCCGATGCGGCCTGCGGCGAGGCGTCGAGCACCACATCGTCCTCGATGCGAAACGTGTTGGCCACATTGGCAAATCCACGTTGATCGGTGTTCACCGTATTGCTCATCTCGCCGTCGCTGATCTGCTCGAGTGCCGGTCCACCCGGCGGCAAATCCGTGACGGTGAGCGCGAGTTGCGTGACCGGTGACGTCTCTGATGTGAGTGTCGGATTCGCACACGCCTGCGGCGATGCCGATGTCGATGTGGTTGGGACTGCGGCACTTGGTGTCACCGAAGTGGTCGCGACCGATGCGACACCTCCACATCCGGCTGTCGCAACCGCGACGGCGCACGCGCCGACGACCAGTGTTGTTCTCATGCTGTAGCTCATTCTCAGCACCCCCTTTCGCCACCGTATCACACGGTCCGCGGACTACCGGTAGCGGGGGTGCACCACAAACGGGTTTGCGCGCATCTCCTCATCGACCGTCGTCCGCTGTCCGTGACCGGGGTAGACGACTGTCTCCGGAGGCAGTGTGTAGAGGCGATTTTCGATCGAGAAGATGAGTGCAGGCCACGATCCACCGGGCAGATCGGTGCGGCCGACACCACGCTGGAAGAGCGTGTCACCCGACAGGAGATCCGGCCCGACGCGAAAGCACACCGAGCCGCGTGTGTGTCCCGGTGTATGCACCACTTCGATGTCGAGGTCGTGCCAGCGCAGCAACTCACCGTCCTGCAGATCCTGCTCGCACACGATGTCCGGAAGATCATCGGGAACACCCGGGAGATACCGCACCGCCGCGAGTTGCTCGCGGTCATCGGGATGAATCGCCGCCTCGCAACCGAACGCGGCCTTGATCGCGGGAACGCCGCTGACATGGTCGGGATGCCCGTGCGTCAGCAGGATGCGGTCGCAGCGCAAGCTCCGTTTCTCCAGCAGTGCAAGCGTTTGGGGATGCTGCAACCCCGGGTCGACGATCAGCACATCCGTCGTGTCGCGACGGCGCAGCACGTAGCAGTTCTGATCGAACATCGGATCGACGACGATCGCCAGTTCGACGAGATCTCGCAGCGTGTCGGTCACGGCAGGGCGGTTACGCGGGCTCGGCGTTGATCGGACCGATCACATCCGCACTGGTGATGGGGAGCACGAAGCCGGCACCGCGGCGCTCGCGTTTGCGTGGAACATCCGACTCGACCAGTGCGCGATCGAGCACTTCGCCCACGTTGTCCACGGGAACCACCTCGATGGCGTCGAGGATCTCCTTGTCCACCTCGTACAGGTCGCGAACATTCTTGGCGGGGAGGATGAACGTCTTCAGTCCCGATCGGTGCGCCGCGAGCAACTTGTCCTTGACGCCACCGATGGGAAGCACCTTGCCGCGCAAGGTCACCTCGCCGGTCATGGCGAGGTCGCGACGCACGCGACGCGACGACGCCACAGACACCATCGCTGTTGCCATGGTGACGCCGGCCGAAGGACCGTCCTTCGGGATGGCACCCGCGGGGACGTGCACATGGATTGCATGGGTGTCGAAGAAGTCGCGTGGGGCGCCGTATTCGACGGCATGCACCTTCGCCCACGACAGCGCGGCGCGCGCGGATTCCTCCATGACGCTGCCGAGTTGGCCCGTCAGCACCAGGTCGGGCTTGGTCTCGATCGCGAGTGCCTCGACGGTGATGATGTCGCCGCCGACTTCGCTCACCACGACGCCGGTGACGGCGCCGACCTCGTCCTGCTCCTGTGCTTCGCCGTAGTCATGGCGCCGCGGGCCGAGCAGGTCCGAAAGATCCGCGGGCGTGATGACCACCGGCGGGACGGCGCCGGCGGCGAGCTTGCGCGGCACCTTGCGCGCGACTTCGGCAATCGTGCGATCGAGCTGGCGCACACCGGCTTCGCGCGTGTATCCGTGCAGCATCGCGACGACGGTCTCGCGTGGGATTTCCAGTTCAGTGACGTCGAGCGAGTGCTGGTCCAGCTGACGCGGAACGAGATGCCGCTCCGCGATCTGCACCTTCTCCTGCTCCGTGTATCCGGTGATCCGGATGATCTCCATACGGTCGCGGAGTGGTGGGCTGATCGTCTCCGCAATGTTCGCGGTGGTGATGAACAACACCTGCGAAAGGTCATACGGGACCTCGAGATAATGATCACTGAATTCCCAGTTCTGCTCCGGGTCCAGCACCTCGAGCAATGCCGCCGACGGGTCGCCGCGGAAATCCGCACCGACCTTGTCGATCTCGTCGAGCATGATCACGGCGTTGCGTGTGCCGGCCGTGCGCATCGACTGGATGATCCGGCCCGGCAATGCGCCGATATACGTGCGGCGATGTCCGCGAATCTCCGCCTCGTCACGAATGCCGCCGAGACTCATGCGCACGAATTTGCGGTCCAATGCGCGCGCGATGCTGCGCCCCAGCGACGTCTTTCCCACACCAGGTGGACCTACGAAGCAGAGGATCGGCGTTTGTAGCGTGCGCCTCATCTTCGGCACCACTTCGAGTGCGGCGGGTCCTGTCGGAGCGGGTACCCCTCGCCGCTCGCCGGCCCGGTCTGACTCCTCATCGTCTTGCGTTCTGGGAACGTCCTGCGCGGCGCCAGGCCTGGGATCGGCGCTTCCCCCCGCTCCGCCACCCGCCTCCTGGGTAGCATCCGGAGTCGGCTCTATGGCCTCCGTCCCTGGCTCTGCGGAAGCAAGAGCTTCGCGTTCCGCACTCGCTGCTTCTTCTGCGATGCCTTTCGCCCGGATACGCTCGCGAACGGCTAGCCATTCGAGGATGCGGTCCTTGACTTTCGTGAGGCCGTAATGGTCTTCGTCGAGGATGGCCGCGGCGCGCTCGATGTCGAGCGTTTCCGCGGGTGGATCGACCCAGGGAAGGTCGAGGAGCCAGTCAACCCACGTGCGGACCATGCCCATCTCCGGCGATGCGCTCGGGATCTGCTCGAGGCGGTGGACCTCCTTGAGAACGCGCTGCTTGACGTTGTCCGGCATACCGGCCTTCTCGACGCGGGCTGCGAGATCTTCGTCGTCCTCGCCGGCATCGTCGAGCTCGGTGAGCTCCTTGCGGATGGCGCGCAACTGCTCGCGGAGGATGTGCTCGCGCTGCGAGTTATTGATCGTCTTCTGGACGTCTTCGTGAATCTTGGTGCGGAGTTGCGCCACCTCGACTTCGCGGGCGAGCAACGGGATGAGCGTGCGCAGGCGCGCGAGGGTGTCCGTCTCCTGCAGGAGCGCGACACGGTCATCGAAGCCGAAGTCGGGGCACGTGCTCGCGATGTCGGCGATGAGCTCGGGCTGAGACGCGCGTGCCATCGCCACCGCGGTGTCGGCGCCCACCTGAGCACCGGCGTTGACGTAATCGGCAAACAGGCTTCGAACCGACCCGAACAGCGCGTCCACCTCGGTTCCTTCGACAGGCTCGACGGGGATGGGCGTGACGGTGGCGATCCAGGCATCCCCCGAGGCGTCGAAGGCATCGATGCGGACCCGCTCCTTGCCTTCGACAAGTGCGTGCGCGCCACCCCCCGGCAGCCGGCGGAATGCGCCGACATGGGCGATGACCGCGATGGCGTGCACGTCGTCGATCGAGGCGTCGTCACGCTCCGCATCGCGCTGAATGGCCAGCACCACCCGCCCGTCGCCGTTCACCGCGGCCTCGAGCGCCGCCACCGAACGAGGCCTTCCAGCCGCGAGCGGCGCCAGCTGCGATGGGAAGACGACGTTGTCGCGGAGTGGGACCGCCGGAAGCGTCAGCGAAGCGGGTGCGGACGCCGCCGGAGCAGGGCCGGCTGGCGCCGGCGGCTCGACCTCGGGCATTTGTAGAGAATAGCCGCCCCTTTCCGGCGTCAAACCTCGATCGGGAGACCGGTCTCCCAGTCCCGCCGCCAGGCAGCGGCGTAGTAGGCGGCGGCGCCCGGGTGATCGATGTACAGCGCGGCCTCCCAATTGCCACCGAGGCCCGCCTCGCTCCAGTTCGCGGAAGAGACCAGCACCGAGCCGTCGGCCACGAGGCCTTTTGCGTGCCCCGAGGTGGATAGCAGCGCCCGGACCGGCGCGGTTGCGGGGCGCGCGTAGGGAACGGTCACCAGGATCCGGCGTCGAGCACCGCCCATCGCGCCCGCAAGAGCATCGCCCACCGTCGCCCCACCGATTACGAGACGCATCCTGCGCGAAGGGATGCAAAAGACTTTCGGCGCTACCTGGGTCTTTGGAGTGCCGACGCCGGGCGCCCCGGTCTGCGGCGCCGTGTCCCACGACGATGGAGGTGGCGTCGCCGTGGTCCAGTGCGTTTCGAACGCCGCGGTGGCCGCACGGTGAAGAAGGCCCGAGCGACGTGCCATCACCCACCACTCGCGAGTTCCGGCGAGCGGATCGCCCGCCGGAGGAAAGCGCAGGTGCCGGTCGCGGGGAGCGTCGCGCCAGATGAGGTTTCCCGTCCCGACTGACACCGTTCCGTCGACGATCAGCAGCTTTCCGTGTGCCGCGTCCGCCCCCACGCCCGCGACGCGGCATTGCGCCCCCGCCTCGACCAGCGCACAGGCGGTTGCCGCGTTGCCGTCGGACCGGTGCGCATCGAGCACGAGGCGCACGGCCACACCGCGCTCGATCGCACGGAGCAGCGCCCACCGATACGACGGCCCGACCTCGTAGATCGCGGCGTCGACGGTGTGCCGAGCACCGCGCAATCCGCGCATGAGCAACGTTCCAGCGGCGTCAGGGCCGAGCGCGCACGTCAGGAGGCTCACAACGCCACGGGCGCGCTGACGCGAGCGAACGGCACACGCCAACGCTAGGTGTCAGCCACGCCCTCCGGACGCACGATCCTTGCGGCTGGTCGCACCTCCGGTTTGGATGGATCGGCTACGCGGTGCCTGGTGCAGGGCCGGCGCCGGCTCCGGGTCCGACGAGCGCCGACAACCGCTGCAGTTCCTGGCGATGCTGCTTGACGCGGTCCACGACGTCGTCAAGGATCGTGTCCTGCGCCTGAAGATGCTGCTGCAACTGCAGGCATTCGCTGAGGATCGCCTCGGCGTCCTTGTACGTCTGCTCTGACCGCTTGTCGGATGCCTTTCCCTGAATGTTCTGACCGACGATGATGATGGGCAAGAGCACCAGCTGGAGGAAGTACCCGGAGACCGCCCCGACGAGCAGGACGACAGTGACGCTATTGGTTATGGCCGCGGCGATGCCAATGGCGCCGAGCACTCCAAAGATGTATGCGCACCACATCGTGCCGACCACCGAGGTGATGATCAACGCGACTTTGCCGTTCACGCCGACACGTTCGTCGTCAACCTTCACAGGCTTGTCGTGCTGGCGCTCGGCGATGCGCGGGTGCGGAATGTGGTGGAAGAGCTCTTCCACCTTGGGAATCGGCGTCGGGTGCGCCGGCTGAGCGGCTTGGTCGGTCATGTGGTGTCTCCTCGCGGCGGG
>JBEKKP010000042.1:0-21679 GCA_050010655.1 Candidatus Dormibacteria bacterium
TGGAATCCGGGATAGCTGCTGAGGCCGATCCCGACTGCGTGTGCGCTGAACGCGCGGCCCACGAGCGCCGGATCGGCGTCGCGAACCATGCAGTGCAGCAGCGCACTTGCGGCCTCCTCGTCCTCCGCATCCGGATGGTCGGTCCGCGCGAGCGTCCAGCGGATCTCCTCCGGCGATGCGGCGCCAACCGCCAACTCCACCTGCTCGCGCACCAGGGCGGCTTTGGCGTCGATGTCGCTACCGCAGAGCACGAAGACGACGGTGTTGCGGTAGCCACTCAGCGTGTTGCAACACACCTTCAGCGTTGGCGGCGGCGGTGCACCGTGCACACCGGTCACACGCACGCGGTCCGGTCCGTCATCCGCGAGTTGGACCGTGTCGAAACGCGTGACGACATCGGGTCCGAGATACCGCGGTGCGTCGATCTCGTAGAGCAGTTGCGCCGTGACGGTCTCGACGGTCACCGCCCCTCCGGTGCCCGGGTGCTTGGTGATGACGCACGAGCCGTCGGCGTGCACCTCCGCGATGGGAAAGCCGGGATGGCGCACATCGTGCTCGGTGAAGAAGCTGTAGTTACCACCGGTCGCCTGCGCGCCGCACTCGAGAATGTGGCCGGCCACGGTCGCGCCTGCAAGCGCATCCCAGTTGTTGCGCTCCCATTCGAAGTGGGCGGCCGCCGGCCCGACCACCAGGCTCGCGTCGGTGACGCGCCCGGTGACAACGATGTCCGCTCCTGAACGGATGCATGCGGCGATGCCCCATGCGCCGAGGTATGCGTTGGCCGCGAGAGGATTCCCCAGGCCGAGTTCGGCCGCTCGAGCGGTGACATCGTCTCCGTCGACCCAGGCCACGCGAGCCTGCAGTCCGAGGCGGGACGCGAGATCCTTGAGCGCGGTGGCGAGCCCAGCGGGGTTGAGGCCCCCGGCATTGGTGACGATGGTGACGCCACGCTCCATCGCGATGCCGAGGCAGTCCTCCATCTGACGAAGGAACGTGCCCGCATAACCGCGGGAGGCGTCCTGAAGCCGCTGGCGGCCGAGGATGAGCATGGTCAGCTCGGCGAGGTAATCGCCGGTGAGGACATCGAGATCGCCGCCTTCGAGCATCTCCCGAAATGCCGCGAAACGGTCGCCATAGAAACCGGAGGCGTTGCCGATGCGCAGAGCGGTATCCACTGGGCCGCCAAGGCTACCCTGCCCGGGCGCCGGCACGAGCGAGATCGTGCCTTCAGTGCTGTTGGCTGACCCGCTCGAGAAACTCGTCGAAGAGCGGCACCGTGAACGCGGTGTCTCCGTGCGCGGGGCTGTAGATGATGCCTTTTGCTATCAGTGCCGAACGGCGTGGCGCCACCGACTCGACGCGGACACCGAGCGCTGCGGCGATGTCTCCGGAGCGATGCGGTCCTGGACCGAGCGACGCCATCGCAACAAGGTATTCGCGCTCTCGCGGGGTGAGCCGGTCGAGCCGCACGAGGAAAAAGTTCTGGTCAAGCTGGTCACGAACTCGCGGTGCAGCGCGTTCGACGTCATCGGCAGTGATCGGACTCTGTGGCGCGACGTTCCAGACGTGGTAGCCCCATTCCTGGAGAAAATATGGATACCCATGCGAACGCTCGACCATGATGTCGAGCGCCGCGTCGTCGATCGCCGCACCACTCTCAGCGGCCGGCAATGCAAGTGCAGTGCGCGCATCCTCGGCACTGAGTGACCCGATTTCCGGAAAGTCGAAGAGACGCTCCGCGTACGACTTCGCTTCTCCGGCGAGCCCTCGCAACTGCGGAAGCCCTGCGCCAGTCAGGATCACTGGCAGGTTGAGCTGATTGGTTCTGTGGATGGCGACGATTAATGCAGACAGCTCATCCGGATGCACGTACTGCAACTCATCGATCGCGAGCACGATGCCCGTGCCGCGATCACGCGCCGCCTCACCGCATGCGACGAGCAAGTCCGTGACGTCATCCGCGAGGTTGCCGGAGTCCGCGACACCACTCAGTGCATCGACATCGATGGACACGCGAGCACCATCGGGAAGCTGCAACGTGAACGTCTTGAGCACACGCAGCGCGCGCGTTACCGCGGTGGAGACGACGTTGCTGCTGAGCGGGAGGAGGATCCGCCGGAGCCGGGCCGCGAGCAGCGATGGGAAGTGGCCGTACTCGGGCGCTTCGATCAGCCCGACCCGGAATCCCTCCTGCTCCGCGATCTCGACGAATCGATTGAGGAGGACGGTCTTGCCCGCTCCGCGAAGCCCGATCAGGAGGAGGCTCTTGCCTGGCCGGCCTGCGACGGCCCGCCGGAAGGCGATGCCGAATCGATTGATGAGATCGTCTCGCCCGGTGAGCGCCGGCGGGGGTGTGCCGGCTCCGGGACGGTATGGATTGGTCAGTTCATCCATCGTTCAACGGATCTTAGCCCATGGAACGGTAGTTACTCTTAGTTACGGATCTTATGGCACTACGGCATAAGGCCGGCTAAGGAAGGCCATGAGAGCCTCGAATTCGCCTGAATTCGGTGCGTCGGTCCCTCAAGAGGCGTTCCAGGGCCTTCTCGACCCTTGATTTGCCCGCTAAACGGGAGCCGGCGTGGGGGTCTGGTAGCGATGGCGGACTCCGTCGAATCCGAGGATGGCGAGGGCGATCCAGACCACAGCGAATCCGCAGAGCAACACGAAGGTCGTCGTCTCGCGAAGGATCAGCACCCCGATGACGAATTGAAGGCTCGGAGTGACGTACTGGAGCAGCCCCATCGTGGAAAGCGGGAGGCGGCTCGCGGCTCCCGCGAAGCAGAGCAGGGGCACCGCGGTGACGGGGCCGGCCGAGGCAAGGAGCAGCAGATGCGCGGGATTCGCGGCGTGCCCCACGAACGTGGCGTTCCCGCTGAGGGCGAGAACCGCGAGGACGACCACGGCCGGGAGGCTCGTCACCGCACCTTCGATGAAGAGGCCCTCGGGCGGCGACGCACGAACGCGCTTCTTGAGAAAACCGTAGGCACCGAATGAGGCGGCGAGGGCAAGTGCGATCCAGGGCGGCCGGCCGTAGTCGATGCTGATCACCACGACAGCCAGGACGCCGAGTCCGACTGCTGCCCACTGCACGGCGCGGAGCCGCTCGTGGAGGATCACCACGCCGAGGCCGATCGTCACGAGAGGATTGATGAAGTACCCGAGGCTTGTCTCGATCACGTGCCCGTTGTTGACGCCCCAGATGTAGATGCCCCAGTTGACGGCGATGAGGATGCCGGCGGCGGACAAGCGCAGCAGCGTGCCGCCGTCAAGCCGGCGGATACCGCCAAGTTCATGCCGCACCGCCAGGAGAACGGCGATGACGATGAAGCAGCAAAGGATCCGGCAGGCCAGGATCTCGAGGGGATTCGCCGGCTCGAGGAGCGGCCAGAAGAGCGGGAAGAGTCCCCACATCAGGTACGCGCCGAGCCCGTACAGCAGCCCGCTGGCCGCCGGTGTCCGGCTCTGACCTGTACTCGTGAGAGGCACGCTAGCCTTCGAGCCGCTCCTCCAGACGCACGGTGACCGAATCCCCCGCTGCTTTGCCGATCGCCTTGCGCACGTCGGCCTTGATGGGCAACTTGTGGGTCCCGTCGCCCATTGCCATGAACGCGCTCCGGAACGCGTGGCCGTCGACCGTGCCGCGCACCTTCACCAACCCCCGGGTCCCGAAGTACTCGACCGAGTCCGGCATCACGACGTATGTCCAGCCGCCCGGGTTTGGACTCTTCTGGAGGTTGCTCGTGAAGCGCTTGTTGAGCATGCGGATCGCATGGTAGGTCAGCGGGCGCAAACGGCAGTCCGCCGATGACTGCACGAAGCGCATCGGCCAGTGCCGGTTAGTAGATGAACGTCTCCACGTCGTATAGCGATCCGATCTGGCGCTGGTCGACGACGCCCAGGCCGAGCACGTTCGCCTCATCCACCGTGAAGCTCGATCGACCTTGCACGGAAACGACGTAGGCCACATGGCCGAAGTTGCTGTACCCATGTCCCGGTCCGAACACAACAAGGCTGCCGACGCGTGGGGTCATTCCTTCCGGACGCCCCGCCGCCTGCGCCGTGGCCGCCCACTGCCATGCATTCCCGCTCCAGTACACGTTGCGCAATGACGCGACGTACCAGGTGCACTGCCCCCATGGATAGTCATCATTCCGCGGCCCGAACGCGAACGGTGGCAGCGCGTTCCCGATGACGTGCGCAGCGCCCGCCCCTGCAGCGGCAGCTGCTGCGGCGAGCGCGGCCTCCTGCTCCCGGCGCACCTGAACGATCTTCGATTGCACACCGCGGAGTTGTGCGAGCAGCGTCACTGCCTTGCCCTTCAGCGTCGACGCCTGCTGGCGATACGCGACCTCCTCGTTCTGTTCATCGCCAGCGAGGGTTTGCAGGCTGTTGACGAGCGTGTTCGCGCTTTGCTGATCGTGCTCCTGCTGCGTCTGCAAGGCGTCCAGCTGGACGCGCTTCCCCTGAATCTGCGTGACCAGTTGCTGGACGCGAGCGCTCACCTGGTCGGCGCTCGTGAGCGCATCCATCGCGTCCATGAAACTCTTGCTGTCCACGAGAATCGCGGTGACCGACCCGTCGTCGGACAACTCGTAGACGTGGATGAGGATCTGCGCGAGATCTCCCTGGTCGGTTGTGTATTCGCCGTGGACGATCTGCAACTGTTCGCTCGTGTCGGCGAGGTTCTTGTTCGCCTGATCGAGGGCCAGCTGGGCTTGCGCGAGGCGTCCCTGTGTCGTGCCGATTGCCACTTCTGACGCGAGCGCCCCGCCCAGTGCGCTCGAGCTCGCGGCGCTCAGCGAAGCAATCGCGTTGGTGAGCGCGGCGGCCTGCGCGGACAGCGTCTGGATCTGCTGCGTGAACTGGTCAGCAAAGACCCTGTCCGAGCCGAGCGGAGAGCCGACCACCAGCAGTGCGATCGCGCCGGCAGTCGCGGCGAGAGACACGCGGCGAGCGAGCAACAAAAGCCTCCGGGGGATTGGCATGAACTGGAATCGAGCGGTCCCCGACCGTAACAGGCATGCCCGGAACGGTCAACCCCATTTCGCGATTGCAAATGTCGACGCATTTGTCGATTGCAGACAGCCAAACATCACGCCAGCACCGCACACGCCGCATTCGCGTCGCGACGGCGCGTTACACTTGGAAATGGCATGGATCTCATTGGTGGACACCTTCCCGAGCTGATCATCCTGCTGATCGTCATCCTGATCATCTGGGGACCCGGCAAGCTGCCCGACCTTGGCGCAGCGGTTGGGCGCGGCATCCGCGAGTTCCGGAACGCTTCGGCCGAAACCCGTGAATCGGTGCAGAACGCGATGGCGACTCCGCAGGAGCCGGCAACGCCGCCACCGGTGCAAGCCGCTCCGGCGCAGGCCACCCCGTCGGTTGAGCCCGAGGCGGCAGCACCGGTCGGTCAGCCTGAGACCGCAGCGCCCTCAGGAGGCTCGACGCCCTCCGACGCCGGCTGATCGCGCGGAGCTCCCCGAGCGCGCAAGCAGCTGGATCAACGCGGCGACCGACATCGGTCGGGCAAACAGAAAGCCCTGGCCGAGCACGTAGCCGAGGGCGAGCAGGGTGGCGGCCTCGCCTTCGGTCTCCACTCCTTCCGCGATGACATCGGCGCCGACGGCCATACCGAGTTGGAGAATCGCCGCGGCCATGCCGCGAGCCTCCGGCCGTGTGTCCACGTCGGTCACGAACGCTCGATCGAGTTTGATGACGTCGACGGGGAGCCCCTGCAGCCGCGCAAGCGACGAGAATCCAGTGCCGAAGTCATCGATCGCGACTCGGACGCCGCGAGCACGCAACTGCTCGAACGCAACCCGCACCGGGGTGAAGTCGTTGTTGAGCGCACCCTCGGTGACCTCGACCATCAATGCGCTTGGCTCGAGTCCGGTGTGCTCGAGAATGGCCTCGACCTGCTCGGCAAACTGCGCACTGACAAGCTGCCGGGTGGACGCGTTGACCGACACGTAGAGCCCCCCTTCGCGCTGCACCCGCAGCGTGTCGGCACACGCGGTCTGCATCACCCAGTCGCCGATTGGCAGGATAAGTCCACTCTGCTCGGCGACCGGTATGAATTCCACCGGCGATATCGGGCCACGCACTGGATGAGTCCAGCGGAGCAGTGCCTCGGTTCCGAGTATCCTGCGGTCCGCGAGACGAACGATGGGCTGATACGCGACATGCAACTCGCCGGCAGCGAGCGCCACGCGGAGCCCATCCTTGATTTGCAACCGCTCCACGCTACGACGACGCATTGCGTCGTCGTAGACGCGGTACTGACCCGGTCCTGCGTGCTTGGCGCGAGCCAGCGCAGAGTCTGCGTTGCGCACAAGCGTCGTGGGGCTATCCCGTAGCTCCTGCAACGCTATGCCAATGCTGGCAGTAACTCGCACCGTCTGGCCGCTGACCTCCAGGTCGGAATCGAGCAGCGCCCGAACGACCTCCGCGGCCTGCGACGCGTGGTCACGATCAACGACGAACCGGGCCACCACCGCGAATTGATCACCACCGTAGCGAGCTACCAGGAGTCCAGGAAACGCGTCGGAAATGCGGCTTGCGATCTCCAGAATCACCGCGTCCCCGACCGCATGTCCGAGACAATCATTGATCGCGTTGAAATCGTCGATATCGACGATCATCAGTGCCCGGGCTCCGTGTCCGGCGGAAGCGTTCTCGGCGAGTTCCTCAATCAACGCGGAGCGTTGGAGCAGCCCGGTGAGCGGGTCATTCCGCGCGATAAAAAGCGCAAGCCTCTCTGCCTGCCGCCGCTTCGCCTCCGCGGAGACCTGCGCGGTTACGTTGCTCCGCACTGAACTCACCCCGATGATCGCGCCGTCATCGTCACGGACCGGTGCGTTTAGCGCCTGGAACGTCTCACCTGCGGCTAGTGTCTGCGACATCGATTCGGATCCGCCGAGGGCTTCGACCAGAGCTTTGATGGCTTCCGGGTTCGCGATGATCTCCGCGGCGTGCATGCCGATCTGGTCCTTGAATCGAATCCCCGCCTGGTCATGGCCGGCGATCGACGTCAGCCGGAGCTGGGTGTCGAACACCGCAAACACCACCGGCAACGCATCGATGGCTGCGCGGATGACAGCCTCGCTCTTGCGGTTGGCGAGCTCGGCCGTCCGCAGGTCAGCTTCGAGGAGCGTTTCCCGGGCCGTCCCGAGCCGGCGGGCCGTGATGTCCTCGATCACGCTCATCCGCTGGGACGTGGTGCCCGAGCTGTTCTTCAGCCTGATGGTGCGCACGAGGCCCCAGACGCTCGTCCGGCCGGGCCGGTCGAATTCGAACTCGTGCTCGCCGTAGGCGCCGTCGTCGGCGCCGGCAATGCGGAACGCGTCGGTCATCGCCTTGCGGGCGGGGGCGACAAGGAGGTCGAGGACGCTCCTGCCGATCAAATCCTCAGCAGACCTGCCAAGGAACACCGTCGCCGCCGTGTTGACCCACATGATCCGGTTCTCTCCGTCGCTGAGCGCCAGGATCGTCGAGAAGCTCTGCAAGGCCTCGATCACCGCTCGAAACTCGAGATCGCGAGTCTCCGGACCCTGGGTCCTGGGGCTGGTCACCCTGACAGTTAGCAGCGGTGATCTCGATCGGACGGGTGTTGCAACAGCTTCGGTGACCAAGTCGCGCCGGTTCGGCACATGCGAACCGGAAGCATCCCGGTCCCGACCTGTTGATCAGCGTTTCGGCGGCGCCTCGAGATGGACGGCACCGAAGGCTTCCTCTCGGGTTCGATAGTCGTCGATCCGCTGGATCCGGCCGCCGTGGGTGGTGAAGACCATGAAGATCTCGCCATCCAGGAACGGGATCTCCCGGAATCGCGGGCCGGCGATGCCCACGACGACGCTGTCGCCCGCCGAATGCAACTCGAGACGCTCGATGCCGCTCTCCCCGCCGGCGAGCGACTGCCGCACCCGCTCCAGCACCGCCTGTCGCCCGTTACACACGAGCTCGGGGCGGACGCCTTGATGCACGATATCCGCGTCCAGGCTGGCGGCGATGGCGTCGATATCGCCCCGGCGTCTGGCGTGGAAGTGGTCGAAAACGGTCTCCATCGCCAGGTCGCTCATCGTCTGCTCCTTCTCGGTGTCCGCCTGGGGGGCGTCGATTAGTATCGAGCAGCCGTGATGCAGCAAGCGAATAGAAAGACGTGACCGTTCACGATGGTGCTCGATGAACGATGACCGCTGGGCGTTTCCCCCGCAGCCACCCGCGTATCCGCCCGCACCCTCCGGCACACCGCCCCGGCGCGCGTCGCGTGTGCTTGCGGCCACAGCACTGTTCGTGGCCACAGGCGTCGTCGCCGCGGGGATCGGGGTCGGCGGCGTGCTGCTGGTCCGCCATTTTCAGACGACCTCAACCGCTCCGACCCCAACAGCAACGCCGGGCACGTCGACCGGCGCGGCAGAGGCCAGGGCGCTCTATCAGCAGGCCGTCACCGCCACCGGCGCCTCGGCCGGCTTTCATTACGTTGCCGTGTCCACCGGCGGCGATGCTCAGACGATCGTGGGGGATGCCGGACTGACGAACGGCCGGCAGGCGATCACGTTTGTCTCCAACTGCGGGACCGAGCAGTTCTCGCTGCTGCTCGTCGGGAGCACGGTGTACTTCCAGGGCAACACACCGGCAATCGAGGACCAGCTTGGTGTCTCGGCTACAGCGGCGCCGAATCTCCAGACCAAATGGGTGACGGTGTCGAGTGGGGACGGCCCGTACTCGATCCTGGAGCCCGGGATCACGAGCGCATCGCAGTCGAGCCAGATGCCGTTGACGGCCACGTCCAGCACCAAGCTGGAGGTGGGTGGCGTGAGCGCGATTCGCATCTCCGGTTCCGTCCCGGCCACCCAGGATGCGCCTGCCGGAACCGGATCGCTGGTTATCGCGCAGAACTCTGATCTGCCGATCTCGTACGCGTCGTCCGTCTCGGACGGTTCGGTGGTCCTCGACTTCAACACCACGTTCAGCGCATGGGGAACCCCGCCCACCGTGAGCGCGCCGACCAGCACCGTGGCTTGGTCGACACTTACGACAACGACCCCGCCGAATGGGTATGGCGGCGGGTGCACAGCGGAAGGGGCGCCCACGGCCACACCGGCGCCGATTTAGCAGCCGGCGAGGGTTCGCCGAAAGGTGACCTGCCCGAGGCAGGCCTCCCGCTACTTCAGGAGTCGCTCGGCGACGATATCCTCGAGCACGGCGCGTCCGACATCGGACGCCTCGGAGTCGTTGACGGCGTGCGGGTCGAGGGTCGGGAAGAAATGCGCGACCCCGGCGGGGTCCTCGTCGGTCAGCCACCGAATGAGCGTGCGTCCGAACTCGGCCGCCTTTTCGTCGGTCAACTCGTCGATCTTTGCCATCACTGTCTCCTCATGCGCGGACTTCAGGTCGCGGAATTATCGCTTGTCAGCGATTCCACGATCGAGGCATGGCCGCCAGGAGCAGGAGGGGGAGACGCTCCAGCGGCGGCCATACCCGTCAGATCGTGGAGCACACGAGCGGCTCCGTCGTTCTCGAAAACGGATTGGCGGCTTGCGCGTAGGGGGTGGCGACACACTCCGCCATGTCTCCGAGATGCCAAGTCTGGGAGCGACCTTTCCTTGATGTCGGTCCGCAAGCGCACACATCCGTTGTTCCCTCAGGACTCGGCGGTACGGTGTCGCCATGTCTGACGTCATCTGCTTCGGTTGTGGGGCTCTGGTCCCGGTCGCGAATGGACCGGTCCACGCATATATGCACGCGGCTCCGGGGTGCTGGGCGTTGTATTGCTCGGTCCTCGAATGGAAGTACGCCAACGGCGCAGCCCGAAATACCGAGGTCTCGCACTGGCTCGTCGACGCGTACGCCGTGCAGCACGCCACCAACCGCGATCGGCGAAACCGGCAGTCCGTGGCCCTGCATCTCATCAGCCTGTGTGCCGGGTTCGAACATGCCATGACGGCCGAATCGCGGCAGCGACTCATCGGACGCCTCGCGCACAGGGAATATCCCGCGCTCGAGCCTCCTGTGACGTCGTTCGCCGTCACCGTCCGCGACGTCGTGGACTCCCCGGACGGCGAGCGTCCCGAGGTGGCGCGGCTTTGGGCGCGGACAGCGTGGGACGCCTGGGCGGCGCACCATGAACATGTGCGTTTGTGGCTGTCCGATGCAGTCCGGAGCATGAAATAGCGATGTGTGCAGAATTGCTGGAGTGAGTGCACAGCATTGGACGGCCGCCGACCTCCCGGACATGACGGGAACAACGGTGATCGTCACTGGCGCTTCGAGTGGTCTCGGTGTCGCGACTACACGAGCGTTCGCGCGTGCTGGAGCGCGCGTCGTCCTCGCGGTACGCAATGTCGCGAAAGGAACCGCGGTTGCGCAGGGGATTGCAGGCCAGACCGAAGTCCGCCGCCTCGAGCTCACAGATCTCGCGTCGGTTCGCGCTTTCGCGGATGCGTGGACCGGCGACATCGACATCCTCGTCAACAACGCCGGCATCATGTGGGTGCCGGCGGGCAAGACCGTGGACGGATTCGAGATGCAGATCGGCACGAATCATCTCGGCCACTTCGCGCTGACCAACCGGTTGCTGCCGCACATCACCGGCAGGGTCGTGACCGTCTCCTCGTACCTGCACCGCGGCGGCCACATTGACGTGGACGACATCAACTGGGAGCGACGGCGGTACAAACCCACACGCGCGTATGCCGACTCCAAACAGGCAAACCTGCTCTTCACGCTCGAGTTGCAACGCCGCCTTGCAGCACAGGGAAGCAGCGTTCGCGCCATGTCCGCTCATCCCGGGATCGCACGCACGGCGCTCGCCGCGCGCGCCAGTGGATTGCGCGGCATCATGGCGGAGATGGGCTCCAGCGTCCTGGCACAGGATGCGGAGCAAGGGGCGCTGCCGACGCTGTATGCCGCCACGCAGGACATTCCTGGCAACACGTTTGTCGGGCCGAACGGCCTCGCTCATTGGCGTGGGTATCCGGTGGTGCTCCGGCCGTCGAAGAGCTCGCAGGACCCTGCGCTTGCGGCCAGACTCTGGGCCCGATCGGCGGAGCTGACCGGAGTGGACCTGCCGGTACCGGCTCGAGCCTGAGAGGGCAAAGCGATCACAATCGCGCTGTGGCTCGCGGGTGGGCGCGACACAGCGCGATACAGAGGGTGAAACGACGATGACATCGACTGCGGGCGCCTCTGACTGGAGGGTGGTTGACGAAGGCTGGGGCCGCAAGGCAGTGGACTTCGCCGCACTGAGTGAGCCCGGCAACTGCCGGGAGTACGTCGCGATGCACCATCGCCTCGCGGTCAGCGACGGTGACCGGCTCCTCGACGTGGCATGTGGCGCAGGCCTCGCCATCGAGCTCGCGAGCGCGCTCGGAGCGACGTGCGCGGGCATCGACGCATCGCCTCGGCTCGTCGCGATTGCACGCGACCGGAGTCCCCAAGCCGATATCCGGGTTGGCGACATGCACGCGATGCCGTGGGCGGATGCGAGCTTCGATGTCGCAACGAGTTTCCGCGGCGTCTGGGGCACGACGCCCGATGCGCTCCGGGAGATGTTCCGAGTCCTGGCGCCGGGTGGTCGGATCGGGCTCACCGTCTGGGGACACATCAAAGCCTCCCCCGGCGGCTGGGCGCTGGCGCCGTTCCGCTTGGCGGCGCAGCCGAAAGTGGAGAACCAGGCCGCGATGGTGTCGTTGGGGCGCCCGGGTGCCGGTGAAGCGTTGCTTGCCCGATATGGCTTCGTCGACATCGAGGTGGTGGACGTGCCCTTTGCGTGGGAGTTCTCGGATCCCGAGATGTACGCGCGTGCGCTCGCATCGACTGGACCTGCGTACGAGGCGATCCAGAACGTCGGGGAAGAGGCATTCGTCGCCGCAGCAACCGACGTGGCCCGCGAACATGTCCGAGACGGGCTCCCACTGCGCGCTCGGATCAACCTCGTCGGCTATCTCGCCCGACGGCCGGGAACGAATCACACGGAGGCGAAACCATGACGACTGGATTCCTGGCTGCGCCCGAGCCCGACGCCGAGACGCAGCGGCTCTTCGACGACGACGTCGCAGAGCTCGGGTACGTCATGAACACCTCGAAGCTGTGGGCGTATCAGCCGGCGACGGTGGCCCATCTCTTCGACCTGATGGGGGAGACGCACGCGACGCAAACGCTCACGTTCCGCGAGCGGGGCATCCTCGTCACCGCCTGCGCTTCGACGCTGGGAGATGCGTACTGCTCACTTGCGTGGGGATCGAAGCTCGCCGCGAAGTCGGACGCGGAGACGGCGGCGGGAGTCCTCCGGGGCGACGATGAAGGCCTGACCCCCGCGGAGCACGCCATGGCCCGGTGGGCACGCAAAGTCGCTAAGGACCCCAACGGCACGACCGCGGAGGATGTACAAGAGCTCCGCGATGCCGGGTTGAGCGATGCCCACATTTTCGCGATCACGGCATATGTCGCCTTGCGAATCGCGTTTTCGACCGTCAATGACGCCCTCGGGGCGCGCCCTGATGCGGCGTTTCGCACGACTGCGCCCGAAGCGGTTCGCGATGCGGTCACGTACGGCCGCCCCATCGAAGAATAGGAGCCGGCAATGACCAGAGCAGCGCACCTCGTGGGAAGCCTCCCGGGCGACAGTGCTGACGATGCGATGCGCCTTGCGGTCGCGAACCTTGGGACGACGCTCAACTCCCTGCCGGATGGGGAGACCGGCGAGCGCCACAACTGGATCATTCACATCCTCGAGGGCTTTCGAACACATCCGGACCTCGTGTTGAAGAAGGACGGCGACTGGTCGGACTACGACAAGATCCCGCAGTTCCGGATACGTCGCGGGCACACGTTGCGCGCGGACAGTTTCGACTTCGGGCACGTCGCGAACTTCGAGGAAAGCTGGCCGGTGTTCAAGCGGTTGCGCGACGAACAGCACGCGCCGGACCTCGCGTACCAGGTGGGTGTCCCCGGCGACTTCGACATGGCGCTGTTCACACTCGGGCCGGCCGGTGCCTTTCGCCACCGAGCGGTCTTCCGGCAGGCGACACTCCGAGAGATTCGCGAGATCTACCGGCTGGCGGGAACGGACGTCGTGTTCCAGTTCGAGATCCCGGCTGAGCTCGCGTTCGTCGCGCGGATGCCTCAGCCGTTGCGGCCGCTCATGGCGAGAACGCTCGGACGAGGCGTCGCACGGCTTGCGGCACTCTCGCCGGCCGGCGCGCGATTCGGCATTCACCTCTGCCTTGGCGACATGAACCACAAGGCCCTCGCGACGATGCCTGACACAACCCCGGTGGTGTTGCTTGCCAACGCGATAGTGAAAGCGTGGCCCGCGGGGCGGCCGCTGGAATTCGTGCATGCGCCGTTTGCCGCTGCAGACATCGAGCCGCGCACAGACGCCGCCTGGTACGAGCCACTGACCGAGCTCGAGATCCCGACGTCGACCCGATTCGCCGCAGGTTTCGTGCACGAGGATCAGGATCTCGAGGTGCAGCGCGAGCTCCGCGCGCTCATCGAGCGCAATGTCGGCCGTGAGGTCGCGGTCTCGACATCGTGCGGGCTCGGGCGGCGCACTCGACCGGCCGCGGTGGCCGCGCTGGAGCGCACTGCAGCCTTGACCGCAGACTGATCGTGTTCGACCCCGATCGGGTCGCTCGTCCGGGCGCTTGATGAGCGCATCGGACACGGACGTCAGGGCGCGCATCGGTTTCCGCGCGCTCTTCCGTAATCGCGATTACCGGCTGCTCTTCTGCGGTCTGGCGATTTCGATGAGCGGATCGTGGGCGTACAACGTCGCGCTCGTCGTGTTCGTCTACGATGCCACGCACTCGCCGGCATGGGTGGCCGCTGCGTCCATGACGCGCTTTCTCTGCGCGCTGGTCACGAGTCCGTTCGGCGGCCTCCTTGCCGACAGGACGGAACGGGTCCGTTTGATGGTCACGCTCGACGCGGCCGCACTCGTGTTCCAGGTTGCGCTCGCTGTCGTTGCGGCGCTGCACGGCGCCGTCGTCATCGCCATCGTGCTCTCTGCGCTGACATCGGTCGCCGGATCGTCATACGACCCCGCGGCGCGCGCCGCGACGCCCTCAATCGTCGGTGAGGACTTTCTCGCGGCTGCCAACAGCGCACAGTCGGCGGTGGAGAATCTCTCGGCGATCGTTGGTCCCGCGCTCGCCGGTCTGTTGCTGTTGTTCAGCCCACCGTCCATCGTCTTCGGCGTCAACGCTGCAACCTTTGGATTGTCCGCACTGCTCGTGGCGCGCATGCACGCGCGCAGCCGCCCGGCGGATATCACCGAGGGCGGCACAGCCGGACCGCTCAAGCAGATGGCAACCGGATTCGCCGCGTTTGTCGAGTCGCCGACTGTGATGCTGCTCGCGGGTTTCAGCATTCTCGCCAGCTTCGTGTACGGCACCGACACCGTCCTTTTCGTGGTGATCAGTCGCGACCAATTGGGAACCGGCAGCACGGGATACGGATACCTGCTCGCGGGACTCGGGACCGGGGGCATCTTGATGGCAGGCCTCATGAATCGCGTCGCCGCGGCGCGGCGACTTGGCGCCATCATCGTCGCCGGCATGGCTGTGTACTGCCTGCCGACGGCCCTGCTGACGGTCGTGCACATGCCGTGGGTTGCGTTTCTCGTCGAAGTGGTCCGTGGCGCCGGCACCATCGTCGTTGACGTCTTGGCGATCACAGCATTGCAGCGGCTCGTCAAACCCGATGTCGTTGCCCGAGTCTTCGGCGTGTTCTTCGCATTGGTGCTCGCGGCGGTCTCGCTTGGTGCGCTGCTCATGCCCATCCTGCTCGGCGCGCTTGGATTGACGGCGACGTTGCTGATCATGGGATTCGCGATTCCTGCGCTGAGCCTTGCGGCGTACCCGTTGCTCCGGGCGCTCGACTCACGCGCAGCGCGCGAGGTATCCGCGATCGAACCGCTCGTCGCGATACTGCAGAACCTCGACATCTGTGCCGGCGCGTCCCGGACGGCACTGGAGCGCCTGGCGAGAAGCGCAACGGCGGAGTCCGTCGCGGCCGGGATCGTCGTCATCAACGAGGGGACCGAGGCCGACGACTTCTTTGTGCTGACCTCGGGCGAGGTGGCGGTATCCGCTACGGGTGGCTCTGGATCGGAGCGCTCGCTCGGAACGCTCAGTGCGCCGGATTACTTCGGTGAGATCGGTCTGCTCGAGCATCGGTCGAGGACGGCGACGGTGACGGCAATCGGTTCGTGCACTGTGCTGCGCATCAACGGCAGCGAGTTCGTCGATGCGCTCACCGCGACCACACCGTCGCCACTTGCGCTGGAGCGGATGCGGATCCGGCTCGCGCGCACGCCGCCTCCGCCCCAATCGTCGACCTCGTAGGGATCCTCCGCGAGCCCTATCCCGTGTTGGTCGCGACGCCCATGAGCACCGTCTTCATCTGAAACGGTGTCAACCCAGGATGCTTGCCGAGGATGCGCGCGATCAGCCCCGAGATATGTGGCGCGGCAAAGCTGTTTCCGGTTGCCCGTATGGTCTTCCCGCCCAGCCACGCAACCTCGAGATCGATACCCGGCGCACCGAACTCCACTGGCGGCGACGGGTTGTAGTCGAGTTGAAACGGATCGCGTCCGCTGTGCGCGGCTACCGAGAACACGGACGCGTACTGCGACGGATAGCTCGGTGCGCGCACGTTGTTGACGGCACACACGACCATCGCCTGCTTGAAGTACGCGGCGTCGGTGATCTCGTGAAACAGGCCGTAATAGTCGACGCGCGATGTGCTGAGGCTCATGTTGAGCACCTGCATCCCGTTGGCGAGTGCCCAGCGCATCCCTTCGGCGAACACCGTCCCGCGTCCGGTCAACTTCTCGCCGAGCACGCGCACGCTGTACAGCTCCGCAGCAGGCGCGACGGCATGAATGATGGCCGCGCACGCGGTGCCGTGTCCGAACAGGTCGTCGTGTGGTCCCTCGATCACGCGCGCGCCTCGCGGTGAGTCGGGGTCGGCGACTACCACGGCGCCGCCGGCGACCGATCCCACCGCGGGGTTGGTCGCGTCGATGCCGCTGTCGATCACCGCGACTTTGACACCCGCGCCGGTGCTGCCCCCCCACGCCCACTCGCGCGTGATCGCAGTCGGGAGCGCTGCGTCAACGTGTCGCAGCGTCCCGGGCTCGAACTGCCAGGCCCAGGCCGGTTTCATCGCTGGTGCTTGCGCGCGTACGCGAGGAAATCGTCGGCGAGACGCACGGCCACCAGCCGCTCGTCTGGTCCGAGCCGGCCGAGATCGTGGAAGAGCAGCGCCAGCTCCGCCATCTCGGTCTGTGCTTTCGGGGCAGTGGCCGCGCGCTTCGCGAGCGCCGCGCGTACGTCGTCGCCGGGGGCGATGAGAGCGGCTGCCTCGAACAGCGCCTGACCGAGGTTGGAGAAGATCCGCGACGTCTCGACCGCAAGCGTCGCCTGACGTGCGAAGAGCGAGAGCAACTCCATGTCATCCGCGCCCGCGCCGCCTCGCTGTCGGCGGTCAAGCACCTCGATGACTCCGAACGTACGCCGTTCGCTCTCGAGGGGCATTGCCATGATCGAGCGCGGCACGTATCCGGTGGTTGCGGCGACGTCGGACGCGAATCGCGGATCCTGCTGGACGTCGTCGATCGCGATCGGCTGGCCGGCAACCACGGCCCATCCAGCAATGCCGCGATCCGCCGGGATCTTCAATCCGACAGTTGCCTCGGCGCCCCGGCCGGCGGCAACCCGAAACTCCAGCACCTCCTCGAAGTCGTCGAGCAGCGCAATGGAGCATGCGGCCGCGTCGAAGACGAGCAACGCAGTTTCAACGATGGCCTGCAGAAACTCCTCGTCACCACGCGGCCGGAGCACTGGGCCGAGGTCGGAGGCGAGCTGTGCCAGATCTTCGAGCGGGTCGTCTGCCATGGTGCTCCGGCACTCTACAGCCACGCGCTGACAGCGATGCGTCGCAGCGGATACGCTTGCGCCCGGCACATACGGGAGGTTGGTCGGGATGGCCAGGGACGACGCGGCGTTGCTGCAGCACACCGCGCTCTTCGGGACGATGGCGCCGGACGCGCTGGAACGAATCGCGGCTAGGGCAGTCCGGCGAACCTACGCGCGCGGCGCGGTGATCTTCCATGAGGACGACACCGGCGACTCGCTGTGCGTTGTCGTGAGCGGGCTTGTCAAGGTCTACCGGACGTCGCCCGACGGCGATGAGATGGTGCTCGTGACGCTCGGCCCGTCCTCGGTGTTCGGCGAGCTGCCGATGGTCGACGGCGGCCTGCGCTCGGCGTCGGCCGCGGCGGTCGAGGCGACCACGGTGCTCATGGTCAATCGCGCCGCGCTGCTCGAGGCGCTGCGCGAATCGCCGGAGCTCGCGGATCGTCTGCTCCGATCTCTTGGGTCGATGGTGCGGCGGCTCACCGACCAGGCCGCGGACCTCGTGTTTCTCGACCTCCATGGGCGCGTCGCGAAGCTGCTGCTCACGCTCGATGACGAGCGCGGGACCGGTGGGACGGACGACCGATCCCTGGACCTCGGGATGACGCAGTCGGACCTCGCCAACATGGTCGGGGGATCCCGCCAGAGCGTCAACCAGGTGCTGCGCTCGTTCGAGCGCCTGGGATATCTCGAGCTCGACGGCCGCAGAATCGTCATCCGCGAGCGGGCGCTCCTCGAGCGTCGAGCGGGGTAGGCAGCGAGTGTCAGGTCGCCGACACCGCGCTTGTCGGGTAGGCGACTGAACGTCCCTTTGGGGAATGACAGAATCGGCCCAACACCAAGAACGGCGGGACACACCGCCAAAGGAGACAACGGAAATGAGCAGCGAAGACAAGGCCAACGCAACCCCGGAGCAGGACGACGTCGAGGGTCACCGGTTCGTCATGGAGGGTGAGGATCCCGAGCAGGAGTCGCCTTCTCATTCGGTCCGACACTCGGTGCGTGCCAATGCCGATAACGACGACGTCGAGGGCCACCACCTCGTTCGTCAGAGCGACGATGCCGGGTCCGACGACCTCTCACACTCCGTCCGCCACTCGGTCCGCGCGATCGGTGACAACGAGGACGTCGAAGGCCACGTCCGGATCCTCCACAGCGACGAAGCCGGCGGCGACGATCTCGGGCACTCCGTTCGCCACTCGGTGCGCGCCAACGCCGACGAGGACGACGTCGAGGGCCACCACCTCGTTCGTCAGAGCTCCGACCCCGACTTCACCGCCCAGGGCCTCTCGCACTCGGTACGGGCCAAGGACGACGACGAGGACGTCGAAGGTCACGTCAAGGTCCGCTAATCCTCCGACCCCATGGGCCCGCCGGTTCGCTGCGCCGATGCAGCGTCCGGCGGGCTTCTATTGCGGCTCGGAGCGCTGACGAATTCGACATTCCAGGATGGCCAGCTGGGGCCACGCGAGACGGCGCCGGTTGTTTAAGTGGCTCGGCGAGCCATCACGCCCCGGTACTCAGCCGGTCGCGACGTGCAGCAGCAGATTCCCCTGACTGGCCACCAGCCACAGTCCGGAATCGCCCGGGATCAGCAGGTTCGGGTTGCCGTCGCTCGAGGGAGCCGGCAGGATCGAGCGTGTCTTCATCGCGATTCCTGTAGCCGGATCCAGCGACGTCAACGCGGACTCATTCAACACGTCGTCGGAATAGGCGATCCAGACTCGACCGGAAAGGAATGCCACCGCAACGGGATACGGCCCCTCCCACAGGTCGGTGACACTCCCGTCAGCAACGCTGACGCGCGCGATCGACGCATCGCCGTCGCCCGCGGCACCGATGAGAAACACAGACGTCGAGTCGCATGCCGTGGAGGCTTCGTAATCGAATGGAACCGTCACAACTTTTCGCACGGTGCCGCCCTCCGGCGGGAGCGAATAGATGGTGACGTTCGATGCGCCCGGTACCACGCGGGTCAGCGCGAGGAACACCCGACCCGAGCAGACCGACACGGCTACCTCTGGCGACAGCGAGGAGACGGGCGGGCTCAGGACACCGGGAAGAGTCGTCACCGGTGTCGTGGTGCCTGCGCTGAGCAGGCTGATCGATGTCACCTGCGCGCTGTTCGCGGCGACCACCATCGCCGACGTCGGGTTGGCGACAAGCCCTTGCGGATCGGACACCTCATAGCGATGCACGAGCGCACCGGTTGTGGTGTCGAACTGTTCAACGGTGTCGTGCCCCGGTGGGGTGACGGAGGTGGTGCCGGAGCCGTTCGCCACCCAGACGAAGTCCCCACTCGCCGCAACGGCGACGGGCGCGCCACCGACGCTCCAGTTGGCTGTCGTGCGAGCCGTCGCCGAATCGACGCGGAAGAGCATCCCGCTGGCTCCCGCAGTGGCTCCTTGCGTTGCGAGCCACACCTCCCCGTTGCTGACCGCCATGGCGCTGACCGGATGAGGCCCGAGGTTGACTGCCGCGGCAACGTCGAGTGGGACGGTGACCTGCGTTGGCGTCGGAGGTGGTGTGGGCAGCGACGCGGATGGCGTCGCGGTTGGGGCACTGACAGGCGCGGGCCGAACCAGGGCGAGGATCAGGCCGATCACGACGATGCCGCCGGCACCTGCGGCCAGCAGCGCGATGGCCTGAGATCGTGAGTTCGACCCGGCCCTGAATCCCATAGCACGCGATGCTATCGCCGGTTGCCGACCTGGTGTCCCCGCGCCGGCCTACTCGTGGAGGCGAACGTTTTTCAGCGCTTTGTCGACAACACCGCGCTGGGTTCGTCAGCCTGCACGCGATGTCGTGCGACGCGTGCGGGATCGGCTCATCGGAGGAGATGCTATGCGTTGTTTCATCGAGCTCCGCTCACGGCACGACGGCACCCATGGAGGAAACGCGATGGACATAAAACCCAGACAACCGACGGCCAAAGGTCCGGCCGGCAGCTTCTCCGGTGACGTCTGGATCGACCAGATCGCCCGAGGCGAGGAACCGTCGCGCGTGCGTGTGAACGCTGTCCGCTTCACACCCGGCGCGCGGACTGCCTGGCACTCCCACGCACTCGGGCAGACGCTGTACGTCACCGAAGGCGCCGGGCGCGTCCAGTCGCGAGGCGCCGGCATCGTCCACATTCGAGCCGGGGACATCGTGTCTGCGCCTGCCGACGAGGAGCACTGGCATGGCGCGGACCCCGATCACTACATGACGCATCTCTCCATCACCGAGGCGCCAAGTGACAGCGAGAGAGCTGAGGCGGACTGGGGAGCGCACGTGACCGACGCCGAATACGAGGCTGGCGAACGGTAGTTGCCTGATTAGCTTAGCCTAAGCTAAGCTACCGCGGCATGGGTAGCGAGGGCACTCGGTTGGGAGTGCAGGGCGGCGATGTTCTCGACGTGCGCCGACGCCCTGTGGATCGGCGTAATGCAGCCATCGTGTCGAGTTATGGCGAGGGCGAGAGCCTGGCCTCGATCGGCGCGCGCATGGGCCTGACCAGAGAGCGCGTCCGGCAGATCGTGAAGGCGTCCGGTGCCGTCATGCCGTCGGAATTGCGATGTGCGGTGGCGGGCTGCGAACAGACCCCGCGAGCGCCGAACACCTATTGCTACGCGCACCGTACCCGTCTGATCCGCGACGCTGCGGCGCGCGGTTCCGGGGCTCCACTCCTGAAAGACGAGCACGGCACATATGCCTCGTATCGGGATCGTCGCTGCCGCTGCGACCTCTGCCGGAAGGCGAGTGCGGACCGGCGTCGCGCTCAGTTCCATCGCGTGCACCCGGAGTGGAAGTACCGCTCGAGCCCGAGCGCGCCGGCCTAGAGCCTCGCCGCGACGCGCTGTGCCAGATGCTCGACGCCGGGGCGCCCCCGCGGTCAAGAGCAGTACGAACATGCCGGTGGCGCGCAGGAGTCTGCGTCGAACGACTGGTCCTCTCGTCAGCCGACGACAAGCCATTGGCGGCCGTCGATCAGCTCTCGCACCGCGTCCAGATGTCCGGCGTGCACGGCAGTTTCAGTGATGACGTGGAGCATCGTTTGCTGCAGGTCGTCGAACCGCCAGTTGGGCCAGCGTTCCGCCGGCCAGTTCGCGGGTGGGTCGTTGAGCGAAGATACGTCGATGATCGCGTTGGCACGATCGATCTCTGTTCGATAGAGACTCAACACGGCGTCCGCAGTGATGCCGGCTGGCACCGTCCAGGCGTTGACGCCGTCGTCACGCGCGAACTGCTCGCCGGCGAACACGTCCCGGAACCAGAACCGTTCGACGTCGAGAGCCAGGTGATGTACCAGGCCGAGGCAGGTCCACTGCGAAGGAAGCACGGGGCGCCGGAGGTCGTCATCGGAAAGACCCTCGAGGATCCCGAGGACATGGTCGCGCTGGTTCGTCAGTGCGGAGCGGAGCGATGCTTTGTGATCGTCAGCGGTCATGCGTGTCTCCGCGGAAATAATGCAACTTTGGGACCCGACGCAGACCGCCACGCGTCGGCGATTTCGACTGCAGCGACGCTTCTGGTTCTCATCGCGAATCGGGTCAGAGCGGCGACAAACGAGAGACGAGTTCGGCAACGATCTCGGCGGCCGGCTGTCGCTTTGTCGCGAGCGCGACGCTCTGTCCCGCCCACAGTGAGAGCGCCTCAATGTCACCGGTCGTATCCACCATCGGCGGCGCCGGCTCATACCGAAGGATGGATTCGCCGGAGCCGAAGTGCGCGATGACGTCACCCTCGCCGGGGCGGCTCTCGAG
>JBEKKP010000043.1:0-20078 GCA_050010655.1 Candidatus Dormibacteria bacterium
GGTCAGATGCTGCTCGATGAGCTCGATGCGCTCGCCGGCCTCCCCCACTGCGAGCTCGTGGTGGCCGACCGAGCGCAGGTGCATTCACACAACGGGCAACGGCTGCAGAGCAAGACGTACGGCTACTACCGCTGCACCTTTGCAGACGGTGCGATCAAGACTGCGCGCATCCGCATCTATCACAAGACCGCGGTACGCCAGCAGGTGATCACCACCAAGGTCTTCCTCAACACACTGCTGCACGAATGGGAGCATCACCACGATTTCGCCGGACTGCGTCTCGCGCGGTCGCCGCACACGGCAGGCTTTTACGCGCGCTTGCGCGCCCTCGCGAGCGCGCTCGAGGTCGCGTTCGTCATGCCGCCGGAGCCGGGCGCGGACCCGCGTGCGCACACATCGGCGGCGTGAGCCCGCGTGCGCGGACTACACGTGGACGTGAACGCCGCTCTGCCATGACCGACGGGCTGATTGCTGTCACCGGCGCGACCGGTCAAGTCGGCGGCCGAGTGGCTCGACGACTCGCGGCACTCGGCGCACACCAGCGGCTCATCGTTCGCGACAGAGAACGGGCGCCAAAGCTCGACAACGTGGAAGTCGGGATCGCCTCCGGCTACGCCGATACCGAAAGCATGCGGTCAGCGCTCATCGGCGCAGAGACCGTCCTGCTCGTACCGGGGCGGGAATTCATCGATCGGATCGGCGAGCACAAGTCCGCGGTGGACGCGATCGTGGCGGCCGGCGCCGCGCGCATCGTCTACCTGTCGTGGATCAACGCCGCGCCGGACTCAGTCTTCACGCTCGCCCGCGACCACCACGCCACCGAGCAGTACATCCGCGGCACTGGCATCGCGTTCACCTTTCTGCGCATGGCCCTGTATATCGACTTCATTCCCAACATGGTCGGTGCGGATGGCATCATCGCGGGTCCCGCCGGTAACGGGCGGGTCGCCGCGGTGCTTCGCGACGACGTTGCCGATTCCGCCGTGGGCGCGCTGCTGGATGAGCGCCATGTGGGACAGACGTACAACCTCACCGGCCCGGAAGCATTCACATTGACCGAGGCCGCAAGTGTGCTGTCCCGGATCACCGGCAAGACGATCCGCTTTCACAACGAGACCATCGACGAGGCGTACGCATCGCGCGCGAGATACGGGGCACCCGCATTTGAAGTCGACGGTTGGGTGACGACGTATTCGGGCATCGCCGCCGGCGAGGTCGAGCGAGTCACCGACGACGTTCGGATGCTCAGCGGCCACGTGCCGGTGTCACTCACCGAGTACGTCGAGGCGAACCCGGAATGCCTTGCCCACGTGGTGTCGCAGTAGCTCCGGTCCCTCCAAAGCGTGCGCCGCCCATCCCGCGCCTCGCCGAGGTGCGCGGCCCTCAGAGCGATAGTCCGGTGCTGATGTTGGAGTAAAGCTCGCTCGCCTGGTGCCCCACGACCTGGACCACGATCACCACGAGCGCGATCGTGATGAGGGTGACCCCGTACATCGCGACGGAGTGCCTGCGGCGACGGCGAATCGCTGTCGACGTCGTCGACATGCCTGTACCCCCTGGTCGAATCAATCCCTTCCTGCGCCCCCGCGCCCGTTCTCACAGTATTGAGGATCGCACCACAAGGTGCAAGCGGCAAGATCGCGTCACGCGATGGCGACGCCGTCAGTTGCGCGGTTCAGCCCGCCTTGCTGGCAGCCTCGACGGCTCGATCCAGGCGTGCGAGCAGTGGAACGGCGCCGATGCGCGTGAAGATCTCTCGAGCTTCGTCATCTTCATCGCCCGCTGGGACCTCGGCGCCGCGGACCGACGCACGGTCGAGACCGCACATGGCCAGATCGAGCGGCGAATCCAACTCGCGCCATGCCTCCAGCGCACGCGCATATGCTGCCGCGGCCGCTTCGTAACGGCCTTCCAGGGATGCGATGCCCGCCTCCCCGGTCAGGCGTGTCGCCGCCATCCAGCGGCCGCGAAACGCCTGCATCGCGGCGAGCGCTGTACGCGCCCGCGCGGCGTCTCCGAGCCAGAGTGCGGCGTGCATCTCGACCGCCAACGCGTTTGGGCTGTTGATGCCGGAAGCCTCGGCCTCGAGCGCGGTGGCGGCATCCTGGTAGGCAGTCTCCAGCTCACCAATGGCCAGATGCACCTGACTCCGGGCGAGGTAGTTGTTGGATCGCGCGGTCCGGTCCTCTGTCATCGCCTCGCCCACCGTCGACTCGAGCTGCTCGAGGGCGTGGGCGGTACGTCCGGTCAGCGCCGCGAACACCGCATCGCACAACGCGAACTGGGTTTGTCGGGCGGGCGCGAGGTCGCGCTGGCTGAGCGCGGTCAGCGCGGATCGGGCGTCGTCCCAATGCCCGAGCATGATCGCGCCTTCCGCGGCATTGATCAGGTTCACCGTCTCGAGGCTCCGGACGCCGGCCCGCCGCGCCAGCTCGGCGGCCTCGAGCTGCAGCTTGATCGCCTCGTGGGGGTCGTCATCGAGCACGAAGATCGAGGTGTACAGGGTCGCGACGCTGCGCTCAACCAGGGAGCCGGCGTTCTCGGCGAGTGCCATGCGGCCGCGAGCGAGCATCACCGCTTCGCGATGGCGTCCCAGGCGGAACATCGCGGCGGACTTCGCGCCGATCGCGCGTCCGAGAAGCTCGGCGTCGTCGATGCGTTCGGCCAGCACACATGCAGTCTCCGCCCACGCCAGCGCCTGGTCCGAAGCCCCAGTCGAGCTCTGCAACGATGCGAGGGTCGCTGCCACGTCGGCCCTCGCCCGCTCGTTGGCAGCGTCGCCGAGCTTGGCCAGGAATTGCTCGGCAAGCTCGATGGCATCGGAAACCCGTGACAATCCGTCGCCCAGCGCCCAGGTGAGGCGGGCGATGCTCAGACCGGCGGCATCGAGGTCGCCCGCGCTCTGGTGCAGGGCCGCCGCCGCCTCGTAGTGCGCCACGGAACGCTCGAATGCATCCGAGCGAAGCGCGGCCTCGCCGGCCAGGTCGAGGAGCGCCGCCCTCGTCGCTCCGTCCCCGGTCAGCGCAAGTGCCTGGTCCAGGTACGTGAGCGCCTGTTCCGGCGAACCGAGCGCGAGGGCGCGGCGGCCGGCCTGGGTGAGCCATTCCCGAGCCCGCTCGACAAGCGCATCTCGCTCCGGGCCTTCGGCGGTCGCTCGTTGCGCCTCGGCGTAGTGGGTTGCGACCACGCCGACGAGTTCCTCGTCGTCAAGGCCTTCGAAGTACGAGGCGGCGGCGACGTGCTTCGCCCTCCGCTCCGGCTTCGCGAGTGTTCCGTAGGCGACCTCACGGATCAGCCCCTGTACGAAGCCGTACTGCCCGCGCTCAGGCGAACGTGGATCGGTGTCGAGCGCCAGAAGCTCCTTGCGTACCAGGTCCCGGAGTGGGGCGGACAGCGCCGCCCGATCGCGCCCGGAGACGGCGGCCAGCGCGGCGATCGAGAAACTCTGACCAATGACGGCGGCGTTCTGGAGCAGCGAGCGCTCGCCCGCTGACACGCCGTCGAGTCGAGATGCGATGAGGGCATGCAGCGTGTCGGGGATATCGAGCGACTCGAGCGTCCCCGTGACGGTCAAGACCCCGTCGCGCTCCACCAGTTGACCCCGGTCGACCAGCATCCGGATCGTCTCCACCGCGTAGAGCGGCACTCCTTCGGCGCGATGCAGCACGTGCTCCACGACGGACTCCGGGAGTCCGGCGACGAAGCCACGGAGCAGTGCGGCCATTGCCGCCGGTGGCAGGGGCTCGAGATGCAGCGCGGTGAATGAGCGCTGCCCTGCGCCCCACGTGGGGCGGCGCTGCAGCAGTTCGGGTCTGGACAGCGTGAGCACGAACAGGGGGCGACTCCGCGACCACTCGACAATCGACTCGATGAAGTCGATCAGCCCAGGGTCCGCCCACTGCAGATCCTCGAACACGAGCACCGTGGGGCCCTGGTCCGCGATGCGCTCGAAGAAGGTTCGCCACGCGGAGAAGAGCTCCTCGCGGTCGCCACCTGGTGCCTCGGCGAGTCCGAGGAGATAGGCAAGCGCGTGGTCGACTCGACGCCGCTCGTCCGGCTCCGTGACGAATTCGGCGACGGAGGTGCTGAGCTTGGTGCGAGCCTGCACAGGATCCTCACCCTCGGTGATTCCCGCGCGCATGCGCACCATCTCGCCGAGCGCCCAGAAGCTGATCCCCTCCCCGTATGAAGGTGAGCGTCCCTGCTGCCAGTACACGGTTGCCGCGAGGCCGTCGATGTATTTGAGGAACTCCCAGGCGAGCCGGCTTTTCCCAATGCCGGCAAGGCCGGTGACCGACACAAGACGCAGGCGTTGCTCACGAGCGGTCGCGTGGAGCAGCTCCTTCAGCAACCGCAGTTCCTCCTCGCGCCCGACGAACGGTGGCTCAGCCCGCTCAGAGCGGCCGACCCCTCGCCGCTGGGCGACGACGCGTTGCGCCTGCCAGACAGCGACCGGCTCCTCCTTGCCTTTGAGCGCGATCGGATCGAGCGCCCTGAACGCGATGGCCTGGCCGGCCGCTCGCATCGTTCCCTCGCCGACGAGGACGCATCCGGGCTCGGCGGCGGACTGGATGCGCGACGCCGTGTTCACGAGATCGCCGGCCACCATGCCCTGGCCGGTCGCGCCGAGGGTCACCGCGGCTTCGCCGGTGAGGACCCCGGCCCGAGCGCGCAGGGTCGGGGCGCCGACCTCCGCGCCGAGCGCCGCGACCGCAGCGACGAGTTCGAGCGCGGTTCGGACTGCGCGCTCGGCGTCGTCCTCGGTAGCTGTGGGTGCGCCCCACACCGCCATCACCGCGTCGCCGATGAACTTCTCGACGGTGCCGCCGTAGCGCTCGATCAATCCCCGGCAGACCTCGAAGTATCTCGTCAGGAGATCCCGCACCTCTTCTGGATCGCGGGACTCCGAGAGCGTCGTGAACCCGACGAGGTCCGCGAAAAGCACGGAGACCAGACGGATCTCGGCCACCACCGTCGATGCTGAGCCGCGGATCGCAGGCTTCGGTAGCCCGACGCCGGCTGCGTCCCCAGTTGCTCCCAGTGACGAACCGCACTCCCCGCAGAATTTGACGCCGACGGCATTCGCCGCGCCGCACGCCGCGCAGACCTGCGCGAGCGGAGCCCCGCATTCGCCACAGAACTTGCGGTCGGGAGCATTGCTCTCACCACAGTTCGAACAGACCACCGGCGTCTCCTACCTCAGGCCGCGTCTCCAACCCGAATCGTACTCAGGGCGGGCCGCGTTTGAACGGACGCACGCGGGGCCGGTGCGCGGGTCACTCCTGGCGTGTGTGTGCCAGTGCTAGCGGTTGACCGACCCCATGCCTGCGGCGTCATAGCGCTCGCCTGCGGCAGCGGGGAGCTCCGCCTCGATGCGCTTGAGGTCTTCGCGAGTGAGTTCGACGTCGACTGCCGCAGCGTTCTCCTCGAGATACTTGCGACGCTTCGTTCCGGGGATCGGGACGAGGTCGTTCCCTTGCGCAAGCACCCAGGCAAGGGCCAGTTGCGCAGGAGTCACACCCTTGTCCTCAGCGATCTCGGCCACCTTGGCCGCGAGCCGCAGGTTTGCGTCGAGGTTCTCGCCGCTGAAGCGCGGACCGTGCCGGCGGAAGTCGCTCTGGTCGAGGTCGTCGGGCGACGTGAAGCGACCGGAGAGAAACCCGCGGCCGAGTGGCGAGTACGGAACGAAGCCGATACCGAGCTCTCGACACGTGGGCAGAATGTCGGCCTCGGGATCGCGCGACCACATCGAGTACTCGGTCTGAACCGCGGTGATCGGATGCACGGCGTGCGCGCGCCGGATCGTGTCAGGCGCCGCTTCGCTGAGGCCGAGATAGCGCACCTTGCCGGCCAGGACCAACTCCGCCATCGCCCCGACCGTCTCTTCGATGGGAACGTTCGGGTCGACGCGATGCTGGTAGTACAGATCGATGTAATCGGTGCCGAGCCGCTGCAGCGAACCGTCAATAGAACTTTTCACGTGCGCGGCCGAGCCGTCGAGCGGTCCGAGCGTCGACAGATCGCCGGCCTTCGTGGTGGGCTCGAGACGGCGCGCGAATTTCGTGGCGATCACGTACTCGTCGCGGTGTCCCTCGATCGCGCGGCCGAGCAGCGACTCGTTGGTCATCGGGCCGTAGAGCTGCGCGGTGTCAAGAAAATCAATGCCGAGCTCGAGTGCGCGATGAATGGTCGCGATCGACTCGTCGTCATCAGTCGATCCATAGAAGGCCGACATCCCCATGCATCCGAGACCCAGCGCGGACACTTCGAGGGATCCGAGCTTGCGTCGTTTCATCGCCATTCCACTCGCACGTCGCGAGTCTACAGACGGGTGACGAATCAACCGATCGCCCGCAGCTCGGGGGTGGACCACGCCGCGTGCCCGTCGGTAATTGGCTGCCTGAGTGCGCGGGTGGGCGACAATGGCGCACTCCGGGTATGGGGCGACGTAGCCAAGTGGTAAGGCACGGGTCTGCAAAACCCTGATCGTGGGTTCGATTCCCACCGTCGCCTCCAAATGCCGGGTATCCTCACGACGTGTCTGTGACCGAGGACGTGCACACGCGCGCTCACGCCGAATTGGGGGAACGCGCGCGCCGGGTGCTCCCGGGCGGCTCCACGCACCGCTCGCGCACATATGAGCCGCGGATTTACGTCGCGCGCTCGAGTGGCTCCAGGAAGTGGCTGATCGACGGCACCGAGCTCGTCGACTACACGATGGGTCACGGCGCGCTCCTGCTCGGCCACGCGCATCCCGCCATCGTCGAGGCGCTGCGCGAGCAGGTCGGCAATGGCACCCACTATGGCGCAGCGCACCCGCTCGAGGTCGAGTGGGCCGAGCTGATCACGTCGCTCGTCCCCTCCGCGGAGAAGGTGCGATTCACAGCCTCAGGCACAGAGGCGGTGATGCTCGCGCTGCGCGTCGCGCGGGCTGCGACGGGTCGGGACCGCGTCATCAAGCTCCAGGACCACTTTCATGGCTGGTCCGATGTCGTGAGCCCGTATCTCGACGAGAACGGAGCGACTCGAACACCGATTGGCGTCCCGGAAGCGCTCGGCGAACTCACCCACGTGGTCCCGACGGACGATCCCGCAGCACTCCTCGCGGAGCTTGCTGTGGGCGACGTCGCCGCCGTGATCATGGAGGCATCCGGCGCGCATTACGGACAGATGCCGCTCGACCCGGCGTTTATCGCCGCTGCTCGCGACGAGTGCACGGCGACCGGCGCCATCCTCATCTTCGATGAGGTCGTCACCGGTTTCCGCGTCGGCCCTGGTGGCATGCAGGAAATGCTGGGGATCATCCCGGACATGAGCGTGCTCGGCAAGGTGATGGCGGGCGGGCTCCCCTCAGGAGCAGTTGCGGGCCGCGCCGAACTGCTCGAACTGCTCGCAACCACCATCGCCCATGCGGGGACGTTCAACGCCAATCCGCTCAGCGCCGTCGCGGGGATCACGACGCTCCGGCTCGTTGCCGACGGGATTCCGCAGCGCACCGCCGAGGACTACGCGATCCGCCTCGCAGCCGCGTGGACCGCGGCACTGGCGGACGCCGGCATCCCTGGCGCCATCCGCCGGCTCACCAGCATCCTGCACATCTTTCTCGACGATCCGCGCGCGCACTCGAGGCTCGCCAATGCGATGCGAGCGGAGGGCGTCGACATCCTCAACACGAGCGCCTTCTGCTCGGCGGCGCACACGCAGGCCGATCTCGAGCAGACGGCCGCGGCCTTCGCTCGAGCGATCCGGGTCGCGGCCGCCCCGGAGTAGCCGAGAGCGATCCCGCAGCGGGTGCCGGCTAACGTGCCGGCCCGAAGAGTGATGCGAAGTCGGCGACCGGCCCGAGGTGGGCCAGCTTGTCCGGATTGACGATCGATCTGACCGTATCGATGTGATCGCCGTCGACATCGAGCGCCAGTACGGCGATCAGTCGCTGCTGTCCGTCGAGGATGAGGGCCCCAGGCCCGCCGTTGACGTCGACCGGGCGCATCGACCAGCCTGGAACGCGGGCGGCCGCGCGGATCCAATTGGTGAGTGCGCGCGCGACCCGGTTGCGTCCATGGAGCGATCGGGCGAGCGCTGGGACCTTGCCGCCTCCATCACCGGTGAGCGTCACGTCGTGGGCGAGCAACGCCTCGAGCCCCGCGAGATCGCCGCCCTCCGCGGCAGCGAAAAACCGCCGTGCGAGCTCGTCGCGATGCTCGCGTGTCACCTCGAAGCGTGGCCGCGGCTGCTCGACGTGTCGCCGAGCGCGAGCGGCGAGCTGGCGCACGTTCTCTTCACGCTTGCCGACGATCGCTGCGATCGCCGGATAGCCGTAGTCGAACACGTCGTGCAACAGCAGCACGGCGCGCTGCTCCGGCGAGAGACGTTCGAGGAGCACCAGCATCGCGAGTGATACGGAGTCGGCGGTCTCCGCGCGCTGCGCTGGATCGTCGCGGTTGTCAGTGACAATCGGTTCCGGAAGCCAATCTCCGACATAGCGCTCGCGACGGGCGCGCGCAGAGCGCAACTCATTGATCGAAAGCCGGGTGGTCACGGTCGCGATGAAGGCGCGGGGCGATGCAATCTCCTCGCCGGCGTCGAGGGTCTGATGCACCCGTAGCAGCGCCTCCTGCACCACATCCTCGGCTTCGGAGACGGTGCCGAGCATCCGATACGCGATTGCGAAAGCCACCGGTCGCAACTCCGCAAGCAGTCGTTCGCGATCCGTCACGCTGCCCCGAATCCCTCCCGCCACGTGGGGTGTGCCGGGTGCCAGGCGAGCTCGCGCTTCGCCTTGGTGTTGGAGGCGCCGCGCAGCTGGGTCATCATCACCAAGCCCACCTCTCCGGCGAACATCCGGCCGATGAACCGTGGCACTCGCATGGGCTGTTTCGCGCCGAGCTCCTCGGCCATTGCGGGCAACCACTCGGCGACCCGTGCAGGTGCGTCGTCGACAATGTTGTAGACGCCGCGACTCCCATGCTCGACCGCGGCCACGGTCGCGTCTGCCGCGTCCGCGATATGGATGAACGACCACACGCCGCCGCCGTCACCGACCAGCGGGAATCGGCGCCGGCGGATCATCTCGACCTGCTCCGCTCCGGGAGCGAGCGAAGTCCCCGGACCATAGAAGGCACCGTAGCGGAGGGCAATCCCTTCCGTCCAAGACGCACTCAGCACGGCCTCCTCGAGGTGACGGATCGCCGCCTCGACCTCCCGCATCCCACGAACCGGTGTGGGATCGAGTGGATCCTCCTCGGTCTTCACCGCTGCGCCGGTGCGGGCATATGCGCCGAAATAGCTCTGCGCGATAAACCGCCGAACCCCGACCGCCTGTCCGGCTGAGAGCAGGTAGTCCGTCCCCTCGGTCCGCAGCCGGCTCGTCAGAGCGAAATCACGGTCAAAGCGCCGCAGATGCAACTGCGCTGGAATCGCAGTGAGCTGATGGACGATCACGTCCGGATGCGCCTTGGCAACGGCATCCGCCACCTGATCGGGATCAAGCGCGTCCGCGACCACGGGCACAGCCCCCAGCTCGCGGAGCATCGACTGTTTCGACTCGCTGCGTGTCATCCCATGCACCTCGTGGCCCGCGGCGACGAGCCGCGGCACGAGCTGTTTGCCAATCGCTCCGGTCGCTCCTGCCACAAACACTTTCATGAGGGCTCCTTGCTCGGGTGTGTCCGACAACACCTGAGACAGGGCAGCCGCTCTGTCTGTGACACCTCCGCACTGCCGGCGGGAAACAAGCCGACGGCCCTAGATGATCCCGTGGCGCTGCGCCCAGAGCGCAGCCTGGACGCGATCCTCGACGCCGAGCCGGTCGAACACCGAGCCGAGATGCGCCTTCACCGTCTTCTCGCTGATGCCGAGGCGCCACGCGATCTGCTTGTTGCTCATCCCCCGCCCCACGAGCGTCAGAACGTCGAGTTCGCGCTGCGTGAGGTCATCGAGCGGCCGGCGCTTGACACGGTCGCGCAGCAGCTCCTTCGCCGCCTTCGGTGAAAGCGGCGTGTCGCCCTTCGCGGCCGATCGAATGCCGTTCAGGAGTTCCTGGGGCTCGGTGTCCTTGAGAAGAAAGCCCACGGCGCCGTTGTCGATCGCCTCGACCACCATGTCGTGCTCCGAATACGACGTGAGCATCACGACCTTGGTGCCGGCCACGGCCTTGAGCATCCGTCGCAACGCCTCGAAGCCGTTCATGCCCGGCATCGAGATGTCCATGAGCACGATGTCGGGGTGTTCCTCGACGGCATAGGCGACCGCTTCCTCGCCGTCCGATGCGGCGCCGACAACTCGAATGTCGGTGGTCCCGTTCAGGAGGGAGGTCAGCCCTCGCCTCACCAACGGGTGGTCATCGACAATGAGCACTCGAATGGGAGTGGGATGCGTAACTTCCACAGTCGAAGATCAGCCTAACCGATATCTCGCAGTCTGGAGAGAGAAGTCGGCGGTGGCACCGACCCAGCAGAACCGCGATACACCCGGTGCCGCGGGGAGGGGGAGCCCGCGAGGGTAAACCACTGAACTGGGTCGGCGCCCGCCCGCCTATCAGGGGGACTTGCGTTTCGAAAGAAGGAATTCCCGTCGGGAACGATAGTCAGCCCAGGGCTGTCCGGACGCCGCTAGGCCGATCGTCTTAAGACCCGGATTCGCGATCGGAAAGCCCTTTCTGAATTGCAGCGAGGCGCTCCGAGATGGCGCGCTCGGCGCCGTGGTCCGAGGGGTCGTAATACCGATGGCCGGCGAGCGACTCCGGCAGATGCTCCTGCTTGACCACTCCTCCCTCATGGTCGTGCGCGTATCGGTAGCCGCTCCCGTAGCCCATGGATCTGCCGAGCCCGGTTACCGCGTTGCGCAGATGGAGCGGCACCGGCTGGTGGAGCGTCTCGGCCACGTCGGCGGCTGCCGCGACGTAGGCGCGGAGCACGCTGTTGCTCTTGGGGGCCGCGGCCAGGTAGAGCGTGGCCTCGCTGAGTGGCAGGTAGCCCTCGGGCATACCGATGAAGTGCGCCGCCTGCTGCGCCGCCACGGCGATCCCGAGCGCCTGCGGATCCGCGAGGCCGATGTCCTCGGCCGCGAGGATGACGAGCCTCCGCGCGACGAAGAGTGGGTCCTCCCCCGCTTCGAGCATGCGCGCGAGCCAGTACACCGCGGCGTCCGGGTCGCTGCCGCGCACGGACTTGATGAAGGCGGAGATCAACCAGTAGTGCTGATCGCCGGCACGGTCGTAGAGCAAGGCGGGGTTCTGGAGTGCACCCTCGATGTCGGCCACCGTCACGCGAACCGCTCCCGAAGCATCTGGCACCGCTGCCTGGACGGCGAGTTCAAGAGAATTCAGCGCGATACGGGCATCGCCGCCACAGAGTGAGACAAGGCGATCGATGGCCTCGGGCTCGACTTCGACGTGCTGGGCGCCAAGCCCCCGTTCCGGATCCACCAACGCGCGCTCGAGGAGGCGGCGAAGGTCGTCGGCTTCAAGGGCTTCGAGCCGGATGACCCGGCTGCGCGAGAGGAGGGCCGCGTTGACCTCGAATGACGGGTTCTCGGTGGTCGCGCCGAGCAGGGTCACCGTAGCGTTCTCCACGTGCGGCAGGACCGCGTCCTGCTGCCCCTTGTTGAAGCGATGGATCTCGTCGATGAAGAGCACGGTCCTTCGCCCCGTCCGGAGCCGCTCCTGCGCCCGCTCGACGACCTTGCGCAAATCCGCCACGCCGGCGCTCGTCGCGCTCACCGCCTCGAAGGTGGCGTTGGTCGCTCCCGCGATCAGCGCGGCGAGTGTCGTCTTACCGCTTCCCGGCGGGCCCCAGAGGATGAGCGACGGCACCTCGCCTGCATCGACCGCCCGGCGGAGCACGGTCCCGACGCCGATCGCCCGATGCTGGCCGACGAACTCCTCGAACGTTCGCGGGCGCATGCGTGTCGCAAGCGGCGCGTGACGTCCCGCGTCCACGGGTTCGGCTGGGGTGACCGGGTCTGCGCCGAAGAGCGAACTCTGCCCGGCCACTGGCGTGGGTCCGTTCAGCTAGCTGCTGGAGGGCGGCACGGTGACGACCGTCGGCGGCTCGAGACCTGGCGCGTCGCCCAGCACGCTGCGGAGCACCTGCGCCGCACCGAGCAGACCGGCTGTTTCGGCGGGAACCACCAGCTTGGCATTGGGGCTCTCGGCGAATTTCGTCAGCGTGTCGAGCTGGAGGATCGCAACCAGGGTCGGGTCCGGGGCCGCGGCCTTGATCGATCCGTACACGGTGGAAATTGCCTGCGCGCGACCCTCGGCTTCGAGGATCGCAGCCTGCCGGTTGCCTTCCGCGCGAAGGATCGCGGCCTGCCGCTCGCCCTCTGCCTGCTTGATTGCCGCCTGCCGGTTACCGTCAGCGATGTTGACGGCCGATTGCTGCTGGCCTTCCGACTGGAGGATCCGTGCGCGCTTCTCCTGGTCCGCCTGCTTCTGCAGGGCCATCGCCTGGAGAATCTGCACCGGCGGCGAGATATCGACGATCTCGATGCGGTTGATGCGGATGCCCCACTTGTCGGTGACCTGCTCCATTTGCTGCTGCATCGCCGCGTTGATCTGCTCGCGGGATGACAGCGCTTCGTCGAGGCTGACGTTGCCGAACGCGTTACGGAGTGTGGTGCGGGCCTGCTGGTCGATGGCGACGAGGTAGTCCGACACATTGAACAGCGCGGCCCGCGGCTCGATGACCTGGCTGAAGATGGTGGCGTTCACCGCGACTGCGACGTTGTCGCGCGTGATCACGTCCTGCCGGTCTCCGGTGCGCGGCGTCTCGCGCATGTCCACCCGGAGCAGCTTGTCAATAAAGGGCGTGATGATCGTCAGGCCGGCCTGGGATTCCCGCCGAAATCGTCCAAAACGTGTCACCACGCCGGCGAAGCCCTGGGGCACGACGCGGACGGCGCCGCCGATGAGGATCGCCACCACGATGAGCAGGACGATGACGATGATCGCCGTGACCAGACCGCTGTTGTCCACTGAATTCAGCCTCCCTTGGGGGGCGCGACCACAAGGGTGGTGCCGCGCACTTCGACGACGGTAACTTCCTGATGTGCCGGCACGCCACCGGGATTCGCGGTGACTGCCAGCCACTTTTCATTAAACAGCCGGGCGTGCCCGGGGTGATTCTCGTCGCCGACCGGCTCGAGCGTGAGCGCAGGCTGACCGATGAGGTTGTCCGATGCGCCTGGCATCGCGAGCTTCGGCCCGAGGTGCCGAGCCGACATGCGAGCGAGCGTTGGGCGCACCGCCATGGTGCCGACGATGGCCACAGCCGCACCGACGACGGCCTGCACCCAGACATCAGTGGGAAAGAGCGCGACCACCGTCGCGGCAAATGATCCCACCGCGAGGAAGAGCGAATAAAACGCCTGGGTATGAACCTCGAGGCCCAAGAGGATCAGACCGGCGAGGAGCCAGACCACCCACATCCAGGTCAACATGGAGCGAGTGTACCCGCCGAAACGGAGGGCTACACAAACGGCTCGCCGGCCATCCTCCCCCCAGCGAAGCGGAGCAGCGCGAGCGAGACGAGCCCCCCGAGCGTGGCCCACGCCGCCAGGCTGATCGCGACGTCACTGAAATCAGTTCCTGCCAGCTGTGCGTGAATCAGGAAGATCACGAACATCGGGTAGGTGAGTCGATGGATCCATCGCCAGACCGCAGGGCGCATCCAACGCCGGAGCGCCGAGGTGACGCCGACGAGAACCAGTAGGAGCAGACCGACCGTGCCGAGCCCGATCGCGACCTGAGATCCTGCCCCCTCGTTGACCCTGAACGGAACAAGCAGGTCGAGCGGCGCGATGCGAGACGTCGCATCCAGGAGCAACGAGGTCACGTGAACGGCGACGAGCGGCACCCAGAACCACGTGAGAAACCCATGCACGGCCATCACGCCGCGGTTTCGAGCGACTGGCGCGAGGTACGCCGTTCGGATTGCCATACCGGTCAGCAGTGACGCTGCCAGCACGAAGAACGCGGCCAGCGCCGCAGCGCGCGCTGCGTACCAGAGGATCAGATCGACGTTCATGTCACACCGCGAGCGCCGGCGGGTCGAGAACGAACGCATGGCGTGCGGCGCCGCGTGCACGAAGCCACTCGGGAGCGGCCGACGAGCCCACCAGGCAGCCGCCCTTGGCAAGCACCTCCGCCTGAAGCGCGCTGCGGGCGACCACGGAACTGGCGCTGATCGCGGTGTGCGCTGGTGCCCCAGTACGAGGGTCGATCAAGTGGTGGCCGCCTGGCCAGTGACGGCCGGAGGTTCCTGAGGTCGCGATTCCTGCGTCGCGTACCAGGACGGTGGTGCCATCGCAGAGGGTCACGGACCATCCGGCAGCCTCGGGGCCGGCTCCTCGTGTGCGGATGTCGCCGCCGAGGTTGATCGCGGCGTTCTCGAAGCGCTCGCACAAGGTATCCGCGAGCCAACCCTTGCCGACCCCACCCAGGTCGACTGCCCAGCCGCCGGCAAGACATGCCCATCCGTCGCCGACTTCGAGTACGGCAGGCAAGGGCGGGACCACCGAGTTGGGAAGGGTGCGAGCGCGGGCAACAGGGTGGCGGCGAAGCCTGGTGATCGATCGGTCGTACCCCGCGTTGATGAGCGCCGGCAGACAGGCGGCATTGACCAGGCTGCCGCTCAGTTCGTACGCGTCGAGACAGGTGCGGAGCAACTCGCCGAGCAGGGCCGAAACCGAGACGCGCGCGCCGGCAGCCGCGTTGAAGTGCGACAGCTCACTGCCAGGATCGAACCTCGTCAACCGCCGCTCGAATGCATACGTGTCGGCGACCAGCGAGGACACGTCGCCGTCTCGCCCGCCGCACACCACGACCTCACATCGGGCGCCGCCAAACGCGGTGAACGCATGCCGGATGAAGCGGTCGTTCATGACCGTCATGAGACGTATGTATTGATGAGCGGCTGCGTCGACGGAGGCGCGTCGACGACCGACGGGGAGATGGTGCCGCCCTGTCCCGCCGTCTCGTCGCAGTGGCCGGTCGTGTCCGAGGCATTGCGCGCCAATGAGCGCACGTAGGCTTCGACATCGAGCCGCTGTGACGCGGAAAGCGGGGCGAGGATCAGGCGTCGCGCGGCGGCACTCCTGGCTGCGCGCAACTGCTCCACGACCGGCAGCAATGCCGGATCGAGCGTTGCGCCGCCGCAGGACTGCGGGATCACCAGCAGCGATGAGGCAGGCGATGGCTCCCCGATTGGCGGGCGAAGCGGGGCTGTGGCCGGCTTTGGGTCAATTGCGACCAGAACACCGCTGACGGCGCAGACGACCACCGCGCCGACCCCGCTCATCACCTTGAGCGCTCGGGTGCTGAGGGTCACCGCTACAGCGTCTGAATGATCGGCAGCTCGGGGAACGACGCGCCGAGCACCGACGTCGGATCTGCTTGGAGCCAATCGCGGATGAGCGTCTGATAGACGCTTCGGAAGTCGACGTTGTACTGAAGGTTCCCCGAGTCGACGGTCTTGGTGAGCGATGGCTGCTCGCCGAACACCCCGCCCTTGACGGGTTTGCCCACCACGAAGATGGGCGCAGCGGCGCCGTGATCGGTGCCCTTGCCCCCGTTCTCCACCACCCGACGGCCGAACTCCGACCAGGTCATCAGGACCACGCGATCGGCCATGCCGTGGTTGGCGATGTCCTGCATGAAGGCGCTCACCGCGCTGTCGACGTAGGCGAGGAGCGCGTTCTGCCTGGTGTCCTCATCCTGGTGCGTGTCGAAACCGCCCAGGACGACGTGGCAGATCTTGACGCTCGGCTGCGTCACGATCATCTCGGCCGTCAGCTGGAGGGACGCGGCGAGGCTGTTCTTGCTGCCGTAGACGGTGCTCGACGGTGTGTAGCTCACCGACGGCGTGTAGCGCGTTTGCGAATCGGCGAGCGCTGCAATGCCGTATTCGGCCGTCGTGAGTGCCTGGTCGAAGAGGACGCCATAGATGCCCGGGGTCCGCTTGTAGAGGTCGGGTGCGGCGACACGGCGGCCGGCACCGCCGTCAACGTTGTACGTCGGGACTGACTCGATGACGCTGACCGTTGCGTTCTGTGCGAGCAGTTCGGCGGGCGTGCTCGCCTGGCCCAGCGCGCAACCGGTGAGGGGATGGCCTTGGGAGTCGAGCTGGCTCGCCAGCAGCTTGCCGAGCCATCCGTCGGTCTGCTCCATGGTCGGATCCGCGTGCTCCCAGATGTACAGACCCTCGAAGTGCGAGTACACGGGATTGGCATAGCCCACTCCCTGCACGAGCGCGACCTCGCCGGCGTCGAAGAGTTTCTTTATCCCGGGCATGACCGGATTGAGGCCGACTTCCGCGTTGAGCGGCAGGACCTTGTCGTCGGCGATGCCGATCGTCGGCCTCGCCTGGGGATACGCCGGGTCCGTGTACGGGATGACTGTGTTCAGCCCGTCGTTGCCGCCACCGAGCTGGAGGATCACCAACACGTGGTCGTTGTGGATGTCCTCAATCGTGGCCGCGAAAACGGATTGCGCGAACACCGGCGGCACCACGATGCCGACGCCGGTTGCGGTGATACCACTCACCATGAAATCGCGTCGAGTGATCATCTCGTTCGCCTCATTTGAGCTGAAATTCGGGGCTTGCGAGGAGCGCGTACCAGCGGTCGCCGTCGCCCTCGCTCGCATTGAAAACGGCGGCGGTATCGGGTCCGACAACACCGTCGAGCTGTGTCTGCACAGCGGCCGCCGGGTCCGGAAACGTGCTCTCGGAGGCCACAACCGTTGCGGCGAAATTCAGCCGTGCCAGCCAGGATCCGGATGACACCCATCCCTGGTTGGACGGCCAGCCCGCAACCGTCGGCATGTCATAGAGGATCTGGTCCATTCCTTCACCGGACTCCGCGCACTTCGCGGCGAGACCAGGACGAGTCAATGCGCGCATGGTCGCGACCATGTACTCGACAGGGCCGCGCACCAGCGACCGGTACGCGGCGGGCGATGTGAATGCCTCGTTGGTGAAGATGGCCCGCATCAACGTTGTGATGTCGTAGTCGCTGGAGCGAAATTGCCCGGCCACGCTGGAGATGAGCTCTGTTGATGGATCCGGTGTGCAGAACTGCACCAGCGCGTCGCGCGCGATATGCAGTGCGCAGGACGGCTGCGACAGGATGATGTCGAGTGCCTGACCCGGGTCAAAGTTCCCGGTGTGCCCGAGGAATGTCTTGCTGCCGCTGTCGTGCTGGGCTGTGGAGAGGACCCCTTTGAACGTCGCGCCGGAAGTGAGCAGTTGCTCTAGAGCCTGCGTGTACTGAGCGGGGGTCGACGCTTTGACCTTCGGTGGCTGTATCCGCCGCCCACTCGCGTCCACGAGGACGGTTCGAATCCCTGAGAAGGCGCGCGCTCCCTCGCGCACGTCCGTCTCCGTGTAGTTGCCCACCCCGAGCGTGAACAGCTCCATGAGCTCGCGGCTGTAGTTCTCGTTGGGCGCCACGGCGGTGCTCTCTTCGAGATCGAGGTACCGAATCATCAATGGGTCGTACGTGACAGCGTTGATCAGCGTGCGAAAGTTGCTTCGGCCGGTCGATCTATACAACTCGTTCTGCTGGAGGACGAACGGCAGCCGTACGGCTTTTCGATAGTCGCTCGTGAGCAGTCCGTGCCAGAACAGGGTCATGCGCTCCGGGAACTGCGCCGGCGTGGTGGCCATGTGCTCGTACCAGGCGCGGACGACCGCCGCGTGGTCGGTGGGATCGGGCACCGCCGGCAGTGGCTGCGGTTGCTGGTTGACCACCATGTCGACGAGATCCGGGTACGACATGGAGGACGCCGCGTCCAGTTCGGCTGGCGTGTAGCCGAACGTCGCCCGGCGGAGCAGATGTGCCGCGAGACCGGTGGCCGTACCCAACGGGCTGGCCCAGGCGCCCGCGGCGCCGGCTGCCGATGCGACTCGCTGCGACCCACCCGGGAGTTGCAAGGTCAGATAGCGGAAGCCCACTGCTCCCACGGCCCCGCCTGCCGCTACGCCGAGGACTTGCCGGCGACTGAGCTTGAGATTGGTCGCTCTCATCGCGGCACAGTCTGTCTCGACCACCTGAGAATTCCCCTGGTCTCGCGGCCTCTCGCGGCAGCTCTCAGGCGATTCTCAGCCGCCTCGCCGTGATCCGATTGCGACATCCGGCAGTTCGCCCCACTCGGTAGACTGGGACCGGCCCGGCCCCACGCCGGCCGCTTCGCAGTTCACTTGCAAGGGCGTACCACCGATGCCGTCCACCCCCGCCGAAATCTTCACCGAGATCAATTCCCGCATCGCCGCCGATCCCGCCAAGACGGCCGGCATGACTGCGGTCTACGCATTCGACCTGAACGGTGAAGCGCCAGGCCAGTACCACATCTCGCTCAAGGACGGGAGCGCCGATGTCGGCGAGGGATCGCCGGAAAACCCGAACATCACGATCACGATGAAGTCCGAGGATTTCGTCGACCTCGCCACCGGCAAGCTCGACGGGACCATGGCGTTCATGAGCGGCAAGATCAAGATCAAGGGCGACATGGGCCTCGCCATGAAGCTCCAGTCGGTGCTGCGCTAGCAGCTCCCGGGTTCGCACTCGGTGGCTCCGGATCTCCGGCCGGTGCGCTTCGACTACGACGAGCAACATCGGTCGCTGCTGATCGAGTGGTCGGACGGCGCTGCGCATCACATTCCTTTCGACGTGCTTCGTCGCGCGTGTCCGTGCGCCGCGTGCAAAGGTGAACCCGGGTATCGCGGCCGGTTCAGCTCGGACCCGCACCTCCATCCCGGCGAGGACGAGCTTGCGGATATCTCGCTGGTCGGCGCCTACGGTCTGAACACCGTGTGGGCGGACGGGCACAACACCGGGATCTACACCTACGAGCGGCTTCGCGAGCTGGGCAAGGCGTCGGCGTAGAGTTTCGCCGCGATGACCGCAGAAGCAACGCCCACCACTGCGCCCCAACTCCTTCAGTCAGTGACGGATGGCGTCCTGACGTTGACGCTGAACCGGCCGGAGGTGCTCAACGCGATCACCCCTGCGCTGCTGGACGAAGTGACCGACGCGTTGCGCGAAGCGGCGTCGGGGCGCACCGTCCGTGCGGTGGTGATCACTGGCGCCGGACGCGGGTTCTGCAGCGGGCAGGATCTCCGCGCCGCGGCAGGTGACGGCGGCCTCGACGTCGGCACGATCCTGCGCGACCACTACACGCCTGCGATTCGCGCGATTCGCTCGATGGATCAGCCCGTGATCGCCGCGGTGAACGGCGTCGCCGCGGGCGCGGGCTTCTCCCTTGCGCTCGCCTGTGACCTGCGCATCGCCGCCGAGTCCGCAACCTTCGTGCAGGCGTTCGTGCGCATCGGGCTCATCCCCGACCTTGCGAGCACGTACTTTCTCCCCCGTCTCATCGGGCCCGCGCGCGCTGCCGAACTCACGATGCTCGGCGAGACGGTTGACGCGGCGCGGGCGCTCGAGCTTGGCATCGTGAATCGGGTTGTCCCCGACACCGAACTCGCCGCGGCCGCTGCAGAGATGGCTGGTCGTCTGGCCCGAGGACCTCGCTCGATCGGCCTCACCAAACGCGCGCTCGAGGTCTCGCACGAGAACGACCTCGAAGCGCAGCTCGCGGTCGAGGAACGCCTCCAGACCGAGGCGACGACCACGAGCGATTTCGTCGAAGGCGTCAGCGCCTTCCTCGAGAAGCGCCGGGCGACGTTCACCGGCTCGTAGGAGCACGTCATGCCCGCCGCGATCGACAAGCTCACGGCGCTCCTGGGACCGGCACGAGTCCTGACCGGCGCGGACGTGAGCGAGGACGACTGGCACGACGAGTCACTCGTTGCGGTCTGGCACGCGCCGGATGTGGTCGTGCTCCCCCACTCCGCCGCCGAGGTCGCCGAGATCATCACGATTGCTCGCGAGTTCGCCATGCCGGTTACCGCTCGCGGCGCCGGCACGGGGCTTGCCGGCGCGTGCGTCCCTCGTGAGGGCGGCATCCTCATCGCGTTTCGAGAGATGAGCGCGATTCTTGAAATCGACGTCGCCAATCAGACCGCAATCGTTCAACCCGGCGTGAGCCTGCTCGAGCTCGATGCGGCCGCGGCGGCGCA